>JANRMF010000103.1:0-7069 GCA_033761815.1 Rickettsiaceae bacterium
ATCCAGCGTATTTTGATAAAAAACTCATCCAGATTTATATTACGCTCAAGTAGAAGATATAAAGTATTTTTTTTTGTATTTTTAATACTTAAATATATCGGCTTTGAAGTGGAGTATCCTACTCGGAAATTTTCAGAATATTCGCTTGAAGTATAGTAAGGCCAGCAGCAAACAAGGAGCGAAGAAAGAGCTGGTATTAATATAACAGGGTATAGATATCTTCTAAAATTTTGATAGACCATATTACTTCTCCTTTTGAATTAAACATTTCCTAAAAAACTAGGTTGTTTCTTTATAAACACCTCTATCCAAAAAATCAAAAAAAATAGAAATGGGGGCGATTTTTTTGTGATAGACTGGCTAATTTGATATATCCTTTGGATGACTAGAGAAGAATTACCCCCTCAAACACGCGCGCAAAATACCCATAAAGTTTTTTAAAAAATTTGCCGATAAGGCTTAGTGGGGGGGATTTTTCTGATATAGTGCGAAATAAAAATTATGTTATCAACTTTACTTGGAAATGTTGGAAGCTCGGTCGGGAGCTTCTTCGGCGGGGGTATGCTATCGAGCGCTGGCCGCTATTTGGGAAATTGGATAGGCGATGAATTAGAAAACGACTATGAAGAAAGGCAATTTTTTAGAATTGGCAAATATAAGGATAATTTATACCCGATTTCTTCTATCGAAGGAAGGCCAATTCCTTTAATATATGGGAAAGGAAGAGTGGACGGCCAGCTAATTTGGGCTCGCTCTATAAAAGAAGTACCAGTTGAAACATCATCAATCAGATATTTTGCTGACCACATGAACAAATCAACCAAGGTTGATTTTTTATATTATGCAACCTTTGCGCTCGGTATTTGCGAGGGGCAAATTGACCAAATAGATAGAATTTGGGCAAATAACGAGCTAATTAATATAGCGGACTATAATTATAGATTATATCTTGGCACTGAGGAGCAAATGCCAGACCCTGCAATGGTATCCATAAACGGATGCCCATCTCCTGCTTATCGGGGCCTTGCATATATTGTGTTTGAAAATTTCCCACTTGCAGAATTTGGAAATAACATACCCAAATTCTCATTTGAAGTATCAAGAACTATAGAGAGAGCCTCTAATCTTTGCGCCCTTGAAGACAAGATACTGGGGGTAAATATCATACCAGGCTCAGGGGAATATGTGTGTGACACAATTGTGCAAACAAAATCCCACATAGAAATGGGCACAAATATCAGAACATCTCAAATCAACGTAAATAATAATAAGAAAATACCGGATAGTATATTCAGCCTTGATTATCTTCAAAAGATTTGCCCAAAAATTCAGTGGGTTTCTCCTGTTGTATGCTGGTTTGCAGATAGTCTTGATATTGGATCTTGCAGCTTATATCCTGCTATTGAAAATGAGTATGCGGAAAATATCATATATTCAGAAGAGTGGAAGGTGGCGAACCGCACAAGGGCAAATGCCAGGGTAATCTCACGTGACCCCTTCCAAAACCCATTATATGGCGGAACGATCAACGATGCATCAATAGTGCGCTATTTGCAGGAGATAAAGTCAAGAGGGCTCAGGATCATGTTTTACCCCCTAATTTTTGTAGATATACAAGATAAACCATGGAGAGGGAGGATATCAGGAAACCCTCAAGAAGTCAGGAACTTTTTTCACAAATCAGATGGTTATAATAATTTTATTTTGCATTATGCTAAATTATGCAAAGGTCTTGTTGATGGCTTTGTAATTGGAAGCGAGCTGAAGGCCCTAACGTCCATTAGGTATGGAGACAGGTTCCCAGTCGTTGAGGAGCTAAAAAATCTTGCAAAAAAAGTAAGGGATATTTTAGGGGCGGATGTAAAAATCTCATACGCAGCAGACTGGTCAGAATATCACCATACTGAAGGCGGATGGTATCATCTCGATGATTTATGGGCATCTGATGAAATCGATTTTATCGGAATTGATAATTACATGCCCCTTACTATGACGCAAAATAACTCACCCACAAAAGAAGATATTGAAAAAGGGTTCGAATCTGGAGAGGGTTATGATTATTATTATGAAAATAACCAAAAAATACCCCTATCCAGAAATTATGCATGGAAGAATATCAGATGGTTTTGGGAGAATTATCACCATAATCCCGATGGAACAAGAACACCATGGACTCCGCGCTCCAAGAAAATTTGGTTTACAGAATTTGGTTTTCCTTCGATAGATAAAGCAACAAATCAGCCCAATATTTTCTATGATCCAAGATCGGTAGAAGGCGGATCCCCTTATTACTCAAACTCTGAAACCAACATCTCAATACAGAGACTTGCCCTATCATGCTTTCTAGATTACTGGGGCGAGCAAGAATATATAGAGAATATGATACTATGGTGCTTTGACTCCCGCCCCTACCCCACTTGGCCACACCAAAAAAAATGGAGCGATCATTACTTGTGGGCAAAAGGACACTGGATAAACGGCAAAATCGGGGGGGTTTTAATTGCAGATATAATAGCGGACATATCAAAAAGATGCGGCATACGAAAAGAATTGCTCGAGATGAACTCACTCCAGGAAAATACAAGTGGCATCGTTCTGGCCAAAAAAATCACTGGGTTTGAGGCGATAAACTTGCTGAGAATATCATATTTCTTTGACATTAAAGATAAGCCAGATGGAGGGGCTTCTTTTGTAAAAAGAGGTTATAATGAGGCAATAAAAATAGATTCTAGCGATATCATTATCTCCAAAAATATAATCACAACTGAGAATGAGTCTGATGACTTAAAGCTTGGCTCGCTACTTCTTACGTATATCAGCTCTACAAAGGAATATGAACCTTGCAGGGAGGAGGTAAATCTAGACCATGCAAAAAGAAATCAAAAATCACTCTCTCTGCCAAATGTAATGAGCGAATCCGAAGCTAGCATTCTCGCAAAAATGATATTAGAGCAAATACATTCAGCAAAATCTATCATATATTTTACCCTACCATTTAAGTATAGATACCTGCTACCTTCTGATGTAATTCGTTTTGCATTTGAAGGTGAAGTATATGAGATCAGAATATGTGCACTCAAAAGAGAAAAATGGCACATTTCAGTAATAGGGTCATATGAGAAAAAAATAGATCTATTCTTGCCATACTTCATGCAGATCAATTACTCTAAAGACTCAGATGACGAGGGCATAACACAAATTCTTGCAAAAAATTTAGAGGATTTTGCGCTAAACCCTGATGGTAAAAAATTCATCCTATTTGCAAATTTTGGAAATGTTAAGAAACCCTTGAGGATAGGGTCATCAGAGGATAATATGACAAAAATCATAGATATTTCAGCAGGAAGCGCAAAATATAAGGTTACAAACTTTAAAATCAGACCTATAAATAATTATCTAGAAGATGAGGAATCTTTTATTGAAGTTGATATAGGATCGAGCGTAGCATTAATGCCAAAGCTAGATGAAATATGCATAGAAAAAAATGCAATTTTAATTAATGATCAAATTATTTTTTTTATGAATATAAAAATAGAAGGCACTAAAGCAATAATATCTAAATTTATTTATCCTAAATCAGTAATAAATATTGAAATAGAAAATGGAACTGAGATAATATTTTTAGATAAAGTGTCTAAATTAGAAGTGACCTCAGAATCATCGGAAACTTTATTCTTCTCTTCTTGCAAAAATGGGGAGAAAAAAATAACAAAAATAATGTTTTAGACTCGTATGAAACAGCGCCTAACCCAAATTGCAATTTCTCAAGACTTATCTCAAAACCAAGAGGCTTTAAATTATATATTCGCAAATAAACCAAGTTTTGGGCCTTTTTATTCCATTGTTATAGATACGTCTTTAAATATGGAAAATCTTAAGAGGGTTTTTGATAGTTTAGATAAAACCAATTCAGTTAGAGAAATCAAATTATGCAACAACAGCATGCACAATGATTGGCTCCTTTATGAAAAAATGAAAATGATCAATAAATTGTTCAAGGTCAATAAACATATTGAATCAATAGATTTTTCAGGCAATAGAATGTCTGATGGACATATAAAAAAATTATCACAAATAATCAGCTCAACCAAATCACTAAAATATATCAACCTTTCTGATACTAATATACGCAATGAGGGAGCGAAAATATTATCAAAAAAAATATACGGTAAAGGAATTATAGAGCTAGATCTATCCTATAATAATATAAAAGCAGCAGGACTAGAAGACATAATAGGCAGGATAAATGTAGAGGGCAATAATATTGAATCCCTTAATATATCTGGAAATTACATGGGAAACAAACTAGTATCTAAATTAATTCCACTAGTAAGACACGCAAAATCTCTCAAAATTATAAATTTATCTCACAATAATATGAGCGACTCCGGGCTAGAATCTTTCTATCCTTATGTTCTTAGTAGCAAAAATTTAAGCTCAGTCTCTCTTTCTAATAATAATTTCGGTGATAGAGGCTGCGAATTTATCTGCGAGATCATAAAGAATAATAGATCTCTCATAGAGCTTGATATAACTCGGGCCTTTCCTCACATTTCCTCTGATCAATATCTTGACCTAAAAATCTCAAATGCACTAGGGATGAACCCAGACATTACATCAATAGGATTAAGCCCGTTTCATTATTCCAACATTATGGTTGAGCTCAATATTCACAATCTCGAATCTGCAAAAAAATCACTCATAATTAAAGGAGAAATACTCCAAATTAGCCAGTACAAGTCTCTCTTAATCCACAATAAATCAGGCCTTCTTACTGATTTGTTTAATGATTATATGCAGGAAAATGGGGGCGGCTACTCTATCTGCGCAATCAATATCTCAGCATTAATGTTTGAAGCAATTGAGAATCTCAGGGAAATTGGAAACTTTCTTATAAAAAATAATATATGTCATTATGGTAAAAGCCAGATTCCAAAAAGCATAAATCAACCTTGGAAGAAAATAAAAACCCCTCCTGCTCCAAAATTAACTCATGAGTTTATTCTCGAAAAATGCGATTTTTATATAAAGGATCAGATATTTTCATACCTAGACATGGATGATTTCACTTCTATCTGTAAGGCAACTTACGGGCTCCTTTATCACGCATCGAAATATACAGATAGACTAAAACACCAAAATCATCACATGTTTGGGAGGAAAGATATGCTAAGAGAGCTGAATATCTGGTTTGTTAATTACTATCAGCCTAACATAGCAGATTCAGACGATGATAACATTAATGCTCTTGTATTATTTAACTGCATAAGATCAGAAAAAAAATTAATAAACATGCAAAAATTATGCATAGAAAATACGAAAAATTCCCAGACTCTCTCTAAAGCTTTAGCCCAGGAAAATATGGAATGGGAATGCACCCCTCTCCTTGGCTTATCTGAGCCCAAAAATTCATACGAGCAAAGTCTCGGTGGTGATTCTTTGGATCATATAAGCCAAATAGAGACTAGCTGGTGAGTTACTCTATCAAAACTTGTTGCTGCATCTCCGGGAGATAATAAAATATGAACACTATAATATCTTACAACAAAAACAGATTAAGTCTGTGACAAAAAATGCCCCTGATATTCAAAATGAACTAAAGACCAAAAATAATAAAGAATTACTTGACTTATATTGTATAAATAGAGGCAACGCAGAATATACTAAAATTTCTACAGCTCTTTCGGATATTGATACAATAGAAAACGAAATACAAATAATACAAGAAAGGGTGGGATACCTAAATGAACAAATAAAATCTATGATTACAGGAAGGAAGTCAGAAGATTTGAAAGATAAAATGCTTGAGATAAATAACTCCATTGAAAAAATAGCCCAAGAATATGAATTAGAACCCATCCAAAAGGAAATGAAATTTAGACTCAGAAATGCTAATCAATCATTTATAAAGGCGCTCGCGAATGAGTATAAATCTAACATTTTCATACAAGATTTTGTTGATAACTTAGAAAAAGAACATCTTGGTCAGAATAAAGATCCTAGGATTACAAGTAGCTTGATATTTGTTAAGCAAAAGTTCCAAGAAGAGCAAAATAATTACCTCAATAAGCAAAAGAATATACGTGATTATACTAATGTATTTGAACAGGAAACAATCGCAAGTGATCGAGTTGGGGATTTGCAATTAGATAGAGAAAGTGGCGCTACTAAATCTAGCGATACTTCGACAAAAAACTCCTTAATCTCATCACAAAGAAGCGATGAATCATCAGATATAGATAAAGCGGAAAACGTAACTGATGAGATGAGGGTCGAATGGGATTCTGCTTTCAGAGACGAATTTCAAAAAGATCCAAATTATAGCGAAACCTTAGCACCAAAAGCGACACCAAAACAAACAGTGCTATCTAATTATGACCCTAACAAAACCAAGGTGGTGGGCGGTAGTTCAAATGGTGGTGGGCGCGGCAGTAGCAAATAGTCCGATAAAATGACCTCCCTATAAAACAATTTTGATTAAGCTAAGATAAAGATATTAATCTTATAGGAACCATAATTTTTTTTAATGGATCTGTTGACATGACCACAGGACTCCGATATACTCATGTACAAACAGTAATAAATAAGGTTTATCATGAAAGGTGGAAAAACATTTAAGCAATTAATTAGACAAGAACAGTCCAAAAAATTTTGGGCAAGTGTTGCTAATACTGCTACTGAAATCTTTGCTACATCTTATATGTCTGGCGGTTTTTTCGGAAATATGGCAAGCTATGCAACAAAAGCTAGTGTAAAAGCCGTTACTAATATGGTCGTTGAATCTCCTGCCGATATTAAAATATCTCAATATAAGGAATGTAGCAAAATTTATGATAAACAAAATGTCAGATTCGCTGTTTCTTCTGTGGAAGATGGCGGTTGGACTTATTGCTCAGTTGTGGATGAAGCCGGTATTGATATATATAATAATAAGTTTATGCCATGCAAAATTGCAACTTTTCATTTCTATAAGATATGCAAAGCATAAGCTCTTTTAGGTGGCAGAAAATGGAAACTACTGCCAAAACGACAATTTCGCTGCGGACGACGGTTTCGTAAATAAAATTAA
>JANRMF010000104.1:0-2051 GCA_033761815.1 Rickettsiaceae bacterium
GAACGGCCTTGGGGTCAATTTCATATCCCGAATAAAGCTCTTGGAAGCTTTTTATAACTCTTCTTGGTGTGTCTTTGAGACCCTCTCTATCTGGATCTTCGCCTATATATTCGAATATAGTTCTAATGGCTTTTTCAACATCATTTTTGGTTGGCTTTATTTTTGGCATTCTTGTTATGTTTATTTTAATTTTTTTTCATTATTGCAGATAAGCATATATACACAAAAATTAAGCCAGCAGCAATAGCTAATAATCCACCAGCGCCCATAAACCCCATGGCAATTTTTGCCTCAAATGGCAAATCTACTCCCGGGGTTTTACGTAAAGCTCCATATCCGCCTGACATACCAAGACCCATAATATGCACAAACTGACCAAATGAGTATAGAAGAAGCTGAAAAGTTGCAGATTTAAAGTTAAGGCCAGAGTAGATTTCGCTAATTCTTATGTATATATAACTCATAAAGATAATGGTGATGCCAACTATAGAGCCGTGATAGTGAGCTGGAATGGTGACATTTTTTCCAGAGATAATAAGAGCTATGACCCCCCCTGATGAGAATAGGAAGAATGAAAAAACTATGGAATAAGCTTTGAGCGAGAATGCTTGGTTTGTAAATTGAAGATTTAGGCCTTTGTTGTTGCTATACGAAAAAATCATGGTAAAAATCGCTATAAAGAATGGGATTCCGCCAAATATTTTCATATGTTCCCTAAAAAGCTGAATATAATAAGCATCGTCAATTTCGCAGCGTAATTGCAGGTAAATTGCTGGCAGGCAGAGAATGAGGGAGAGGGCAAGGAGATATTTGAGGGGCAAAATTTGATCAAGCGGCGCCGCATAACTATACCACACAATTATCATACCACTAAGGAAAAAAAACTGCATCAAATGACCACCACCCCAAAAAAGCAATTCATAATAGTGCGCTTGATCCAGCTGAACCCCAGACTCAATAAGGGATGAGATCTTTAAATAGGAGATAAAAAATGAGAGGCAAATTAATATACCAAGAAGACCCATAGGTCTTGTAATTTCATCGTTAGTGAGTGATGCGAGCGAGCAAACCACGACAAAGCAAGCAAAAAAAATCCCAATACCCATAATGAATAAAAAATTATGTAAAATAGGGATGTAATTATTCATAAAAGCCTTGCTCTGGCCGAAAAATGGAGAAATCGCAACTAGCGCTATAGACACTCCAACTAAGTATGTTACTTGGGAAATGACAGAAGAAAACCCAGCCTTTATCCTTTCTGAAATAATCATCATCACAAAAGAAAGGAGCCAAAAAAGCACCGTCAAATCTACGTGAATTATAAGCGCCACCTTAAAAATGGATTTATCAAGAAAGAGATCCGAAAAACCCGGAGTCCTCAGCAAAACAATAAAAATTGAATAAATACCCCCAAGCCCAAGGGATGCGATGCACAAATTTATCCACCTTTTTTCCAAAGATATTTGACCGTCTTGTCCTGAATTGATTTTTTGCATGAAAGAACCTTATATTTACGAATTTGTTGACTATACATTATTGTGAATTTAATAGACAAGAAAATAAATCGGTGTAGAAAGGGGGTTTAGGGCAAATAACTAACTTTTATGATTGCATTTTTTTGAGATATTAACATGGAAAATAACCTTAGTGATGCTAATTCTGAATTTATTGATTGCGCTTCTATAGAACTCATAAAAGCTATTGAAACTAATCAAGATATAGAGATTATTGAAGCAATAATTGCAAGGGGAGCGGATGTTAATTTCCGCAAAGTATTATGCACTCCTCTTGCTCAAGCAATCATGAGTGCACCAATAGAGGTTTTAAACTCCTTGTTGATCATGGGGCTGATGTAAACCCCAGCAGGAAACGTTACGTTGATGATTGGACTTGGCCACTTTTGCATTGCAAATATAGTAAATTAAGTTGAGGTTTGAGGATTAAAGAAAGCAGCCAGAGCATCGTAAAGTTTACCAAAACTGTTAATTTGAAGCTTAATCCACCGCTTCATATTAGCCCAAAATTTTTCTATAGGATTTAAATCAGGTGAA
>JANRMF010000105.1:0-17720 GCA_033761815.1 Rickettsiaceae bacterium
TTCACCTGATTTAAATCCTATAGAAAAATTTTGGGCTAATATGAAGCGGTGGATTAAGCTTCAAATTAACAGTTTTGGTAAACTTTACGATGCTCTGGCTGCTTTCTTTAATCCTCAAACCTCAACTTAATTTACTATATATAGAAACAAGATCTATGAATACTCACCCCGCCCTGAAACTTCATATGTACAAGATTATGCATGCTCTTCATTATGCGGATAAATTATCGGGAGATCGTATTTTTCCCTCATATACCGATGAAGTTATCAGCCAAATTACGGCTATTCCCTACGATGGCAAATTTATGGAAGAAGAGTTTGCGCATTTGCGTAATTCCTTAATGGTTGACCCCCTTGATCTAAGTATTAGGAATATTGCCCCCGAAATCAATCACGCTCGGTATCAAAATCTTGGGGGAGTAGGCAGAATTGTAGTAAGAATGTTCGGTATTAGTGGCTCAGGAGATGCTGGGTGCAAAATACTCTCTTTCCTAGATCAGGCTTCTTACGAAAATACTCTAAAAGCCTTAATTATCATAAGAAATGAAATGGAGGTGGATGAAGAATCAGGTAATTCGTGGGATGATAATATCCCCCCTCTTTCCACCACTCCCATGGATCTTGATCTTTTGGGCAAGGAGGATAGGGAAATAGCTTAAGAACTCCGCTGTCATCATAAAACATCTCTTCTTTCCTAAACATTCACACCCTAAAAAACTCTATTGAAGATATCGAAAAAAAGAGTTATGTTCTTATCTGCCCCTGAAAATCTATGCTGATAACTAATATAGTTTGATCACTCACGTAGCTTTGCGGCTTATTAATATGAAACATATTATTTATGATATATCTACTTCTCAAATCTCACGTTAGTCAGTTTCACATAGCAAACCTAATACACTACATATCCTTTAGAGTCATGATCTCCATCCTTTTTAGCTTCGGATTTACAAGTATATTCGGCTCGCGCATGATCTCTCTCCTAAAGGAGTGGAAAAATGAAGGTCAACCAATAAGAGACTATATACCAGAAGCCCACAGAGCAAAGCTTGGCACTCCAACAATGGGTGGTCTTATCATAATTTTTTCAGTTCTTCTATCTTGTTCATTATTTGCTGATATGCTAAATCCATATGTAAATATTGCCATTATAACACTTGTTGGCTTCGGACTAATAGGCTTTGTTGATGATTATCTAAAAATTTCAAAAAAAAATCACACAGGTCTTAGTTCTAGGCAAAAATTACTCGCCCAAGTAATCGCCGCACTTCCAGCCTGTATTGCAGTATCGTGGCTGTCTGACCCTCTTTATAGCGAAGTTTTATGCATACCTTTTTCAAAAAGCTTGATGATTAATCTTGGATATTTCTATATTCCTTTCTCGGTTTTTGTTATTATAGGCTCTTCTAATGCAGTTAATCTTACAGATGGACTAGATGGGCTTGCTATCGTGCCAATTTGCATAGTATCTGCGTGCTTTGCCTTAATTTGCTATCTAGTTGGAAGTAATATACATGCAAATTATCTCCAGCTTGTCCATGTTCCAGGGATTGCTGAGCTTGCTGTTGTATGCGGCGCTCTAATTGGCGCTGGACTGGGATTTTTATGGTTTAATGCCCAGCCAGCTGAGGTTTTTATGGGGGATACTGGGAGTCTTTCCATGGGGGCTTTTTTGGGGGTTCTGAGTATTATATCAAAACATGAGATAATACTTGCAATAGCAGGGGGGATATTCGTGATCGAGACTTTATCAGTAATAATTCAAGTTTATTACTTCAAGGCAACAGGAGGGGAAAGATTTTTCAAAATGGCGCCTATTCACCATCATTTTGAGAAATGTGGATGGAGCGAGTCAAAAGTTGTTATTAGATTTTGGATTATCTCCTGCCTACTTGCAATTATAGCCCTCAGCTCGCTCAAACTAAGATAAAACTCCAGAAATGATGGACTTAATAATTAAAGATGAACTAGCCGCATCATATAAAATCCTTGCGCACTTAAATCTTGACGATCACACCTATACACACCTCTCATCTAGGAGCTCAGATTATCAAGATTGCTATTACATTTACCCGTTTGGCATGAAATTTGACGAAGTAAAAGCTTCTGATCTCATAAGAGTAAATTTCGAAGGAGAGGTGATTGAAGGATCAGAATATCAATATAATAAAACAGGATATATCATCCATTCTCAGATATATAAAGCAAGGGATGATATAAACTCAGTTTTTCACATTCACACCCCCGAAATCGTCGCTGCATCCTCTCTAAAAGATGGATTAATGCCCTTAAGTCAGTGGGCTTTACATTTTTATGAAAAAATTTCTTATCATGACTATGACTCTCTTGCTTTAAATGAAAATCAAGGAGAAAATCTTGCAAAGGACTTGGGTAAAAATTTTTCTCTCTTACTGAGAAATCATGGCTCTATTACATGCGGAAAAACTATATATGAGGCTTTATTTTATACATATCATTTGCAAATGGCGTGCAAGACTCAGGCTCTGATTTTGAGTCAAAATAAAGATGTTATAATCCCCTCTAGAGAAATATGTAAAAATTCTGTCCGTGATTTACTAGGTTTTGAAAAAAATCTTGGTAAAAGAGACTGGGATGCCTGGAGGCGCTATTTAAAGGTATGACTATATCTATGGTTTATATCTACCACCCTCAATAATAACCCAAAATAATACCCCCCTACCGCAAAGTGCAATATAGGCCCAGAGCTGTTATTTTTTGGAATTTTTTTAAAGACATCTGCTCAAAAATCGCTATAAAGAGATTTAGAATGATAATTTAATAGATACAAATGAAAAAGTTCCTACTTATTTTTGCTGCATTGACTCTTTTTGCGGCTCAAATTAATGCCGAAAGTAAAATTGATGATGAAGATTACGACGAAATGGATTCCCATGTAAAACATCATAAAACTGAGGAAATTACGAAAGATAGGTTTGTGCATATTGCAAGCGCAAAAAGAAGCATACTCAGAAAACTCAGAGGTGATGATGATTTTGCCCACCCCGGAGGAGCAGAAGCTATTGATTACGCTTTGAAAAAAATCAAAAATCAGTCCAGCTTAAAGCAAGGTAAAACATTAGATGTAGGATGCGGCTATGGCGGATCTACAGAATATCTTTCAAAAAAAGGTTTTAGAAGAGTTTGGGGTGCTGATATTGACAAAAAAGCAGTAGAATATTCTGCGTTGAAATATACTAACCTTCATTTTAAGCATCTTGATAATTTAAATATCGCCTCTAAGTTCAAAAAAGATCTCTTCTCGTTTATATATATGTTTAATTTTATGTATACAATTGAAGATAAAGAGCTACTTATCAAGAATATAGGCAAAATTTCCACAAAAGGGGCAACTCTTGTGATTTTAGACTATTCAAGAACCCATCATCTTCAAGATCCAAAATCTAATCAGATCAAAGATTTTGCAGGTATTACAATAAAACCCATAGACCAAACTAGTCTTGCCGCATCTCTAAAATCCAATGGGTGGAAGGTTAAGGAAATTTCTAACGTTACAGATAAATATATTTCCTGGTACAGCGATTTTCTAGAAAAATATGCAAAAAAACGACATAGTTTAATAAAGAAATATAACGAGCATGAAGTTGAAGTCGCCGAAAATCTTTTTAATAAGATTCTATTCAATCTAAAAAATCACAATATTGGCGCGATTCTAATTATTGCGCAGAAGGAATAATATACCCCTTTCCAAAGTTTAATTTTTTATCGGGATTCTTTGTTACTGAATTCGTTTATAAAACATGAGAAGAAATAACCTCCCCATCAGAGATCTAATTGCTCTAGGTGGTTTTTTGTCAATTTCTACTGTATGCCTTACTTTCGGAACAATCGAAGAGAATGATATTGCTTTTGACGCTGGAGTTTTCTCGGCTATTTGCTTTATAGCGTATAGTTATGAGATTTATTCTGAACTTTTAGGTGATGTTTAAATTTAATTTGAATCTACGAGGCTAAAGTTTGATGGGTCAGCAAATATTTTTCTAAGTAATTGATTATTCATAGCGTGACCAGGCTTCGTACAGGAAAAAGACCCGATAATATCGCAAGAAGCCAGGGAAAAATCACCGAGCGCATCAAGAAGCTTGTGCCTTACAAACTCATCATTATACCTAAGTCCGTCATGGTTTAATATAGTGTCTTGATCTAAGCCGATAGCATTATCAAGGGATGCTCCTTTAGCTAGCCCTATACTTCTTAAATATTCAAGCTCACCAACAAAACCAAAAGTCCTAGCAGAGGCGATTTCTGAGCCAAAAAGCTCTTTATTATCATACTTAATTGATTGCTTACCGATTGCTTTAGAAGGAAAATCTATATCTAGTGATATGGAAAATTTATCAGCGGGGCTTACAACAGAGACTCCCCCTGAGCCATTTTCAATATATATTTCTTTATGAATCTTAATTAGCTTCCTTGTTTCGGGAAGATGTTTTTTTTGAGCGCATTCTAGCATAAATACGAAAGGCTTACTACTACCATCCATTATAGGCACTTCTGGCCCATCTATTTCTATAATTAAATTATCAACTCCGCTACCCCAAATAGCTGCCATAAGATGCTCAATAGTGGAAATGGAGAAAGTTTTATTAGGAGCTGAGATTGTTGTAGAAAGAGTTGTTTCGGTAACATTATCGAAGCTTGCTTTAACAAAATTATCGCCTGAGCTTATATCAGTTCTAACGAAAACAATACCATCATTTGATTTTGCTGGCTTGAAAGTCATCTGGACTGTTTGACCAGAATGAACCCCTATTCCGTAGCAACTAACTGGATATTTAATCGTAGCTTGTAGCATAAAAAATTACCTTATTTCTCACTATTATAAGTAATTTAGGGATTCCTCTCAACGATAAATATATTACAAAATATTACAAAACTTAGTTTTTATGGGGTTTTATCATCGATTAAAGACACTTCTTGGTAATAGCTGACAAAATTGACCCTTTATATTTACCCAAATTATTTTTCATACTATACCTAAAGCTAGGATATTTAGCGGGGTTAGTGTAGGTATCCTCTTTGACGTGAAAGGCAATTTCTACATCATTATTCTGTAAAATGATGCGCGCAATAGAAGGTAAATCGCAATAAAATTTGCCCTCATTGGAATCATGGCTAATAATTTCTTCAAAAAAAGGAGCAAATTCCTCTGATTTTAATAGCCATTTATTAACAAACTCCTCTCCAACTTCATATGATGATTTCTGTATAGAGGGTCCTATAAATGCTATTATTTTGCTTTTGGTCTTTGTGCGCGAAATACTTATATAATTTTCAATAATGCCCTCAAAGATACTTCTCCAGCCGCAGTGGAGAGCTCCAATAACCTCACCATCTATACTCGCAAGAAGAACGGGGACGCAATCCGCTGTCAGTACCCCAAGAACTAGGTTATTGGCTTCGGATATCATTCCATCTGCAATAGGTTCCTTGCCAATTTCCCACGGAACTTGTGCTTCTGTTACAATATTTGTGTGATTTTGTTGCAACACACATAAACCAAGGGCATTATTATCCCGAGAAATTGCTAACTGATTTGACTGAACCTCTGAAATATCAGCATCTTTTAATAGATAATTATGTGTGGAGCGAGTAAAATATCTATCATAAATTTTGATTTCAACTTTCTCAGGAATTATCTCAAAAGAAAAAGCCTGAGTTGATTGACTCTGACTCATAAGGGGGTTTGTTTGCACGCTCTATCTATCCATGCTAAAATAAGAAAATTAGCGCAAATATTAAAGCAGAGCAAGTATTTGTCAACGCTATTGAGAGATTTAAATAAGCTTTATACCATCCCAGTAACATTTGGATGCGAGATTGAATTTTATACAAAAAAAAATATCGGGCTAGAATCTATCTCCTCTGTAATACCAGAATATTCCTTTATCAAAGAAAGAGGGGGTAATCAATATGAATATCATATAGGGCCGCATGAAGATCCGCAAAGGATAATAAAAGAGGTGAATAATAGCATAAAACTCATCAAACAAAGACTCAAAGACAAAGAAAATAAGGCGATATTTGACCCCAAACCATTTGATCAGGATTTTGGCAACGCCTTACAAATACAACTCACAAGCTTATGCCCAAAATTTCAAAATAATATTGATAAAATCTGCTCAAGTTTTTGCGAATCAGCAAAAGAAACCTTCCTTGCATATGCTCAAACTAAGGCAGATTACGCAAGATTTGACAAAAAATTTATGACTCCAACGCATATTTGCTTCGGCCCCAATAATCGATCAGCCATGATAAGAATTTGCGGAACAAAAGCAAAAAGGATAGAGATTAGAACTCCCTCTCCTATCAGCAATCTTGATATAGTTTTTTGCACAATAATCCAGCAAATAATTTTATCAGATTTGGTTGGTACCCAAAAATTCGCAAGAATTTACGGCAATGCAAGCGATGAGCAGTATGGGCTTCAAAAAATCCCCTCAAACATAGAAGAAGCATCTAATTTGTTTGATGAAGGATTTTATAAAAAAATAATAGATAAGTTGTCATAAACTAGACACTTGAGCGAAATTTTTTAAATTATTTTTCATCCAGTTATTAGTGGTAAGAATATTTTGGTGTATAATGGAGAAAAAAGTAAAATTTATGAGCTTAGATCAAGAAAAAGAAGGTAGCGCTCCAGAGGTAAATAACAACACCCACGAAGGATCCGAGAGTCCAAAGAATCATCATAAAAACAACTCTGAAATTTTAGATGATCATAAAGATAATCCCAAAGCGCATCACAAAAATGACCACAAAAAAGAAAAAGGCGAAAGAGCGGAAAATTTAGATGATAATGCAAAAAAAGAGCAGGAAAAAAAGGAGAAGGGTGATAAGAGAGAGCAAAATAACGCAAGAAAAGCTAGGCTTCTTAATATTATAAGCCGCATGAACGCAGCGCAATCTGAACAGGAATTGAGAGAGCTTATGGCAGAAGCTGAGAGCTTGATGAGTATTCTTCCGCCCGCCTTGCGTGCAAGCTTAGAAACAAAAATACAGCAGGTTGAGATTAAAGAAAAAATAGAGGACTCAAATCAATTAAAAGAAAAACAAGAAAAGCTAGAAAAAGAGGGTAAAAAAGAGACTGAAGAACCGCAAGAAAATAAAGATCTTGAGGTGGCTATAGAAAATAACATAAACGATACAGGAAATGATGAATTAGCACAGGATTTCAAAGCGCTAGAAGAAGCTATTGAAAAATTAGATCCAAATCAAGTTGCAAAAATGATTATAGAAGAGGAGGAGAAACTTGCTACCGATTTTAATAATACGATTAATTCCCTTGAAGATAGAGCAAAAACAGCGGAAGAAAAGCATGAGATAGTCGATAAGTTTGCCGAAGAACATAAAATCTCATTTGCATGCAAGGAAAATCTGGATCAAAAAATAGAAAATCAAGAATCTAACAAAAAGGAGAAGGAAATAGAGGGAGAAAAATCCCAAGAGGAAGAGGCGAATAAGAATTTCAATGAAGATAAGTCAAATGAAAAGGCGGAAAAATCTGCCGAAGAACACCAGAAAGAACTGGAAGAAAAGCTTCAAATCATCAACGCAAAAATGTCGGGTAAAAGACTAGATCCAAATGCAAAGAAAAAATTACAGGCTCTTGGGCTCAGCTCCCAAACACAGGATGATGATCACGATGCTCATGTTCTTAGGCATCAGGAGTCCTTAGTGGCGCAGTCTGTTAGCGATATAACATCTGAGTATAGAGAACCGTCCAATGAAAAGAAGCCTACTCTAATGCAAACACCATCTAACGTGAATACAGGAAGAGCTATGGGAAAGTAATTCTGGAGTATAATTTGCTAGCTACAATAAAAATGTTAGAGTAAAAACAAGGATTTATCTAGCGGGGTGGTTTCCTTTGGCTTTGATACCCCATCCTTCACGAATCACCCTAAGATTTTCTGCTGTTTTTAAATCAGGTGCTTTGCTAGTGTGAATCGCGCTTTCTGATTGAGTCCTACGAATCTCTTGTTTAATTTTTTCTGTATCATTTACCGCGCGTTGTGATTGAGTTCTACTTACTCTGCTCTGATGAGGTGGTAATTTTGACTCTTCTGCTAAACTTGAATTATCTGCATTTGGCAGGGCGTCTGAATCAAGCCAGCCATATAGATCTTGATTACGTTTTACTTCATCTGAGATCGCTTTTTTCATATCTTCTTTATATTTTGTATATTTCTTAGCTAGTTCTTTCGAATCCAATTTTTCTTCTGGGTCATCAGTTAAATTCCTAATTTCTTCAGCTACTTCAATTAGTTCAGAAGTCTTAGCGCTTTTGACGGAAGTAAGGGCTTGCTTCTGGCTTGTCGTGCTAAGAATGGTGGGTTTTCCAGGAGTTATTGAAGCGTTAGACGCTTTACATTTCACGCCATTTTCAACAAAGATGTATTCACTGCAGCCCTTTTTGAGCAGGGGTAAACGTTCGTAATTTGGATCCTGTTTCATCTGATTTGCAATTGGTATTATCTTCTCTCTAAACTCCTTAACCACTTCATTATAAAGCCTTGCATCCTCTTGTGCTTTTGACGAAAACGAACCAAGAAAGCTCACCTTTTTTTCTTGCATGCTTCTACGAAATAGCGCTCCGCCAGGGGTGTAATCCTTTATTTGTTCGTATATATATTTTCTGATTTTATTTTTTGTGTCGCTACTCGCGTTGTTTTTTTCATAACTTGAAAGTCTAGTTTTTTTATGTGCATCTTCTGTTGGTTTTTTATCTACGCCCTTAAAACTAATACTACTACTAAAACTTTTTATACGTTTTAATAAAGATGGTTGCTGTTCTGCCATATACTACTTGTTATTTAGTTATTTATTAATATAATAAACTTTATTTTTAGAATAACCAATATTTATGTTAGCAATATAATAAATTTTTGTTTTTTGTGTGATATTTGTTCATTGATATAGAATTACCAATCTTGTGGGAATGGGGTCATCTTAAATTTATTTCCCTATCTTGCTTGAGATATACAAACGAGATCAGATAGAGTTTTTCCCCGCACTTAAGTAACTTTTGCCGCCTCGAGCCCAGACATAATATTTGTTCCTTCATTTAGGGACTTGTTTAGTCCGAGCAAAAACTGGTTAGGATTAAATAAAAAGCAAGGAGTTTTAGCTCAAGAATTTTGCCTGAGCAATTTAATCTTGAAAATAGTACCATAAATATAATGATGAAAAAAATATATATAATTTTATTTTATTTTAGATATAATGCACATTTTATGGTTAACGCTAATTAATAACATTTCCAAGATTAAATTGGACAAATCAATTTTAGGGCGAGTGCATCGCATGCGTATATAAAACGTTAAGAATGAGCGAGTCCTAAGCGACAATTTGTTTGGATCATTTAAAAATTGAAAATGGTATAATAACATTATTTTATAATCCAAGAGTACGTATGACTTTAGACATAGATACATTTTTACTCCTAATTTTCACAGTATCAAACCTTGTGCTTGGTCTATGGTCCAGCAAGGGTATAAAAACTATAAAGGAATATTCGGTAGGAGATAGGAATTTTAGTACCGCAACTCTAGTTGCAACCATTGTGGCAACATGGGTAAGCGGCTCCTTCTTTTTTAACACGCTCCCTGAGATATATAAAAATGGCTTATATTATGCTTTTGCATCTATTGGCCCGATTATCTCCCTTCTTGCGATTGCGTATATATTCGCACCCAGAATGTCAAGGTTTCTCGGAAAGCTCTCTATTGCAGATGCAATGGGAGATCTTTACGGGGAGAATGTGAGAATCATCACTGCACTTGCAAGTTTTGTAGCATCTTCGGGCAGGGTTGCGGCCCAGTTTAAAGTATCTGGACTAATATTCCAATATTGTATGCATACTGATGAAACTACGGGCATAATCTTGGGGTCAATCGTTGTTATAATATATTCATCATTCGGAGGAATTAAGTCTGTCACATTCACTGATTTCATACAATTTATCACTTTTGGGACTATAATTCCAATACTTGTGTTCTACCTTCTCAACGAGATCGATAATTTTCAAGATGTATTTGTCATGATGACTAACAATCCTACTTTTGATTTAGCGAAAGTATTTGATTTTAACAACCCCAAATCCTTATATTATGCTTTCTTGTTTTTATACATGATAGCACCATCATTTGACCCCCCTATGTTTCAAAGAATATCTATGGGTAAAAACATCCCCCAGATCAAACGAGCCTTTCTCATTTCTGCGCTAGTATTTTTCGCTCTCAGAATAACCCTTTTCTGGATTGCGCTTTTGCTTCTTACAACTCACCCAAATATGGATCCGAAATATGTAACGAAACATTTAATCTTCGAATATTCATATACTGGTTTTAAGGGTCTGATATTGGTAGCTATTATGGCAATGACTATGTCTACGGCTGATTCTTACGTTAACTGCGCAGCGGTTACTTTTATTCACGACCTTGTTCAGCCAATAAATAAAAAACTTTTTGGCGCAGCTATCTTAAAGGATGAGCTATTTGCATCAAGAATTGCCGCGATGCTAATAGGAATTGCGGGTCTTGCAATTGCATTACGCGGCGAGAGTTTGCTCAAGATAGTTATTGCGTGTAATAGTTTTTACATGCCGGTTGTCAGTGTGCCATTTACTTTAGCTCTTTTCGGCTTTGTTACAGGCGCAAGGTCAGTAATTGCAGGAATGGTTGCTGGGCTTTTATTGGTTATTACATGGTATATTGCGGGGATTACAGTAATCGACCCAGTCATACCAGGTATGTTAGTAAATTTAATCGCTACACTTTGCTACCACTATCTCACTAAAGAACCAGGTGGCTGGGAACCGGCGGGTCCAAATGAAAAGTCTAATGTAAATAGACATGCAAATAAATGGACCATGAACAGGTTTAGAGTGATGATTGGGAAATTTAGTATAATGAGAATAATTGAGCGCAGCGCCCCTACTTCAAGCACCGCTTATATTGCTGTAGGGCTATATTGTACTGCAATGATATATACGATAATGCATACTATACCAGTGAAGATTAAGCACAGCGCGCTAGAGGAAATCAAATTTATAATGTTTACAAGCCTTGTAGCTTCTACCCTTCTCCTCAGCCATCCTTTATGGCTCTGGAAAAAGAGATCAAGAATTTCTGGGGTCATATGGCACTTTGTCATTTTCTATGTGCTTGTGTGCGTGCCATTCGGATTTGTCCTAATCTCGCATTTTGCAATGTCACAACTCATGATATTTATGATTAATCTCGTCATTATTGCAGGCTTGGTTAGATGGCAAATGTCTATGCTCATGATTCCATCTGGTATTTTAATTACTATTAAGTCGCTAGAATTTACAATAAACAGTAATGCTTTTTTAGCCTATATGGATATTTCTTCCCAATTACTCATAATATATATGCTACTTGTGTTTACGGGGGTTATAGTTGTAATATTTAGGCCAAAGCAAGAATATATAGATTTATCAGAGGAAAAAATCGACTATTTAGAGACAAGGATCGACCAAAAGGATAACGAGGTCCAAGAGGCCCTATCCTTGAAGTCTGAGTTTATAAGAAACGTTCAACATGAATATAACGCGCCAATGACAGGTATAATTAGCCTTGCAGAGGGGTTGCATGATGCGTATGAGAAATTAAACGATGATACAAGAAAAGACTCGATAATGGCAATACTCGATAGCGCCCGAAGATTTAGCGACTATGATAGCAATATTGTAACTTTAGCAAGACTAAGCAAGCCAAATTACTCACTTAATCTTGAAAAAGTTAATTTGAGTAAGTTACTCTTTGATAGAATAGGCATTTGCAAAAAAATCTATTACAAGCCAGATGAGCTTGATCTTCTTGTGATGGAGTTAAATATTTATCCGAATATATATCTAACTTGCGACAAGAATTACATATCCCAGCTTATAGATAACCTAATCAGCAATGCTTTTAGGTTTGGTAGAGGTAGTAAAATTTCTATTGAACTCAATATTAACTCAGGCGGCGAGATTACTTTATCAGTCGAAGATGAGGGTATGGGAGTTCCAGCAAGAGAACTGGCGGAAATATTCGAACCATTTACTGTAAGCTCCTTAACCAAGTCACGCGCTGGCGGTAGAGGGGTTGGACTTGCAGTATGCAAAAAAATTGCAGATGTACATAATGCGTCCATTTGGGCAGACAATAAAGATAAGGGGATCAGATTTTGTGTATCATTTCGGTGTAATACCAATCACCAGCTATAATCCTACCTTGTTGCTCGTCTCTAACCTAGCATTTAGTAGACCTTGCTCCTCGCGCTTAGTATTATTATAACTGACCATTAGTATAACGATTGCGCAAACCTAATTCTTCGCCGTGAAAACGGGAGTCCATGAGAGTACAACTAGATTCCCACCTCCGCGAGAATGACATAATTGCACCTCTCATATCTGATTACAGCTCACTCAAACCTAATCAAAATTTCTCCTGACGAGACTTGATCTCCCTCTTTTGCCATTATTTCCGAAATTACACTATCTTTTGGGCATATTAGAACATTTTCCATCTTCATAGCAGTAAGAACCATAAGCTCCTTTCCAGCCTTCACCTTATCACCCTTTTTTGCATGAACAGATAAGATAGTACCACTAAGTGGGGCTTTGAGTTCATTTTGATTGTCTAAATCCGCTGATGCTTTTGGCATCAATGCCTCTAACTCAGCAATTCTACCTGTTCTGACATAAGTTTTTACTGAGATACCTGCATGAATTAGGTTATAATAAGTTGATTTATGATCAATTTGCACATTAATAAATCTACCATTTACATAGCCAGTAAAAAGTTTGCTACCTACTTGCCAATTTGTTCTTATAAAAATTCTACTACTTCCATGCCTGATATTTAAACCACCTTCTACATCTTTCATAAGAATTGGGTATAGTTTATCATCGATTCCAATAACCCATCTAGTACCTATTTTGTTAAATTGCTCACTAATTTGACCTTGTATTCTTGATGTGCGCTTTTGCTCTTTGATATATACATAAAGGGTAGTTGCGAGTAAGTTTTCTGTAATTTCAGATGTAAGCTCGGCTCCCATAAACCCATCAGGATATTCTTCAAGGATAAAGTTAGTGTTAATATCACCGCTGACAAACCTTTTATTTGAAAAAATTGCCTCCAAGAACCTAATATTATGAGAAATGCCTCGAATAATATATGAACCAAGGGCAGATGCCATTTTTGCAATTGCAAGCTCCCTTGTCTCATCATGAGAGCATAATTTTGCTATCATAGGGTCGTAAAACATTGCCACATCACTTCCAGGACCAACTCCACTATCGACTCTAACATGTTTTGTTCTTGGTGGTTCGCTATATTCAATTATTCTGCCCGATGATGGAAGGAATCCTCTGTGAGGGTCTTCTGCATAAATTCTACATTCAAATGCCCAGCCATTTATCTGCACATCATCTTGTGTAAATTCAAGCTTCCTCCCCGCTGCAACCTTCAGCATTTGCTCAACAAGATCAACACCAGTTACAAGCTCAGTAACGCAATGCTCAACCTGGAGCCTTGTGTTCATTTCTAAAAAGTAGAAATTCTTATTTTCATCCAGGATAAATTCTATTGTTCCTGCTGAGTAATATCCTACTTTTTTGGCAAGTCTCGTGCATTGCTCGTACATTTCCTTTCTCAGCTCTTCCGAAATAACTGCACTTGGAGCTTCTTCTATTACTTTTTGGTGATGTCTCTGAATCGAGCACTCTCTTTCTCCAAGACAAACAACATTGCCGTGTTTATCTGCTATAATTTGGATCTCTATGTGTCTTGGTTTTTCAATCAACTTTTCTATGAAGACTCTGTTATCATTGAAGCAGCTTTGAGCCTCAAGTCTTGCTGACATAAAGGCTGACTTCATCTCTTCTGAATTTCGGACTATTCTCATTCCTCTACCGCCGCCGCCAGCTGCAGCTTTTACCAAAACGGGAAACCCTATTTCCTGCCCGATTTTTACAGCATTCTCAGCATTATCTATAATGCCCATATAGCCTGGCACGGTATTGACCCCAGCCTCTATTGCGATTTTTTTTGCCTCAATTTTATCCCCCATCGATTTAATTGCATATACGCTGGGGCCTATTAACTCCACACCCTCTTTTTCTAGTGCTCTTGCAAATTCTGCATTCTCGGAGAGAAATCCGTATCCAGGATGCACAGCCTCAGCTCCGCTTGCCCTAATTGCATTTATAATATTTGGTATATTAAGGTAGCTTTCACTTGCCGGGGAATTTCCTATATACAGGGCCTCCTGGGCTTTTTCTACATGAAGAGAATTTGTATCAGCTTCTGAATATACAGCAACTGAGGTTATATTTAATTTATCAAGAGTGCGAGTAATCCTTAAGGCTATCTCTCCTCTATTTGCTATCATAACCTTTTTAAATAATGGCTTTTCTTCTTTACTCATAATCTCTCTGTTTTTTCTAATTTTATGTTATATCACAATTTTTTGGCTCACTAATAACTTCCTGGCATTTTTTGAAATTTTTTTACAAAGGAAGATTATCGTGCTTTTTCCAGTAAGTATCTACCTGTTTATTTCGCAGAAAACTGAGCGCTTTACATATTCTCCACCTTGTATTTTGGGGCTGAATTATGTCGTCTAAATGGCCTCTTGAGGCAGCAATAAAAGCAGAAGTAACGCTGTTTTTATATTCGTCTATTTTTTGCTGACGCAATACCGGGTCCTTAGATTCTTCCTTAAATATCACCTCAACAGCCCCTTCAGGACCCATTACTGCAATTTCTGCAAATTCCCAGGAATAATTTATGTCCGATTTTAGATGCTTGGAATTCATCACAATATAAGATCCGCCATATGCCTTTCTTGTAATGACCGTGATCTTTGGAACTGTTGCTTCTGCGTATGCGTATAGTAACTTTGCCCCGTGCTTGATGATTCCGTTATACTCCTGATCAGTACCAGGAAGGAACCCGGGAACATCAACAAGAGTTACGATAGGTATGTTAAACGCATCGCAAAATCGCACAAATCTTGCTGCCTTTCTTGAGGCCTTAATGTCAAGACATCCTGCAAGATGCATTGGCTGGTTAGCCACAAATCCTACTGGCTGACCCTCCATATAACCAAATCCTATTATAATATTTTTTGCATAATCGGGCTGGAGTTCGAAAAAATCATCTTCATCAACAATACGCTCAATTAACTCCTTCATATCATAAGGTTTATTTGGGTTTGCGGGCACTAATGTTCTAAGGGACATATCAACCCTATCAGCCGCATCTTTTGTTGGCCTGCGAGGTGGGTTATGTTTATTAGAAAGTGGGAGGAAATTCATAAAACGCCTAATTTCTAGCAGCGCTTCAACATCATTTGCAAAAGAAAGATCAGCCACACCGCTGATTTTGGTATGAATAGAGCTACCTCCGAGTTTTTCCTGCGAGACTGTCTCGCCTGTGACTGTTTTTACAACATCAGGACCTGTCAGGAACATATAAGAGGAGCCATTAACCATAAATATAAAATCTGTCAGTGCCGGGGAATATACAGCGCCCCCTGCGCATGGGCCCATAATGATTGAAATTTGAGGAATAACTCCAGATGCCTGGACATTTTTGTGAAAAATCTCGCCATATCCCGCGAGAGAGTCAACCCCTTCTTGAATCCTTGCTCCACCTGAATCATTGATAGCGATAATTGGCGCTCTAACATTAAGCGCCATATCAAAAAGGGAGCAAATCTTTTTCGCCTGAATTTCCCCTAATGAACCTCCTAGAACAGTAAAATCCTGACTGTAAACGAAAACTAGTCTACCATTTATAGTACCATGACCAGTCACAACTCCGTCTCCTGGGAATTTTTTCTTATCCATACCGAAATTTACGCACCTATGCTCCACAAACATTCCGGCTTCCTCAAAGGAGTCTGGATCAAGGAGAATCTCGATTCTTTCTCTCGCCGTAAGTTTTGCCTTTTTATGCTGAGCTGCGATTCTCTCAGGACCCCCTCCGAGCCTTGCGCTGCTAATTTTTTGATCTAATGTTGGTTTTTTGGGTAAATTCATATCTGAATATTATTGATTTCATCTCATTCAACAAAATACATGTTTTTCAAAAAATGCAAAGTATTTAAAGTAAAAATTTCCAAATTGAGGCCTTATTCCCTCAATTAACAAAATTATAAAAATGGGCGCTTCAGTGTCACATTATAGCAATATTAAATATTTTGTTAAGATATTTAGACTAAAAACCACCATTTCCAATATATCAAAGGGTCTTGGGCGGTCTTTATATTAAAAAATATAATTAATTATGTATTACAAAATTGATGATATTGATATCTTTGTGATTTATATATGAACGTTATTAGCAAATAATCTAGACAAAAATAAGTTTGAGCGATACCTTAATTTGAGAAAGAGGGGTTAAGCCGAAAGCAAGTGTTTAATAGTTGTTCAGGCTTACTTAAATATCTTTACTCAATAATAAGTGACTATAAATCTACGAGATGAACTTATGAAAAAAAAATTTTTAAGACTAAATTCTGCGCTACACTCCTTATCTGCCGCATCACTCATATCCTACAGCATGCCATCACTAGCGGTTGGTGTCGGTGCAGGAACAACTCTTGTAGGAAATGACGCAAATGCTTACACATGGTCTCAAGTTGCAACATTAGATATTGGTCTTTTTAATCTAACCGGCTCAGTTACTCATGATTTTAGTGGATTTGATGGAACAATTAAAAGTATGGGCGGCTCAATCACTGGAGACGTCGATAATTCTGTATCAACGGGCGGCACGCTAGAATTTACCTTCAACACACCTAGTGTAACGGGTCTTATTGGCGCAACTTATCCACTAACAGAGATTAAGTCTGGAAATAATGCTGCACTAACTACTTCATCCGCAGCAAAAGCTATGTCTGTAACATTAGATAATGGCGGCAATATGATCGCAAATGGTGATGTTAATACAAACACTTTAACAATTAATTCGGGGAGTATTTTTACCGCTAATGGTAAGCTTCTAAACCTAGCGGGATCTACTCAGCCAAGTTTAGTTTACAGTGGAGATGGTACTGTAAAAATTTCAGATTCAATTGTTGAAGTACCTTCTATGACAAATACCTCGGGAAATGGAACTCTAATTTTAACGAATGTAGCTGGAGCGACTCTAAAAAATGGAAGCGTGGGCAGTTTTGCAAATCCTCTGAAATCTTTTGACTGGACTACAGGTCAAACTCTAACTTTATCTGACGCTGGAGCTTCTATTTACTCACAAACTATAGGCTTGAGCCCATCCCTTACAATAGGAGCACAAGCTCAAAATTTAGTATTATCCGGCACTCTTGGAGCAAATGTAACTATCAATTTTGTCACGCAGTTAAATAACGATGTCACACTTTATGGCCCCCTCACCTCTAGCGCAACAATTACTGGTGCATCTAATGGATATGGAACTTTAAAAGTAGATCCTGGAGCTGGGAATACAACAACATTAGGCGGGGTACTTGGGGCCCCGAGTTCATTTAATATGCAAACAGTGAGCGGATGCGTAAGTCTTAGTGCGGACTTGAATACTTCACAGCACAATATTGCAAGCGGCTCTATACTTGATATTGGGATACATAAAGCTTCTGCCGTAATTCTTGATGCATCTGATTCAAAAGTAATAGTTGCAGGTGGT
>JANRMF010000106.1:0-53477 GCA_033761815.1 Rickettsiaceae bacterium
GGGTGCCGCAAGTAAGCTCAGAACTTGCCGCTTTACTTGTAGAGCAATATAAATATCACTATGGCGATGCAGGCTTTTCATTAAGCTGCGAAAATAGCAAAATTAATAGTCTAAATGATCTGTTATTTGCAAATAGAAGTGGTTTATTAAAAGATTTACCACAACCCGAAGAGGCACATTATCACTTCAATGAGCCTACTAATGATCAAGGTAATTTGCATGGGTGGTTTTTTAGCAATCTTGTGAATTTCTTTGACGATTGGCTCGATTAATTTTCTAGATTAATCGCATATAAATTAAAACGACAAAAACCCAACCACATTTTTCACTCTTTCCATAACAGAAGATGCTTGGTCTGACGCTTTTTCCGCTCCTTGCTTTAAAATAGACTGCAAATATTGCTTATCATCCCGAATTAACTGATATTATACCATTTCTCATTTTTAAATATACAGATAATCGGCCGAACATATACTAGCTATTTCTTCGGGTTTCAATTTTGAGATAAACTCACAAAGTGCATCCTCTAATGAGTCCAATGTATCATATATCTTGTTTTTGATAGTATGGTACTTTATATGCTCCCACAAAGTTTCTACTGGATTTAGCTCCGGAGAATATGGTGGAAGATACATGATTTCAATGTTGTCTGGCAATGTAAGTGTATCTGATTTGTGCCAACCAGCTCCATCCATAATGAGTACTAGCTTTCTACCTACCATTTCTTGAGACAATTCTTGAAGATATATATTGAGGCAAGCTCTGTTGACCTTGGGTAGTAAATAACTAAATGATTCTCCTATATAATATTGGGGACCGTGTTTATAATTGGATCACCCGGACACAATTATAAACACGGTCCTAAGGTTTGGTCTTAGATTTAATTCAATCTCTGCTATTTACAATATGGAACTAAGAAAATGATAGTTTCCGAAGAGGTCTAATATAGAATTTTACCTAATTCATCACCCTCTTTTCATTTGAAAACGAGGCTTTTTTTATTCCCCTCATTCAGAGTCACGTGCAAATTCACCCCTGCTCCCAAAAAATTATACCCCTCATAATCTCTGATCAAAGAGCCATCTATTTACAACCTCGAGAAATTTAACTCTCCAAAAAACACAGGCAATAAAAAATACATATCCCCTATTACTTTAGCGCTGAAAATTTTCTCAATGTTTTAATAAAAAATAAAATAAATAGTATATATTTAATAATCTAACTTAAATATATTAATATGTATTGACATTTAATAAATAATTATATATAATCCCTTCTTAATTATATATGTATTAATAAAAATTTAGTATTTTTGTTTATATATAATTTTATAAATTATTGAGGGAATTATGTCTAAATATATCGCGCAATCTTTTGACGAAGCAGCTGTTTATGCAACCTGGAAAGGTTTCATGGAAAATAATGATTATAAGTCAGCGAAAAATATGATGGATCAATCTATGAACCATCAAAGCGCACTGAGAACAATATGCTCTGTCCATACAGCTCTTAGAACCAGTAAAATTCCGCCGCAACATGCAGATGAGGTTACAAAAATTCGCAAATTGAATTATCTTCAAAGCGATACAATTCAAGAGGCATTAAAATCTCTCAAATCAGAAATATGTGAGATTGTTGATACTCATTCTTATGGAGATTGGGTCGAAGTCTTACAAAACAACCAAATCACTAAAGAGGAGCAAATTAGCCAGACGAAAACTATAGCATCAAACATGATGCCAGGCCCCTTGAAAAAAATATGCACAACATATTTAGAATTTATCTCAAATAAAATCGATGCATATCAGGCTTATGAGCAAACGAATTCATTCAAACAAGCTTTAACCCATTCTGCCCAAATCGCATTGGAAGCGTGTCAGGTCAAATTTAATGAAGCTATTGCAAGGCATGATAATGAGTATTATTCAGGCATTACTTCTGACGAAGCCTCATCCTCGGATGCAAAAGCTATTCATGCAAAATATCAAAACAAAAAAGGTAAAAAAGCCCAAAATATCAACAAGTTTAACAAAATATTAGAAGAGCTTCCAACAAAAGCTTCGTGGATGACTGAATCTGGGGAAATTTATATCGAAGGAATTAAAGACACTAAGCATATGATGGGCAAGCACTATATTTCAATAGATAGTAAATTTAAAGATCTATTACCATTTACCGCAATCAGCGCGTATGATCACGGTATGGCAGATGCATCTCATGGAGCAAATGGTATAAAAAAACTTTCTAATAACGGGAAAGATACTGGAACTATATATGAGATTAAACACTTGGGTTTAGATGATCTCAGATATTTCACAAGTACTATTCTAAGCAATCCAGATAAGGACTTATTATTTGTAGTTGACAGCGAAGCTGATCACAAAGGCATAGGGAGGGCAGTTAAAGCAACGCACGCTCTCATCCAAGCTGACAAAGCTGATCCGCATAATCTTGCTGTGCAATCTTTTGTCAAATCTTGCGTCGCAGAAAGTGCATCAATGTTCGATAATATTGATCATTCTCAAAATTATTACCAAGATGCTATGCTCGGTATATCTCTCGATCAAGCCGACGATTATTAATCACAAGGGGGTACAACTTATAGTCTTTTAGGTTGGATTAAATACTAGGCGCGAGGAGAGAGGTCTATGAGTATTAGGTGAGCGACGAGTCAACAACGTAGCTAATTCAACATAAAAGACTATATATCCTCTCTAAGATTAATTAGACCTCCCCGCGTAACTAGTTCTATTTGAGTAAGTTTTGACAACAAAAAACCACTCAGCATATGTTACGCGGGGATGCCAAGAACAATGAGGATGAACCTATTATACAAACCAAGTAGGTTTTCTTTGTCTAAAGAGTACTTTTTATTATCCCGCCCAGAAAAATACTGATACTTTCAACCTTAGGACATTATAAATTACTTTATTTAATCTTAAGGGTATTATATGAATCAAAAATCTGCAAGTATTTCTAAGTTTTTGATAGATTCTTGCCTACCGCTGAAAGGCATTCTCGCATGTGTATGCTTATGCACTCTTTATGCTGCAATAGATAGTAACTTAAGGCCATATTTGATAAAACTGATAATAAATCAGGAGCCATTTACAATATCAGCTTATGCATTCCTTGCAGGTCTTTACATAATATCACAAATTCTTACCTCCTTTGTAGGTGCAGCAACTGACTGGTGTGGCACTCTTTTTCATACGAATTTCAGGAGAAATATCGCACATAGATATCTAGATGAGCTGAGTAAATATCCTTATAGTTTCTTTCAAGAAACCCAAAGCGGAGTGATAACAGCTAAAATCGCTGATGCTTTCAATACCCCAGTGCCGCTTATATTCCTTGGGATCAACAAATTTCTTTTCTTTATTTTGACTGTATTTATTGCGCTTATTACTCTCTCCTTTGTTAGTATTGTCTTTGCAATAAGCTGCATTATATGGATAGCGCTTTTTCTTTCTTTGAGCGCTTATTTTTACGTTATATATGACCCAATTAACAAGGAATATGCAAAATGCAGGCCTAGGATCTTTGGTTTTTATGCTGACTATTTCAGCAATATATTAAGCGTGTGGAACTTTGCTAATATTACTTACGAAAAGGAGAAATTCTCAGAGCTAATAGATGACTGGTTCAACAAAGCTAATAATGGAGGTGTATTTTTATCTAGGTTTTACTTCGTTCATGGATTTTTGGTTGCAATATATATGTCATTTCTTGTTATATATCTTGGATATCTCAGAAGCATAGGTCATATAACTCTCGGAGATTACGCTCTAGTATTTATGATCAACTTCAAGATTACAGACCTATTATACGATATCTCCACAGCTTCAAGAGATTTTGTTGTTAATTGCGGCGTAATTCAGAATGCGATCGATTTACTTGAGCATAAAAAACAAGAACAAGACGCAGCAGGTGCTCCAAAGCTTCTTATCATAAAAGGAGAAATTAGTTTTGAGAATGTATCTTACTCTTACATCAATTCCAAAAAATTGTTCAGTAATTTATCTCTTCGCATCAAACCCTCTGAAAAAGTAGGTTTAGTTGGATATTCTGGTAGCGGGAAAACTAGCTTTGTGAACTTAATCCTCAGGCTATATGAATTAGATTCTGGTAAAATTCTGATAGATGGTCAGGATATAGCAAGGGTAACAAGAGAGTCTTTGCGCTCTAGCCTTGCTATAATCCCTCAAGATCCTGGACTATTTAATAGGTCATTATTCGAAAATATAGCGTATGGCAATTTAGAAGCTTCAAAGGAAGAGGTGATTGAAGCATCAAAAGCTGCCAAAGCTCATGATTTCATCTCTCGTCTTAAGGATGGGTATGATACTTTAGTGGGAGAAAGGGGTATTAAGCTATCCGGTGGGCAGAGGCAGAGAATCGCAATTGCAAGAGCGATATTGAAGAAAGCGCCAATGCTCATTCTAGATGAGGCTACAAGCCAGTTAGACTCACTAACAGAAAATGAAATTGGAGATTCTCTACTGCCTCTGATGAACAAGTCAACTACCATAGCAGTCGCGCATAGATTATCTACCTTGATTCATATGGATAGGATTCTTGTTTTCGATGATGGGAAGATAGTAGAAGATGGATCGCATAAGGAATTAATGAAAAAAAATGGACTTTATAAATCAATGTGGGATGAGCAGGTTGGCGGTTTTTTACCGAAAAAAAGATGTCGCAAAATTGAATTTCTTCCCCGCCTATGTATGTGAGCTTAGTCTTGTAGCAAAATTTTTAATAGCTCTTATTATCTTTGCGTCAAAGCCTAGATTTTGAGTTGCCCATTTTTTGATCCATGGCTCAGCAAGTTGCCACATATTTTCGCTAGGCGCGAGTATTTTGCCTATTCCCTCAAGAACTATGATTGTTTTTTGCAGCATAATTAGCTGAGGCTGAGTTTGCATTCCGAATTCAGATGTCATCTTATATAAATTCTCAAGCAAATGGCCTATGGAAATAATATGAGCAGACTGGTTTACAATAGGCTCACCCACAACCCTACACGCAATTGCAAATTCGTGTAAATTTGTATATTCCGGAATAAATCCTATATCCATGTGAATTTCTGCAACTCTGTAATAATCCCTCTTGATAAGGCAGTATAATATCTCAGCCATAGCAAGTCTATCCCTCTCGGATAAATAACTAACTATGCCAAAGTCTAGGAAAGCGACCCTGCCATCTTTAGTTATAAAAATATTGCCAGGATGAAGGTCCGCGTGGAAAAAACCATCTCTGAAAGATTGATTAAAAAAAGACGTGGCGAGTTTTCGCAATACATCTTTTTCATCAATCCCATTTGCTTTTAGTCCTTCTATATCATATATAGAAATACCCTCAAGCCACTCAAGCACAAGTACTTTTCTTGTAGAATAGTCCCAAAATATTTTGGGCATCAAAACACTATCATCATCTACGAAATTATCATATAAGGCAGAACAGCTAGCTGCTTCATTCTGAAAATTCAGCTCAGATTTCATGGTTTTTTCAAAAACACTCACAATGTCTAGTAATTTTATATTTTTGAATTTTCTTATTAAGCGCTTTGCGAGAATTGCAAGGGCTTTGATGGTTTTTATGTCTTCTATATATTTCAGTTCAACATCTGGTCTGAGGATTTTGACTGCAACAACACTACCATCGTGAAGTTCTGCTTTATGCACCTGAGAGATAGAGGCTGATGCAATTGGCTCATCCGTAAAATTTTTAAATAATTGATTTATTGGCCTTCCTAGTTCCTGAGTTATTATCTCCTTGGCTTTCCTTGTTGAAAAAGGCTTTAGGTTATCTTGAAGAGACCTTAATGACATTGCAAGTTCTTTGCCTATTATATCAGGCCTTGAGGACATAGACTGGCCAAATTTTATAAAAACTGGACCCAATTTCTCAATTTTTGCAGCAAGATTTTTGGTGTGCCTTGATCTAAGGTGGTAAATAGTGCTAAAAGGAGCCAGAAGAAAGCTTAAGAATATTACAGATCTTGCTTGGTTTTGAGCGCCTATGTAACATAGTAGCCCAATCCTTGCAGATTTATTTAGCACTAACACAAAACTAAGCAAACTACGGAATATTTTCATTTTTTATATGCGCTATGAATTGCGACTATTCCGCCTGAAAGTAATCTATATGATACTGAATTCATACCGCAAGATCGTATGATTTCAGAAAATTCATCAGCTTTTGGGAAGGTTTCTATACTATCTACCAAATACTTATATGAATCCCTATCTCCAAGCACCCCGCCAATATTTGGGATAATATTCTTGGAATATAAGCCATATAATTTTGCTAAAATAGGGTGCTTAGGATGAGAAAATTCAAGACACAGAAACCTCCCTCCCGGCTTTAGGACTCGTTTTGCCTCCTGAAGACTTTTTGTAATATTTGCGAAATTTCTGATACCGAAAGAAACAAGGTAGTAATCAAAGCTACCATTTGGAAATGGCAAATTTTCTGCTGCACTACTGACGTACTTTATATCCAAAATATTTTTATTGTAATGTCTATCCCGTGCTTTATCTATCATATCTATGTTCAAATCTGATAGAGTAATATTAGGTCTCAGTTTAGCTAATATAGAATTTTTATAAAGCTTTGCGGAAATATCCCCGGTGCCTCCTGCCATATCTAATATTGCCCCATCGAGCCTATCAACCATTTTGCAAAAAGTATCTTTCCAAATGCGATGAATGCCGCCGCTCATCAAATCATTCATCAAATCATATTTATCAGTGACTTTAGAAAATATCTCGTTCACAAGGCCAAGTTTAGTTTTCTGGTCGACTTTTTGATATCCAAAAAAAACATCTTCATTGTTATTTTTTTGCGGCAATTCCAAACCTACTCTTTATATTTTATTTGCTATTTGAATCAAAAGACTGACCACGTAGCTCTATAGGAAGATAATAATACAAAGCCCGCCCTTATAACAAGGCTTTTATTAATAAAGATATCATGAAAAATACAAGACTGATCATTTGATAGCGTGATGAACTTGTTAATTGGATATTTTGCTTATGCATATTTGTTTGTAATGTATGTCTATTTTGCTTATTTTTTTGCTTGATTTATTTTTTAAGCTGGTTATATTTCCCGTTGGTTGAAATTTTTTTGCATTAATTAAATTTCCAAGTTATTTTTTACATTAAAAAATTGTAATCATTAGGCTAGGTAGCAAAGTGGTAATGCAGAGGACTGCAAATCCTCTATACGTCGGTTCGATTCCGACCCTGGCCTCCAATATTCAGATAGATCATGCATTTCCTAGAACAATATCTAGAATCCTTACTCGCAGAGAGAGGGGCGTCCAGAGCAACTATAGTTGCTTACAAGCATGATGTACTTAGCTTTTTTGAATCCAGCCCAAAACTTGACCCTCTGACCGCATCCAAAGATAATATTACTTCCTTTATCAATTTTCTCAAATCTTCGAATATTTCGCCAAGAGCAATTTCCAGAAAAATCTCAGCTTTAAATGGATATTACAATTTTCTTTTAAGTGAAAAATATATAAATTTTAATCCAGTTAGCTTAGTGGAAAAGCCGAAATTCAGAGCAAAACTACCCAGATATTTATCGGATTCTGAATTTAACGTTTTTATATCCTCTTTAATGAGCAAGAATGACCCTGATTCTGTAAGACTCAGAGCTATGATTTTTTTATTATATTCAACAGGGCTCAGAGTTTCTGAGTTAGTATCAATTAAGCTCAGTCAATTAAGCTTTACAGAAACTCGCGATCATCTTGCTAGTGAATATCTTACAATTAAAGGCAAGGGTCAAAAAGAGAGACTTGCCCTACTGAGCAAAAAAGCTATTTTAGCAATTGAGGAGTATTTAAAAATAAGGAATTTTTATGCTAAAAAAGGCAATAGGAAGCACCTAGTTTATTTATTTCCATCAGACTCTTCAGCAGGTTACATGACGCGCCAAAATTTTGGACAGATTCTAAAAAAACTAGCGCTGGAATCGGGACTTGATCCTGCAAAAATCTCTCCTCATGTTATTCGTCATAGTTTTGCTACAAAATTGCTAAATAGCGGCGCGGACTTAAAAATTGTTCAGGAATTACTTGGTCATGAAGACATAGCAACTACTCAAATATATACTCATGTTGACTCAAAAAGACTAAGTGAAGTTATGAACTCAAAGCACCCTATGGCCTTTACTACAAAGAAAAAGGATTCATAGCGTAAATAATAGATCCGATTGATTTTTCTATATGCCACAATTTTTTAAGATCAAATGCGATATAATATTGTCTTACACATTAGATAGGAATGAATTAGAGCCTAAATAACGCTTGCGAAATAAGCGAAAACAATACATTTTACCATAGTCTCAGGCTAATTAATTGGAATATTAAGAAGGTAAGAAAAAATGGGAAAATCATGCATTTGCATCAGAAACACTAAGGAATCCAGCAGGCTCAAGAGAAGCAAAGGAGGTGATATTGTGCATATTTATAACAATGACACACAGGAGCTAACCCCCCTCTTTGAAGGACTCCGCAATAACACAAATATTACTTCCGTTATATTCGCAAGTAAAATTATTGGCCCTGAGGAAGTAAGTGCTATTTCGGATATTCTAGAGACAAATCACACTCTTATTTCTATTGAATTAGCATGGAACGAGACAGGGCCCGAGGGGGCAATAGCCATTGCAAAAAGTTTAGAGATAAATCGCACGCTAACATATATTGATTTGAGTGGTAACAAAATCGGGCCCGAGGGGGCAATAGCCATTGCAAAAAGTTTGGAGACAAATCACACTCTGACTTCTATAGGATTAGGATGGAACGCTATAGGCCCTCAGGGAGTAAAGGCTATTGCAACCCTTATTGCGCAAAATCACACCTTAACTTTTATTGATTTAGAGGCAAGTGATCTCCGGCCTTATGTAGCAACTAATGTGACAGCTATTTTAGAGACAAATCACACTCTAACTTCCATTAATTTAAGTCGTAACAAGATCGGCCTTAAGGCAGCAAAGTCTATTGCAAAAAGTTTAGAGACAAATCACACTCTAACTTCTATTTATTTATGTGATAATTATATCGACCTCGAGGGAGCAAAGGCTATTGCAAAAAGCTTAGAGACAAATCACACTCTAACTTGTATTGATTTAAGTAGTAACTATATAAGGCCCGAGGGAGCAAAGGCTATTGCCGATCTTATTACACAAAATCAGACTCTAACTTCTATTTGTTTATCGTGTAACGGTATCGCAGACATTGGGGCAATATCTATTGCAGCTAGTTTAGAGAAGAACCAAACTCTAACTTCTATTTGTTTATCGGGTAACGGTATCGGAGACATGGGGGCAATATCTATTGCAGCTAGTTTAGAGAAGAACCAAACTATAACTTCTATCGACTTACACTGGAACAATATCGGTCCCGAAGGAGCAAGATCTATTGCAGCTAGTTTAGAGAAGAATCATGCTCTAACTTCTATTTATTTAATAGGTAACGACAAAATACCCTATAACTTAAACAAAGAGATCGATACCCATATTAATAATAATCAAAATCATTTACGAGGAAAAATAGAGATTGAATTACTGCATTATATATATGATGTAGGCTACCTCCCTCTTGAGGATCAGCTGAAATTGATTTTAGAGCACGAAGAAGGAGGGATGAATTATTATTCATATCCTTGCAATATAGAAAAAAGAGTAGAGATCTATAAGTGCCTCTATCCAGAGCTGGAAGAAAGCCTAATGGAATTTATGAAAATAAATAATAACAATGCATCAGAAAATAAATATCCAGATGAAAATGAGAAAGCAATAATGAGCAACCTAATTTCCATTCTAACCACAAAACTTTCACCTAAAGCAGATTTATCTGATTTTGCAGAAGCTATGAAGGAAATTTATAGATCAGCGCCAAAGGATAGTCACTACAAAACTCTCATCACAAAACTAGAAAATCTCACATATCCTAATCATCCTGAATATGAGTCTATACATTCCATTTTTACTGAAGATGAGACTCAAATGACTGGTGAAACGTCATCATAGTTACTATTTCGAATAAATATATAAAAATTTGCAAGATACATGAATCTTGTACCATATAATAGTCACTACTTGATTAAAAATTCTACACAAGATAATTTTTAATTTGAAATAGATTTCTCTTAGCGTATAAGCTAAAGCTGCTATAATGCACATTAATATAATAAAAAACTTTGCTTAATGAAACTCGTAGTTGTTGAATCTCCGGCTAAAGCCAAAACTATAAATAAATATCTTGGAAATGATTATAAGGTAGAGGCTTCCTATGGCCATATCTGTGATTTGCCTTCAAAAAATGGCTCGGTCCTTCCCGAAAATGACTTTGAAATGAAATATGAAATTTCTCCAAGGTCAACATCACATATCAAAAAATTATGCGAAATCGCAAAGAAATCTGATGAAGTCATTCTCGCAACCGACCCTGATAGAGAAGGAGAGGCAATTTCATGGCATGTAGTAAAGGTTCTGAAGGAAAAAAAGGCAATTACAAAAGATACCAAAATTTCAAGAGTGGCATTTAATGAAATTACAAAAAAAGCAGTCTCAGATGCTATAAAAAATCCCAGGATCATAGATCAAAATCTTGTAGATGCTCAGCAAGCAAGAAGAGCTCTGGACTATCTTGTTGGATTTAATGTATCCCCTGTTTTATGGCGTAAGTTACCTGGCGCAAAATCCGCAGGAAGAGTGCAATCTGTTGCACTTCGGCTCATTTGCGAAAGAGAGGCAGAAATTGAGAGATTTGTCACAAGGGAATATTGGGACATTATCGCAGATATGAGCGCGAAAAAGAAAAAATTTTCAGCAAGACTGACTGTATCTCATGGCGAAAAACTGGAAAAATTTTCAATACCAAACGGGGTGGATGCTGAAAAAATAGTCTCAGACCTTTCGCTTATTAAAGAGTGGATAGTAAGTAAAGTAGAGAAAAAGCAACAAAAACGCACGCCCCCTCCTCCCTTTACTACATCCACCCTTCAGCAAGAAGCCTCAAGAAAACTAGGGTTTACATCCAAAAAAACCATGCAAATAGCCCAAAAACTATATGAAGGTATAGATCTTGGAAATGAAACTGTGGGTCTTATAACCTATATGAGAACTGATGGCGTATATATTGCAGACGATGCGATCAAGTCAATCAGAGATCATATAAATAATAAATTCGGAGCTTCATACGTACCTCAAGATGCAAGGCAATATAAGGCTAAGTCAAAAAATGCACAAGAAGCTCACGAGGCAATAAGGCCAACTAATATTGAATATACCACTGATAAGCTTGGGTCTTTATTGTCAAAAGATGATATCAGACTATATGAATTAATATGGAAAAGAGCTACTGCATCGCAAATGGCAAATGCAGAATTAGAAACAGTATCAGTCGATATAGAATCTGATAATAAATTACACAACTTTAGAGCAAATGGAACGGTCATTACTTTTGATGGTTTTTATAAGCTATATAGAGAAGGGGTTGATGATGAGGATGATGAAGAAGATGACAAAATTTTACCTCAAATGGAAAAAGGTGAAAAAATAGATATCTCCCAAATAACCCCTGCTCAGCATTTCACAGAACCACCACCTAGGTATAATGAAGCAAGTATAGTCAAAAAACTTGAGGAGCTTGGAATAGGAAGACCATCAACTTATGCAGCAATAATCTCCGTAATCCAGGAGAGAGAGTATGTAAGGCTTGATAAAAAGAGATTTATACCAGAAGAAAGGGGTAGATTAGTCACGGCATTTTTGAGTAAGTTTTTTGCAAGATATGTGGAATATGATTTTACAGCTAATTTGGAAGAAGATCTTGATAAAATCGCAGAAGGTCAGGCAAATTGGAAAGATGTCCTCTCCCAGTTCTGGCAAGGATTTAATGAAAATGTCCAGTCTGCATCTTCCATCAAAATTACTGATGTAATTAATAGCCTTGATGAAATATTAGAAGATCACTTATTTCCAAAAAAAGAAGGGGAGGATCCTCGCAAGTGTAAATCATGCTCATCTGGAAGGCTTGGTCTCAGAATAGGCAAATTCGGAGCCTTTATTGCATGCTCAAGTTATCCTGAATGTAATTACAAAATGAGTATTCAAAATAATTCAGGCCAAGACGGGGAGGAGGACGATATGACTCCAATAGAAGATAATAATAAAGTGCTCGGGCTTCATCTTGAGAAAAATATCTCTCTCAAAAAAGGACCTTATGGTTTTTATATTGAGCTAGAGGAGCGGGATAAAACTGTAAAACCAAAAAGATCGTCACGTCCCCCTTCGATTAAGCCTCAAGATATTACCCTAGAGCTGGCTATTAATCTCATTTCATTGCCAAAACATCTGGGAAAGAATAACAATGATGAGGACATATCAATTGGTATAGGAAAATTTGGTCCTTATGTTAAGTGTGGCAATAAGTTTACTTCTATCCCAAAAACTGAGGACCCTTTTACTATAAATTTAAACAGAGCTTTGGAGATAGTCGAAGAATATGGTAAATTAGGCAAGAAGCAAAAAAAGGAATAATATGTCTAAAACAGTTACTATAACAGCAGCTTTTGGTGATGGGGTAGGCCCAGAGATCATGGATGCGGTGCTACACATCCTAAAGGAATCAAAAGCTCCTATTCGCGTTGAAACAATAGAAATCGGCGAAAAACTTTATAAAAAAAACTACTCCTCTGGTATTGCAGAAGATACATGGGACGCGCTCGCAAGAACAAAAGTTCTCTTGAAAGCGCCGATTACTACACCTCAGGGCGGCGGGTATAAAAGCCTAAATGTTACCTTAAGAAAAGCGCTAGGTCTTTATTCTAATGTGCGCCCAAGTATTTCATATCACCCTTTCCTTGAGACTCTACACCCAAATTTAGATGTTGTGATAGTAAGAGAAAATGAGGAGGATATTTATGCGGGTATTGAATATCGCCAAACTCATAATATGTATGAGTCTATTAAGCTAATTAGTAGAGTTGGCTCCGAAAAAATCATTCGTTATGCATTTGAATATGCGGTCAAAAATAACCGCAAAACAGTTACTTGCTTCAGTAAAGATAATATTATGAAATTTTCCGATGGAATTTTTCATAAGGTTTTTGACGAAGTGGCAAAAGAATATCCTAATATAAAATCAAACCATTATATTATTGATATAGGGACAGCAAAGCTTGCAACAAGTCCTGATATTTTTGATGTTATTGTTACATCTAACCTATACGGCGATATTATTTCAGATGTGACTTCTGAGATCTCGGGTTCAGTAGGTCTTGCGGGGTCTGCAAATATCGGAGAAGAATATGCTATGTTTGAAGCTGTTCATGGATCAGCGCCTGATATTGCGGGTCAAAATATAGCCAATCCTTCTGGGCTCCTAAATGCTGCTGTTATGATGCTTATTCATGTTGGCCTTGGCTCATATGCAACCTTAATCGAGAATGCATGGAAGAAAACGATCGAAGATGGAGTTCACACTGCTGATATTTATAGTCCAAAAATTTCCTCTAAAAAAGTAGGAACTAAAGAATTTGCCCAGGAAGTTGTGCTAAGATTTGGCCAAAAACCCACTAAACTAAGGTCTGTCAATTATCCCGACGCTACAGAATCTACTATATCCAAGAGAACATACTCTATTAACACACAAGAGAAAAAAACTCTGGTAGGTGTTGATGTCTTTGTTCAAAGTAGTGCAAAAAATGCCCATGAGCTTGCTGATATTTTGTCCAAAGCAAAACATTCACTTGAGCTAAAAACAATCGCAGCAAAGGGTCTTATGCTTTGGCCAAGAAAGGAGCCAGCTCCTTTTCTCTCTGACCATTGGTGTGCAAGATATATGAACAAAGATGGCAGCGTCATTAGTCATGATGAAGTAGCATCTCTTTTAGCTTCTCTTGCAAATACGGGGGTAGATTTTATCAAAACTGAGAATTTATATAATTTTGATGGTAATAGAGGATTTTCTCTAGCCCAAGGCGAGTAAAATCGCTTTTACAACAAATTATTCGGACTAAAATTTAATGCAACTTATTGTTCTTGGTCACATCAATTCTGAAATTGCAAAAGCAATAGATATTGCCAAAAGAAAGGGTGCGAAAGTCATATTCGCTGAAAGCGCAGACGAGTGTATAAACATCATTCTCGGCGGAAAAAGCGCAGACTTGCTCCTTGTCGATGTTTCATTTGATATTGATGCGATTATCAAGGCTCTTGAGGGACAGAGAATTGTGTCCAATATAATTGCCTTTGGCCTTAACGCCTCCCCAAAAGATGCAGTGAGAGCCATCAAATCCGGGGCTAAAGAGTTTCTCCCACTCCCTCCTGATGAGGAGATCATCGGAGCTATACTTGAATCTATATCTAAGCAAAATGGTAAGCTTGTATATAAATCTGAAATTATGACCAAAATCATGCATCTTGCTGAAAAAGTGGCAAAATCAGATGCTCATGTGCTCATCACTGGTGAATCAGGGACGGGGAAAGAAGTCCTTGCGAGTTATATTCACCAAAATAGTAAAAGATCTGGTCAAAATTATGTCAGAGTTAACTGCGCCGCCATACCTGAAAATCTTATTGAATCAGAACTATTTGGACATGAAAAAGGGGCTTTTACGGGCGCAATGTCCAGAAGAGTTGGTAAATTCGAAGAATCAAACCACGGCACTCTATTGCTAGATGAAATTTCGGAGATGGATATTAAGCTTCAGGCAAAATTACTGAGGGCTATACAAGAAAAAGAAATAGATAGGCTTGGTGGTCAAAGTCCAGTCAAAGTGGATTTAAGAATCATTGCAACATCTAATAGAGATCTTCAGGAAGAGATTGCGAAAGGATCTTTTAGAGAAGATCTATATTTCAGACTGAATGTAATTAATATCGAGCTACCTCCCCTCAAAAATAGACTCGATGATATAATTGATCTTGCTAATTTTTTTCTTGAAAAATACTGCACTTCAAACAATATGAAAATCAAAATCTTCGACGAAGCTGTCAGGGATAGACTCATCTCCTATAGCTGGCCAGGAAATATTCGTGAACTTGAGAATGCGATTCATCGCGCTGTGTTACTAAGCGATGATATTATCCAAGAGAAGGATTTTATTATCTTTGATCAACAGGTAGATTATGAAAAAAATGATTCAAAATCTCTAATTCTCAATACTTTAAAATATTGCCTTGGAGATGTGACTCAGGCTTCTAATATATTAGGCATCTCAATCTCAAGCCTTTCGAAAAAGCTAGAAAGCAAATCTCCTCATTAAAATATTTATCTTGAGCTTTTGCTGAAAAATTTTATAATTTCTTTTTTTTGTGCTTGTAATGAGCAAAAAAAGATGTATATTGATTTCTGTACACTAATCAAGTTAATTTTATGAAACTCATTTACACACTATTTTTTCTAATTTTCTCCTTTTCATCTTATTCGCACGAAAAAGAAACTCATACAGAAGGGGGAAGTTCTCATCACCATCACCATAAGCACGAATCTGAATCCCATGAAGATTGCTGCGATCACAAAGATTGTGAGGTAGGTAAGAAAAAAACCAAGAAAAAACGCAACAAAAAAGATAAAAATACAGGAGCAGAAGTGAGTGGCAAGGATTTAGTGCTTTCATCACCATGGCTCAGAACCCCATCTGCTAAGGCTCGTAACACTGCAGCTTATGTCACAATACAAAATAAGAGTAAAAAAGATATGACCATCAAAGGGGTAGAATTTGACGAAACTTTGTTTAAAAAGGTTGAAATACACGGATATAAAAACGAAGAGAATGAAGTAAAAAAAATGTTCAAACTAGAGTCAGTAACCATTCCAGCAGAATCATCATTGTCTCTTGAGCCTAAAAGCTTTCATATTATGCTTATGGGTATCAAAAAACCTATAAATAAAGGCGATGACGTAAAATTAGATCTAATTTTTGCTGAATCAGGAGCAAAAAAAGACAAGGTAGAAAAAATCACAGTAAATTTCAAGGCGGACTAAATGAATATAGATAAAGATAAAGCGCTTCAAGCAGCGCTATCACAAATAGAGAAATCTTTTGGTAAAGGCTCGGTTATGAAACTTGGCCAAAGAAAGGCGGTCGACGTTGAGGCTTTATCAACTGGCTCTTTAGGCCTTGACATAGCTCTTGGTATTGGAGGCCTCCCGAAGGGAAGAATAATTGAAATATTTGGCCCTGAAAGCTCAGGAAAAACTACTTTGACATTACATGCTATAGCTGAATGCCAAAAGAAAGGGGGTACTTGCGCATTTATTGACGCTGAACACGCGCTGGACCCAGCTTATGCAAAAAAGCTTGGAGTAAATATCGATGAGCTAATAATATCGCAGCCTGATACAGGAGAGCAAGCTCTAGAGATAGCGGATACTTTGGTTCGCTCTGGGGCAATTGATTTAGTTGTCGTTGATAGCGTAGCTGCCCTTACCCCAAAAGCAGAAATTGAAGGTGAAATGGGAGATTCTCACATGGGGCTTCAAGCAAGATTAATGAGCCAGGCTCTTCGCAAACTCACTGCTTCTATTTCTAGAACTAATACTATCATCATATTCATCAACCAAATCAGGATGAAGATAGGGGTTATGTTTGGTAGTCCAGAAACTACAACCGGCGGAAATGCCCTGAAGTTTTATGCATCAGTGAGGCTAGATATTAGAAGAATAGGGTCAATAAAAGAAAAAGAAGACACGGTCGGAAATCAAACTAAAGTTAAGGTGGTCAAAAATAAGGTCTCTCCTCCATTTAAAACTGTAGATTTTGATATTATGTATGGGTACGGAATATCAAAGGAGGGCGAGATTATAGATCTTGGAGTCAAGCTCGAAATTATAGAAAAATCTGGATCGTGGTTCTCTTATAATGATACAAGAATTGGTCAGGGAAGAGAGAATGTAAAGCAATATCTGAAAGATAATCCTCATATATCTAATGAAATAGAGCAAAAAATAAGACAATCTGCATCTCAGGTTTCTGTCATAGAATCTGATAACTCAATTATGGAGGAAAGCGATGTTTAGTCTCGAAGGAAAAGTTGCGCTAATTACCGGAGCATCTGGGGGTATTGGAGGAGCGTGCGCAAAATCACTAGCATCACAAGGAGCAAATCTAATTCTCTCCGGAACCAATATAGAAAAACTGGATTCATTAAAAAATGAGATAGAAGAAATCAACTCTTCTTTGGACATAAAAATAAAAACTTGCGACCTAGGAAATTTTGAAGAAACAGAAAAGCTTATAGATGAATTAGAAAAAATTGACATATTAGTCTGCAATGCCGGCATTACAAAAGATGGTTTATCTATGAGAATGTCAAATGAAGATTTTGATAAAGTCTTAAATATCAACCTGAAGTCTAGTTTTATTTTAAACAGATCCGCTATAAAGAAAATGATCCCCGCAAGATATGGAAGAATAGTCAATATTTCCTCTATAGTAGCTGCCACTGGCAATCCTGGACAAGTAAATTACTGCGCTTCAAAGGCCGGACTCATCGGGATGTCAAAATCTCTTGCGATAGAAGTAGCATCCAGAAATATAACAGTAAACTGCGTAGCTCCGGGCTTTATAGAGACAAATATGACATCAAATCTAAATGAAGAGCAGATTAAAGCTATAACCTCTAGAATACCCTCGAAAACATTGGGGCAACCAGAAGATGTGGCTGCATGCGTCTCATTTCTTTGTAGCGCTGAGGCAAAATATATTACAGGCCACACTCTTCATGTGAATGGTGGAATGTATATGTCCTAAAACTATAAAAAGAAGTTTTTTTACTAGCATAAAAGATAAAAATGTGCTATAAAAGATGGCGTTGTGCAAATGCGCCGATGTTTAAACTTTAGTTAAAGTTAAAATGTTACTTATGTAATTACTTTAATTTACGAAACAAGCGAAGTGAAAAATATTAGCCATGTAAATATCAACTAAACTACTGTATTAAAATTTAGTAGATTTGCTCAGTAAAGTTAGAAAATTTGTTTTTTTTAAGAATAATTGGAAAAAAACATATTTACCTATTAGCGGGATAAAAAAATACTATATAGTATCTCTAAATAGGATGACTATTGTTGATAATAAAAATTAATATAACCAATGAGGCAAAAATGGATGAAGTAGAGTCTAAAATTATAGATATCATAGCAAAAGATTTGAATATTGATAAAAGTAAAATTACTCCACAATCGAGGTTAGTTGAGGACCTAGGTATCGATAGTTTAGGTCAGGTCGAGATCGTAATGGCAATCGATGCAACTTTTGGAATAGATACTAACGACGAAGAGTCTACAAAAATCTCTACTATTGCTGATGCTGTTGCTCTTGTAAAACAAAAAGTTGCCGCCCTCAAATAAATTACTACAAAAAAAACTATTTATTGATTGGAGGCGGTTACTCTCTTCACAAACAGTATAGTTTAGTGTAATTATTCATAGAGTTGTTGTACGTAGTATAATATTATGATACAAGTCTATACGAGATAAAAAAATTTTAGAAGAGATGCAAATGACTAAGCTCCAATTTACTATAAAAATTTTCTTTTTTAGCTTGGTGCTTTTTTTTGCATCCTCTTCTGTTCAACATGATAAAATTTCGGCAGTAGTAGGAAAATCTATAATCACCGAAAGTGAAGTCGAAGCGAGATCTATCCTGCTCAAAAAAATTCAAAACCTTCACTTTTTATCTAAGGAGCAGGAAATTGTTGTTAGGCAAATCTCGCTACAGTCATTAATAGATGAAATCTTGATGAATCAAGAGCTAAAAAAGCACAAAATTACTATCTCGGATAGCGAAGTTGAACAATTCATATTAAATTTAGAAACTTCAAGAAAGCTTGGTGTCAACTTTTTCAAAGCTCAATTTGGCAAAGACTCACTACTATATAAAACTTTCTTTGCAAAAATGAGAGGGGAATCAGCGAAGTCAAGGCTAGTGGGTGATATAATTCATTCTATTCAAATACCGGAGTCAGAGGTAGAGGATCTTGCTCATAAATATGCAAAAAAAGATGCAAAATATAAAATCAGACTATTCAAAACTCATAATAACTCTAGCTCATCATATGCTAAGCTCAATAAAATTCTAAAAATCGCCCCATCATGCAGCAAAAATTACCGAGATTCTGATGTGGAAGTCTCGAGCCTTACAAAAAAATCATCGGAGTTTTCACCGAGAGAGAAATCATTGGTAAGTGAAATCAGAGAAGGGGATTTTTCCGTAATCTCAGATGATGGGGTAGCGCTATCTTTATATCAAGTTTGCCAAAAAAGAATTGACGGGATATCTACAGATGAATTTGAAAATATTTCCAATGTTATTGGGAACAAAATTATTGGTTTAAAATTCACAAAATTTATTGAAACAATTCGCAAAAAAACATATATCAAAATCATGTAGGGATTCTTGATGAAGGAATCAATTGCATCCCTAGCAAAGAAGCACGGTATCATACCGAAAAAATCTTTGGGGCAAAATTTTATATACGATATGAGTTTATGCAGAAAAATATCTGATTCTGCGAGTATCTCATCTGATGACTATATTCTTGAAATAGGCCCTGGAACAGCGGGCTTAACTCGGGCTATAGCTGAAAATAACCCCAAAAAACTTATATTAATTGAAAAAGATGAAAGGTGTTTAAGTCTTCTAAGGGAAGTTTCGGATCAATATGCGCATATAGAAATTGCAGAGCGTGATGCATTAGAGATTAGCGTCCAGGAAATAAAGGTCTTATTTCAAATCCCCCGCAATAAAAAAATTAAGATAATAGCAAATCTACCATATAACATAGCGAGTAAATTAATAACCAACTGGCTTTCTGAGTCTTATAATATAGAATCCATGACTCTTATGGTACAAAAAGAGGTGGCTCTTAGGATATCATCCCCCGTTGGAGTAAAGTCTTACGGAAGGCTAAGTGTTTTTTGCCAGATAACTGCGGATGTAAAAATTCTCTTTGATGTAGCGCCAGAGTGTTTTTACCCAAGGCCCAAAGTTACTTCGAGTATAATAAGAATCACTCCAAAAGAAAATGTACCGAGCAAAGAAACTTTGGAAACTTTATCTCAGATTACTCAAAGCGCATTCTCTATGAGAAGAAAAAAGATCAAAACATCCCTATCGGATTATTTATCAAAATCTAACCTCGATGATGATGCGCTGGATCTAAGGGCTGAAAACCTCTCCCCAGAAGATTATCTAAATTATGCAAGATTAATCTTGACTATAAACTCGCCAACTTAAAAAAGAAAAACCACAAGGGCTGATGCAATAGAAGATTCACCTTCGTGAATTCGTATAGCAAGAACCTTCAATCAACTGTGTCACAATCATAACTTACCTTCCAAATTTTAGTCTGTTTGGGAAGTAAATATCTATCTGAGAAATGGTAAGTGCCCAATTTGGAATTGGTTTGTTCCATTTTGCCTGATATATTTTTTATAGCACAAAATACTAATTTTAGTAAAGCATTTTCTGATGTAAAAGCGCCTTTGGTTTTTGTGTATTTTCGGATCTGTCTATGAAATCCCTTTATAGAATTTGTGGTATAAATCAGCTTTCTGAGCTCGTCTGAATATTTGAAATAAGTCGATAAATTGTTCCAATTATTCTGCCAGGATTTGATTACAATTGGATATTTTTTACCCCATTTTTCTTCTAATAAAAGCAGGTTAGTCTCAGCTAATTCAAGACTTGGTGCTTGATATATCGCCTTTAAATCTGCGATAAATTACTTTTGATTTTTACTTGCTACATGCTTTAAAGAATTAAGTATTTGATGAATAATACAGAACTGTATTTCTGCTCTTGGGGAAGCCATACCAATAGCCTAAGGAAATCCATTTAGTCCGTGAACGCATGCAATTAATATATCCTCTAAACCTCTGTTTTTTAGATCATGTAAAACTCCTAGCCAAAACGCGGCACCTTCGGATTCGCAAGTATAAAATCCAAGTATTTCTTTATGACCAGAGTCTGTGATGCCCATTACGTTATGTAGTACTTTAGTGACTACTTTATTATTCTCTTTAACCATAAAAAACATAGAGTCCATAAAGATCACAGTATATAAAAAATGAGTGATCTTGATCTCCATTCAGTAAGCATTGGAACTAATTTATCAGTAACAGAAGATATAGTACCAGTAGAAACTTCTACACCTTATATATCCTCCATATGAGATCTGATATCAGCATAAGAATTACCAAGTGAATATAATGAGAGTATCTGGTCAGTTCAATATTTTAAAAAGTTAGTCAAAAACCATTTCATTACTTTCTACTGTCGGCGAAATAGCCTCTTAAGCTCATCTTTGGCTTCAGACGCCTCCGGCCAGATCTCTCTCCGCATCATCTATTTGCATAGGCTCAGAATGAGGGGTATCTGCAAAGGATGACCCTAAATGATTTTGGTTCATATTCATGTGGTAGGAGTAATGCTGAGTATTGGCGTAGCTATTTTTCATGAACTCTTGTGCTATTTCGTTCTTTGTGATGAAAAAAAGCTTTGAAAACGCTCCACTCAAACCAACATCGCTTAATGCATCATTTATACTTTCTTCTCTTGTGGCGTTTTTTCTCGCCTCATTCAGCACTCTGAAGACTTTGTATATATCGTCATTTTCTTGGTTTCTATAAACAGATATATTGCTTTCATCTTTTAAAAAACCACAAAAATATTCTTTTACCATAGATTTATATAGTAGAGTATTATAGTAAATCACACCCATAATATTCTGAGTTTGACCCAAATTATCACCCATATAAGTAAAGATTTTTTCAATAATTTCTGTTGGAAGCTGGGCAAGATGCTTAGTTTTGATCCAGAGTGTAGAGTTTATTTTCTCATTTTTTTGCATTTTTGCTCCGTCATCTTCCGGATTGATTTGATTTAGGATATGCAAATTAACTGCAACGCATGTCTTAAAAACATCGTAACTTAAATCTTCCTTCAGCAATGCAAATTTTGCTCTCGTAGCATGTGAAATTGCCCTATGCCAACTATGGACATTATCAAAATGAGATTCCAGAGTGTTGATCTGAGACCATGTTAGTTTATAATCATTCAAAAGATCATGCTCCGCCTCTCTCAATAATATAACATTCCGTGAAAGAATCATATTAAATGATAATTGATAATTTTGAGAGGTTTGCAATCTGATTATTTCACGCAGAAAATTTGTGCATTTCATCAGTAAGTCATGACCCAATTCTCTTGGGGTTGGCTGCATTGAAGATGAGTTCGATTCAAACACTTGTAACCTTAATGATGCAAGGGCCCAGATTTCATAAAATTGAGCCTCGGAAATGCCGGACTCCACATAAGAATTTATGTATCGAATTATATTACTATTAGAGACAATATAAGCAATTTCCTTAATTCCATCCTCTGTTACTACATTTTCCTGGATATCAAAATCTGTCAGAACTTTACTGTGTTTCAGGGATTTTGCGAGAAAAATCACTCCCATATCGTTGATTTTATTGGATTGTAAACTAATCTCCGCAAGAGTATTATTAGCCTTAAGGCCCATAGATATATACTTAGCTCCAACCGTTCCTATTTCATTGTGACTCAAATCTATTTTTGCTATATTTTGATTTAAAGCGATCATATTTGAAATATGAATGGCTCCTTTTGTTCCTATGCTACAATTTTTTAGAATTAGAGATTTTATAAACTTATTATTATGGAGCCCCGTGCAAATAATCTCTAGGGCTCTATCATTCATAGAGTTATGCGACAAATCCAAACATACTAAATGAGTATTTGCAGAAACTATTTCTCTGATAAAATTTGGACCTTCAGGCAATATGCATGAATGTGGGAGAGATAGGCTTTTTAGAGTCGGGTGTATCTTGATCTCTTGGCAGATCTTATATAAAAATTCAGTGGTCATATAGTGATATCTTATTTCGAGGGTTTTTAGATTTTCATTCCTCCTGATTACGCGCAAAAAATTCTCCGACTCTTCCGAGGAAATAAATTGCTCATTGATTGAAAATGTAAGATGAACTTGAACTGAAGCTACCTCTAATGATATATAGTCTGTTAAAGTATGCTTTGTGATAATGTACATAAGTTTATACTCTTTACTTTAAATGATATCATATAAAGCTCAACTTAAACATTATTTTAGCAATTTACTACTGAAAAAAGTTACGGATTATTTGTTTTTTTATTTAATGAATATTTTCCCCTTTCTGATCTATACCAGTAGGGCCAGTTCGATAATCTAGCCGACATTGTAAAGTGTTTTTTGTAGAAACCAAAAAATACTATGTTGCGCTAGATTATTGAACTGGCCGATTTTACGGTTATATTAATCTTTTATTGATCTAGCGTGATAAAGTGGTCACTTGAAAATCAGAGCCGCATTTTCGATTGCTTGTAATTTATCTCTAATTTTAGCAGCTTGCTCAAAATCTAGGTTGCTTGCTGCTTGCTTCATTTCCTTCGTGAGCTGCTGTTTATATTTAGAAAGCTTTGCTGAGTCTTCGATTATCGATGAGATATCAACTTTTTCTTCCAGAGCTTCCTCTGCTTCGGCAAGCACCTCTAAGGCTGATATTTTTTTATCTATAGTCTTTGGAGTGATATTATTCGCAATATTATGCTCCATTTGCAAGGCCCTTCTCCTTGCAGTCTCTTTTAATGCTTTTTCCATAGAATTTGTGATTTTATCTCCATATAAAATCACCCTACCCTGACTATTCCTCGCAGCTCTTCCGATTGTTTGAATCAAGGCTACTTCTGACCTAAGAAAACCCTCTTTGTCAGCATCGAGAATTGCAACCAGGCCGCATTCTGGTATATCAAGCCCTTCTCTGAGCAAGTTAATTCCTATTAAAACATCGATTTTACCTGACCTTAAATCGTTAATCACTTCTATGCGCTCGAGTGTGTGAACCTCAGAATGAAGGTAAGAAACTTTATGACCAAGCTCAAGAAGATATTCAGTCAGATTTTCCGCCATTTTTTTTGTAAGCGTAGTAACTAAAACTCTAAAACCTTGCTGAACCGTTTTTCTTATCTCTTCCATCAGATCATCCACTTGAGTCAGAGCTGGGCGCACTTCGCATTCAGGATCAAGTAGGCCTGTGGGTCTTATAATAAGCTCTACAATTTCGCCCGAAGTCTTGCCTAGTTCATATTTAGAAGGAGTTGCGGAAACAAAAATGGTCTGAGGTCTATATTCCTCCCATTCCTCAAATTTTAATGGCCTATTATCAAGGGCAGATGGAAGGCGGAAGCCATAATCTACCAGAACTGTTTTTCTTGCCCTATCGCCATTATACATAGCGCCAATTTGAGGGACGGTAACATGACTTTCATCAATAAATAAAAGAGAGTCTTTGGGTAAATATTCAAATAATGTAGGAGGCGGAATGCCTACGCCCCTTCCGCTGAAATATCTAGAGTAATTCTCTATTCCCTTGCAACTCCCAGTTTCAACTAGCATCTCAAGATCAAACTGCGTTCTTTGGTTAATTCTTTGATATTCCAAGTGCTTTTCCTGAGACTTAAAAAAAGCAAGCCTTTTTTGCAGCTCATCTTCTATTTCTGTAACTGCTTTATTGATAATATCTTTTGGCGTGACAAAGTGAGATTTTGCATAAATTACAGCAGCACTCAGTTTTGCATGTTTCTCGCCAGTTAATGGGTCGAATTCACTTATATTATCAAGTACGTCACCAAAAAAATTCAGCCTCCAGGCTTTCTGTGCATAGTGCGCTGGGAATACATCTATATTCTCTCCGCTAACTCTAAATGTTCCTCTGACGAAATTTATATCATTCCTCTCATATTGCAGCTCAATTAACCGACTAATTACATGATTTCTATTATATTTCTCCCCTTTGATCAAAGTTAGAACCATTTGATAATATAGTTCCGGAGAGCCAAGTCCATATATGCAAGATACGGAGGAAACAACAATAACATCTCTTCTCTCAAGAAGAGATCTCGTTGCTGAATGCCTCATTAGATCTATTTGCTCATTAATTGAGGAATCTTTTTCAATAAAAGTATCAGTTCTTGGTACATAGGCTTCCGGCTGGTAATAATCATAGTAAGAAACAAAATATTCCACCGCATTTTCTGGAAATAAATCCTTCATTTCAGAATATATTTGGGCAGCAAGAGTCTTATTATGCGCCATTATAAGGGCGGGCCTTTTGGTCCTCGCTATAATATTTGCCATTGTAAAGGTCTTTCCGGAGCCGGTAATTCCCAGCATTACCTGATCTTTTTTACCCTCTTTTAGACCCTCAATTAATAAGTTTATTGCTTTGGGCTGATCTCCTGCTGGCTTATATTTGGAAACAATTTTAAATTCGCTCAAGATGCGACTCTTTTTGTTATTAGGATTGAATTATTATTCATCTTGCATATACTAAAAAATATTTTTCAAAACAATAGGGTATTTTATTCATGAAGAAAATAGAAATTTTTACCACCACTTACTGCCCATATTGCGTCAAAGCAAAAACATTACTAAAAGCCAAAAATTTAGAATTTGAGGAAATTGACGTAACCGAGGATCAAGAAATGCGTATTGCACTTGTCGAAAAATCCGGAGGCAGAAAAACTGTGCCGCAAATTTTTATTGGCGGAGTGCACATTGGCGGGTGCGATGATCTATATGAACTAGATAAAAACGGCTCTCTTGAATCATACCTATAATTAAAAGCAAGAAATGACTTCTGACCTAATTACTTTTCAGGAAATAATTCTGAAGCTTCAAAAATTTTGGAGCGATGTAGGCTGTGTTATTCTCCAGCCCTATGATGCTGCAATGGGCGCTGGAACATTTCACCCCGCAACCGTGCTCAGATGCCTTGGAGATAAACCGTGGAATGTGTGTTACACTCAGCCCTCAAGAAGGCCAACAGACGGTAGATATGGAGCTCATCCCAATAGAATGCAGCATTATTACCAGTTTCAGGTAATATTGAAGCCATCACCTGACAATATCCAGGAACTATATCTAAAAAGCCTTCAAATGCTTGGTATAGATTATAAAAAAATGGATGTCAGATTTGTTGAGGATGACTGGGAGTCGCCTACTCTCGGCGCATCTGGCCTTGGGTGGGAAGTTTGGCTAAATGGTATGGAGGTTTCCCAGTTCACTTACATGCAGCAAATAGGCGGGATAGAATGTTTCCCCATTCCTGGAGAAATTACTTATGGCCTTGAAAGACTTGCCATGTACATACAAGGAGTTAGTGATTATAAAGAAATTAAATGGAATAAAACCATGACTTATGGGGATGTATCTCTAGAAGAAGAAAGGGAATTTTGTGAATATAACTTCAACCATGCTGATGTTGATATTTTACTCAAGCAATTTATCGAATCCGAAAAGCAATGCGCAGATCTTGTGACCAAAAATCTCCCCTTCCCTGCTTATGATTTTTGCATTAAATCAAGCCATTTATTTAACCTTTTAAATGCAAGGGGGGTAATTAGCACAACAGAAAGAGAGGCTTACATATCCAGAATTCGTAATCTTGCAAAATTATGCTGCCTTAAATGGATTGAAATGGAGACAAGAAATTAGATGAAAGATTTACTAATTGAAATATATAGCGAAGAAATACCAGCATTAATGCAAAAAAATGCCGAGATTGGCTTTTATGATATTTTTCGCAATTTTTTTACTGAGTCAAAAATTGAATATTCAGAACTAGAATGCGCAGTAGGACCATGTAGAATGGTAATTACAGCAAAGCTTAGTGAGTTAATTCCATCTTCAATACTGGAAATAAAAGGACCAAAAATAGACGGGCCAAAAGCAGCTATAGAGGGTTTCTGTATAAAAAATAATTGCACCATAGGAGATTTATCTCAGAAGGAAGTACATGGCCAAGTTCATTATTTTTATGAAAAAAAGATAGAGGCCCTGGAATCTATCAAGATAATACAGAGTAATTTTGAACAGATTATGAAAAAATATACCTGGCCTAAATCTATGATATGGGGTGATACAAATTTAAGCTGGACAAGGCCTCTGAGGTCAATTTTATGTTTTTTTGGAGAAGAAATAATTGCTCTAAAATTTGCTCACCTAACTTCCTCAAATAAAACATATAAACACAAATTCATGGACGCTGGTCAAATTGAAATATCATCTATATCTGATTATTTTCAGCAATTAGAGAATTCTCATGTCATAATTAGCAGGGAAAAGCGTAAAAATATTATATTGTCATCCCTGAAAAATGAATGTGACAAACATGGCATCACACTGAATGAAGATGAGAGTTTACTTGAAGAAGTTGCGGGATTATGCGAATATCCTGTCATTCTGTCCGGCCAAATTGATCAAAAATTTATGGCTCTTCCTGAGGAAGTTCTTATTACTTCTCTAAAAAGTCACCAAAAATATTTCACAGCAAAAGCAACTAGCGGGATTGCTCCATATTTTTTGTTTGCATGTAACTTAAAGCTCGATAATTATGAAAAAATTATAGAGGGAAATAAAAGAGTTTTGAGCGCAAGACTTGAGGATGCTCTGTATTTTTTCAATAATGACTCAAAAAAGAGACTCGAAGAAAATCTAATAAAATTAGAAAATGTGATATATCACAAAAAACTTGGCACGATTAGAGAGAGAGTATCAAGAATCGAAGCTTTAACTGAAATGATGGACCCTTCTCTTGTTATAGCAGCAAGGCTTGCAAAATGCGATCTTGTCTCTGAAATGGTTGTAGAATTCCCAGAATTACAAGGAATTATGGGGGGGTATTACGCTAAGATTAACGGTCATGATGAAAAAATATCTTCTGCAATAAAAAATCATTATAAGCCAGCAGGGCTTGATGATGAGGCTCCAACTGGACCTGCTGCCATTATATCAATAGCTGATAAAATGGACGGTCTTATTAGTTTATTTTTAGCAGGAGAGCGCGCAACAGGCTCAGGAGATCCATACGGACTCAGGAGATATGCAATTGGGATTATTAGAACTATCTACCAAAATAATTTAGATATAGATATCAGGATGATGGTGGGAAGAGGTGTGGAACTAGTGCAAATTGAAAAGGACGTTGATCCTATCACCTCTATTATAGCATTTTTAAATGAGAGACTAAGACATTTTCTCAAAAATTCTCTCCCTTCTGAAGTAATTAATGCAACAATAAACTTAAACAAACTCCCTAATATCACCAAATCTATAAATGCAGCTATAGCGCTAGACCAAATTCTTCAGACAGAGCCCGGAAAAAATTTACTAAGCCTATATAAAAGAGCAAAGAATATTTCAACAGGTATCAGTGAGTCTGGGGATCAGTTTTCAGAAAGAGGAAATCTGACCGAGTCCGAAAAGATGCTACTCAACCAAATCTCATTAACAAGAGATCAACTTGAGGAATATACAAATAAACAGGACTTCCTAAATGGCTTCCAAACTCTTCTGAAACTAGAGCAACCTCTCGCAAAATTCTTTGAAGAAAATCTTGTAAATAGCGATGATGAGGAAGTAACATTTAGGCGCAAATCCATTTTGCTCAGCGCAGCCAATCTATTTGAAAAAATTGCAAATTTTAGCCTTCTATGACAAATCACCCGAAATTTTTGCTAATTTCCTCAGATACCCCAAATGCTTATAAACTCAAAGCCGAAATAGAGCAAGAATGCAATCTATCCCAGATTGCCCTGGCTACAAACGAGGATGACCAAGGTATAATTGGGATAATCGTAATTGGCGGGGATGGTTTTATGCTAAAGTCGCTTCATAATTTACACAACTTAAAAGTCCCGTTTATTGGCATTAATGCTGGGCAAATAGGCTTTTTGATGAATTCCTCTTTTGATATTAGTCTACTATCAAATATAAATGAATTGCCAAGAGTACGCCTGAATGCACTAGAGGTTAGAGCAATTAATCAGCAAAATCAGGAATGGACTAACTATGCTTTCAACGAGATTTCGATATATCGATCAACTAACCAAGCAGCAAAACTCTCTATAGAAGTAAATTCTTACATGCAAATGGAAGAGCTAATATCAGATGGACTTATAGTCTCGACTCCAGCAGGAAGTAGTGCATATAATTTATCCGCAGGTGGCAGAATAATACCTATTGACTCGAACTTAATCTGCATCACCCCTGTTTGCCCTTTTAGACCAAGAAGATGGCACGGCGCGATCATTCCAGAAAGCTGCTTGATAAAAGTGAAATCATTAGAGAGTAAAAAAAGACCAGTAAATGTTGTTGCAGATTTTAATGAAACAAGGGATATTCTATCAATAGAGATTCGCCAAAATTCCTCTATTTCAGCTGAGCTTGTTTTTGCATCTGATGGGGAGATGGATGAAAAAATGATCAGAGAGCAATTTATTATTTAATATGAACGAAGATATTTACTCCACAAAAAAAGTTCTAAAGAGATTGGTAGTCGATCATGTAAAGCCATATAGATTCAAGATATATCTTGCTGTTTTTTTTATGTCTATAGTTGCATTTTGCTCAGCGGGAATAGTAAATTATGTCCAGCCCGCAATAGACAGGGTTTTTTTGGAAAAAGATGAGCGCATGCTAATTATCTTGCCATTATCTATATTGGGGTTATCGATCCTCAAAGGATCTGCGGAATATTTTCAAAACTATCTTATAAAGTCAGTCGGACAGAGGGTGTTAAGCGATCTGCAAATTGCACTTTATCAGCATTTACTAAAAGCGGACATTGCCTTTATATCTCAGCACTCTTCAGCAAGACTAATATCAAGATTTACAAATGATATCGCTCTTATGAGAAGCGCTGTTTCAAACCTTCTTGTGGGCGTTGCTAAACACTTTTTAACAGTATTATTTCTGGTGATATTAATGTTTAACCTTCAACCTTCTCTTTCTTTTATGATTTTTTTGGCCTTTCCTGTAGCAATATATCCTATTCAGAAAAACGGGCGCAAAATGAAAAAACTATCATATTCTGCACAAGAAGAGCTTGGAAATTATACAGCAAGACTTGATGAAACATTCGAATCTATTAAGGTTGTAAAATCATATATGGCAGAGGAATTTGAGTCTAACAGAGCTAAGAGTTTTATAGAAAAAATCTATCAACTCTACACGAAAACCGCTAAATATGACGCCCTAACCTCGCCAATTATGGAAACTTTAAGTGGATTTTCTATCGCTATTATTATTATATATGGCGGGTATATGGTCTCAAGAGGTGAGGCTACTGTTGGAACAATATTTGAGTTTATCACCGCCTTTATCTCCGCTTATAGGCCTTATAAAAGCCTTGTATCTTTTAATGTTAATTTGCAGGAGGGTGTTGCCGCTGCAACAAGACTATTTAGGGTTCTAGATCAAAAGCCAGATGTTGAGGATAAAACCGATGGAAAATATGTAAGCTTTAAGGATGCAGTGATAGAATTTAAGGATGTATCATTATATTTTGGAAATAAAAAAGCACTAGACGGACTAAATCTTAGGATAGAAAAAAACTCCACAATCGCTCTTGTTGGAAGGTCTGGAGAGGGTAAGACTTCTATCGCAAATTTATTACTCAGATTTTATAATGTAAATTCTGGCTCAATTACTATTAGCGGTGAAGAAATTTCTGATATAAAACTATCGGCGCTTAGATCTCAGATTTCTCTTGTTACTCAGGATACTATGCTCTTTGATGCAACTATTGCTGAAAATATTTGCTATAATTCAAATGCAACAAGGGAAAAGATTATGGAGGCTGCAAAGGCAGCCAAAGCTCACGATTTTATAACAAACTTGGAGAATGGGTATGATAGTATAATAGGCCATCAGGGCAATTTGCTGTCTGGAGGACAAAGACAGAGAATAGCAATAGCGCGGGCATTTTTGAAGGATGCGCCAATTATTATCTTAGATGAAGCAACTAGTAGCCTTGACCCCACAACAGAAAAGGAAATTAAAAATTCGATCACAGATCTTTGCAAGGATAGAACTACCATAATAATAACCCATAGGTTAAGCACCATAGAAAATGCAGATCTTATTCATGTGGTAAAGGATGGTAGAATTGTTGAATCTGGCACTCATACCTCCCTTCTGAAGAAAAAAGGGGAGTATGCAACCCTATATAAGCATTTCGACTAACCGCTTCTAATTTACGAATGATCCCAAAGCGGGAGATTGATTTTTGTTTCTAATTATTGTAATATGCAAATTTTTAATTATATGAATTTTCTTATGGAAAAATATATTGATAAAATCGCAGTTACGAGCTTTTACTGCTTCAAGAAAATTACAGAGCCAGAGATTTTGCTCTCAAGGACAACTGCTTTGTGCATGAGAAAATCTCTAAAGGGGACTGTACTCATCGCAAAAGAGGGTTTTAACGGGTCTTTATCAGGCTCTTATGAAAATGCGCTTTTCGCCCTTGAATTTTTAAGAGAAGTTGCAGGAGAAGGTTATGAAGTAATTTACAAAATGAATTATGCAGATTCTCATCCGTTTGCAAAGCTAAAGGTAAAGCTGAAGAAAGAAATAGTGACACTGGGAGTGAAGGATTTAGACGTATCAAATCTCAAGGGGGAATATATTGAGCCAAAAGACTGGGATAAGTTTTTAGAAAGGGAAGATGTAGTAGTTGTTGATACAAGAAATGATTATGAAGTTGCGCTTGGCACTTTCGAAAAAGCAATTAATCCTCAAACTGATACTTTTAGAAATTTCCCAGAATGGGTGCAAGATAATAAATACACTCTAAAAGACAAGAAGGTTTTGATGTTCTGCACAGGTGGCATCAGATGCGAAAAATCTACTGCGTATCTTAAATCTCAGGGTATTGATGAAGTTTATCACTTAAAAGGTGGTATATTGCAATATCTTGAAGAGACTAACAATAAAAACCAGAAATGGAGCGGGGAATGTTTTGTGTTTGACGACAGAATCTCCGTCAATAATGAACTTGCCCCAAGTCACGCTGATCGTAATACAACCATCCAAAGATGATGGACTAGATACGTTACGTATTAAGTCCATCAATATTTTCCTCAGAATTTTCCTCGTTTTCATCTTCATCTTTTGAGTCGCTTGACGCGATCAAAGAAACAGATACTACCTTCTCATCATTAGCGGTTTTAAATAAGATTACTCCGCTAGTACTTCTGCCGGTAATTCTGACTGAGTTAAGTGGGCATCTGATTAATTTTCCGCTATTTGTGATAAGCATAATTTCTTGATCTAGTGTTGCAGGCATCGAGCCAACTACTAATCCTGTTTTGTCATTCAGATTCATGTTGGTAATGCCGCTTCCTCCCCTATCTGTTATTCTATATTCATAAGCAGATGTAATTTTGCCCATGCCATTTTCAGAAATAGTTAGTATAAATTCTTCGGCAGATGCAAGATCGCTCAATTTCTCCTTGGATATTTTTAATCCAAGTTCGCTTATTATAGATCCTGCAACTTCAGAATTATTAGCAATTTCTTTGCGTGTTTCTAATGGAATTGAGAGATACTCTTCCCTTGCTTCATATTCACACTCGATACCTTTAAGAACCGCCATGCTAATTACTATATCGCCGCTTGCAAGTTTAATGCCTCTAACCCCATCTGAGGTTCTGCTTTTGAATACTCTTACAGCCTCTACTGGGAACCTTACCGCTTTTCCTTTTTTTGTGGCAAGAAGAATATGGTCAGTACTACTACATGACATAACTCCGACAAGACTATCATCCTCTTCCATTCGAATTGCAATTTTTCCATTCGCCTGAATCTTTTTGAAGTCTGATAGGTCATTTCTCCTAACATTACCATTTTTTGTAGAGAAGAAAATATTGAGACTATCCCACTCATCTTCATTCTCAGGCATTGGCATTATATTTGTTATAGTCTCGCCCTCGCCGAGTTTCAGCAAGTTCACAAGAGGTCTACCCTTACTTCCAGGGTTGCCAAGGGGTAGTTTATATAGTTTCAAGCTATAGACCTGCCCTAAGTTTGAGAAAAACAACATAGGAGTATGGGTGCTTCCGACAAATATTTGTGTTATCACATCATCATCATGCATATTAGCGCCTGATCTACCCTTGCCCCCTCTTCTCTGAGCTCTGTATGTTACAAGTGGAACTCGCTTGATATATCCGCCGTGGGTAACAGTTACGACCATATCCTCTCTTTGAATTAGGTCTTCCATATCTTGGTCAAAATCACCTTCTTCAATAACCGTTAGTCTCGGAGTGGCGAATTCTCTTTTTACCTCAAGCAATTCCTCTCTTATAATGCCAATTAATCTCTCGCGTTTGGATAATATATCTAAATAGTCTAATATTTGATTTTTGAGCTCCATAAGATCATCTTCGATCTTATTTTTCTCCATGGCTGTTAGTCTTTGGAGACGCATATCTAGAATAGATTTTGCCTGGATTTCTGTGAAGTAACATTTTCCATCTTCGGTAATGATTGCTTTGTCATCAACAAGCTTGATAAGAGGAATTAAATCCATCGCATCCCAGCCCTTAGACATAAGTTTAGTTTTTGCATCTTGTGGGTCAGATGCTGATTTGATGAGCGCAATCACTTCATCGATATTATTCACAGCAACACGAAGGCCAACTAAGATGTGAGATCTATCTCTTGCTTTGTTAAGAAGATATATTGTTCGCCTTGTAATGACATCTTCTCTGAAATGCAGGAACGCCTTCAAAACCTCGGCAAGGTTCATAATTTTTGGCATTCCATTATCAAGGGCAAGCATAATAACTCCAAAGGAATTTTGCAGCTGGGTATATTGGTATATCTGATTCAATATTACCTCTGCTGATGCATCTTTTTTTGTATCAATTACGACTCTTATTCCGGTTTTATCAGTTTCATCCCTAATATCTGTTATGCCTTCAATTTTTTTCTCATTCACCAGCTCTGCGATTTTCTCAATCATTTTTGCCTTATTAACCATGTAAGGTATTTCGGTGATGATAATAACTTGTTTTCCGGATTTACCCTCTTCTATGTGAGCTCTTCCCCTTGTAACAATAATTCCTCTACCATTTTGGTATGCAGATCTTATCCCGCCTGAGCCAAGGATTATGCCTCCCGTTGGGAAGTCGGGCCCCTTTACAATGGACATAAGATCTGAAGGTGTGGCTTCTGGGTTTTCCAGAATATAGCAGCAAGCATCGATTATCTCCCCAAGATTGTGAGGTGGTATGTTTGTTGCCATACCAACTGCGATTCCGCCTCCCCCATTTACAAGGAGATTTGGGAAGCGTGAAGGTAGGACTTTTGGCTCACTTTCTGAACCATCATAGTTTGGAGCAAAATCTACCGTTTCTTTATCAAGATCCTCAAGCATGCTATGAGTAACTTTTGCAAGTCTAGATTCGGTATATCGCATTGCAGCGGCAGAATCTCCGTCTATAGAACCGAAGTTACCCTGCCCATCAACTAGCATTACCCTTAAGGAAAAATCTTGGGCCATACGAACTAATGAATCATAAACTGCAGAGTCACCATGAGGGTGATATTTACCTATCACATCCCCGACTATTCTGGCTGATTTTCTATATTGCCTATTATAATGATATCCTGCTTCATACATGGAATAGAGAATTCTTCTATGGACTGGCTTTAAACCGTCTCTTACGTCAGGAATAGCTCTACTAACAATTACGCTCATTGCGTAATCTAAGTATGAGCGCTTCATTTCTTCTGCAATATTGACCTGTACAATTCCGGTATTTGTTTCTTCTTTCACTTAAATCTACGACTCTTTTTTTACTTGAAATAAACTAACCAAAAAAGACTCTTTATTCAAGTAATAAATACAGCTCTAGATCAGTTCGGCTGATAGAAAATCATTTAATCATAGTTTTGCAGTGATCTTTGTTAATTAGATAGACCTCTATATCGATAGCAATTCGGCCTAATGGACCAAGAATGTCAGGCACAAGCTCAAATTTTGAGATTTGATGACGCTTTATGCTTGATTTGAATCATCATCATTTTTGCTGCTAAAAATGTTTTTAACGCCTTTATATATACTTCGCGACGTTCCAATAGGATGGGTCAGGATGCGGGCGCCATAATATAGCCCTTTGGCGCCATAATATAGGCCTTTTCCTGTATATTTGACTCCCTTAGCCAAATGTATAGGGCTTTTGAGTCCGAGTTTTGTTGCGTGATATGGAAGGCGCATTGCAACCTCAAGACCGCCCTTAGCTATATTTTTTCCGACATATCCTATAGCACCAGATTCCCATATTTTGTTTGGCAGGTAGCCTCCGATCTCCGAAGCCCTCGAGAACACAGAAGATGCAAGTTTGTTTGAGGCATTACCAGCTCCGAATCCTCCTGTAATTTGCTGTACAATTGATGGGGCTCTATATGCAAAAGAATGAAGGAGAGTAGCTGAAATGAGAAGCATGAACACGTCAGAAATATCAACAACCCTACCCCTCCAAAATGATCTAAGTTTCTCCATATCGGTTGAATTATTTGGATCTAAGTAAGGAAAACTTGGATATCTTTCTCCTCTGCATTCGTAAGCCTTGCAATACTCATATGTTGTATCAGAGGGTGCATAATATTCTGCTGTTGGCTCTCCGCTTGAGTTATAGATTTTATAGTGTGCATATGGTATTAAAATCTCTATCTTTTGCTCTCCTGTATTATCAGCTTCATTATGTTTATTAAATCTCGGTTTCCAGTAATATAGCGAAGCATCTCTAATTCCATTTCCAACAATTTGGTTGTTAAATGCATTTTGCGTGCGGATACTATAAACAGCTTTTTGACATACTCTAAAGCCCAAATTTTTGTATATCTGTGTCTTTACTAGTAAGGCCATCATCATCACTCCAGCAAATAATACAACAGGTTGTAATGTATATGATATAAGGCTTCTAAGCCATGTCTCAAATATTTCTCTTGTTTGCTCAAATAATATAAAACACAAAATTACAGGGGCGAGCATAATAAACATCCCAATCATAAGAAGGCAAGTTGTATAAACAACAGATGTATATATCAAACCCCAAGCAATAAAAATAAGAGATATTAAAAATGATGCAACATATGCGATCCCTATACCAAATGATGTGCCATTGGCTCCAACATAAGGTAAAGCAGATAATTTAATATATAGCTGAGGAGAAAGAAGTAGCGAAACTATATTATCAGAGGGGCTATTGGATCCGTATAAATCTTGCACTAAATATATTAGATAGCCCGTACCATCTATGAAAAAATTGAATAAATATCTATTAAAGAAATCCCACCCTCCTTTGTATGTTAAAAGAGTTGAAACTGCTATTATCTTTACAATTAATATAGCAAATTCATGAATTTTAAATTCTGAGTGTCCTAATAAAAACATAGTAACATAATAAATCAAACTTAGGATAGTGAGTGCATATACACTCATATGATAACTTGGATTTTCAACTATGTTTTTAAATATTATTTTTACCATACCATCTTCAGCAACAGTAACTCTGGAAGTTCTTATATCGTCATCTCGCTCGGTCCATGGATTATTCTGCTCCCCAAAAAATATTTTTTTGATTAATTTAATAACAATTAAAGAGGGTTCCCATTCCGTTTTTACAGCGCCGCTTTTTACTACTACTAGGTACTGACCGCTATTATCCTCGTAAAAACGATCTAGTATCTTGAAATATAATTTACCATCTTTAAGGTCAGCCTGTTGTGTTGTTGAAAGAGTCTGGTAATAACCTCCTGTTGGAAGATATAAATCACTAGAATTATCAGTTGTTGCATTTACTGTCTCATCTGGCTTTATGACGAAATCATAAAATTTTTCGTGAGTCTGATCGTCATCATAAAGCTGGCCTAAATGCTCTACTAAAACCTTAGGATTTGCTAGATGCGGCTGAGCATTAATTCTACCTGATGCATTTGGATTAAAATCTGCTGGAGTCGCTGCAAAATATAAGCCTATGCCGTGCCTGAGCAAACAAGGAGCATTCAAGATATCGGCCTGATCAGTATCTGTGCACAATAGATTATCTCTAAATATACAATAATCTAGAAGTACGCATGATTCCTGGAGACTCGGAGGATGGCTCGATGGCCCAAGCCAAGGGCACCAGGCAGAAAGCTCTGGAGATGCGTTGATATTATTGGTTGCATTCCATTGCTTCACAACCATGTAAATATTTTCTCCTGTTAGTCTCAGTCCGCTATCATACCAATCAACATATTGCGCAATTCCAGATCCGTGTATTTTATTTGATTTAAATCCCGCTGGAACTCTTACCGTAGAAAAGCCGAAATCATCCGCATCTATACATAAAGAATCAGAGCAAGATGAGAGTAGTATCATTAAAAATAACAATAAAATTTTTTGTATTTTCATATGAATATCCGAGTGAGGTAGTTTTTGTTAATCTTTAGGGTTATTATCATTTTTACCCTCCTGAACAGAATCTTTATAATTTGTTTCAAGTGCTCTTTTGGCTCGATCAATTGCCTTTTTGCCTCCGCCATACATTTCTCCAGCAATAGATTTGCCAGCTCTGTACGTTCTCCTTGCGAGATAATCAAATCCTCCTATGGCATTTCTTCCAGTGTAATATGTTACGTTATAAAACCTCATAGCATTTATTGCAAGTTGGGATGGTATTTCTCCTTTAATATACTCCATCGCTTTTGCGGCGGCATGCCCTGAGCCATCGCCGTCTCCTACGGATGTGAGTTTTGAAGAAACGGCATTAGCCAATACAAGAATATTTCTCATAATTGACATTACTATGACAAACATAAAAGCTGTTCTGAGTAATTTGATAATTGGAACCTCAAAAGGGGAAGGCATTGATAGGCTAAGACATATGCCGGGGATGCTGAAAGTTAAATATTCGCTAATTGTTCTAAAATTAAAAGCAAGAGGGAGTACGCAGCTATTACAAACATCTTGAAGGCCTTCGTTGATAATATCAGTTGCTATATTATCTACGAATAAAATAAATACCATAGCTATTGTAGGCTGCACAACGGACCCTATTAATATATTCAGCCATTGATTGAATAAGGTTTTTGTCCTATTAAAAAGAATAAAGGTGATAAAAAGAGGCGCAAGTGAGATCAATATACTTGCAAAAACCATTCCTAGCACATAAGCAATTACTGATTCTAATATCGCTGACATGAAGAAAAATATACCCCACATTAACATTAATCCTGGTATTATATACCCATATGCAACCCACATTAAATATGTTGCGATAATAGTCCACAAATCAGGGTTAAGATATTTACTTAAAATAGGGTCTATAAAGCCAAACGGATTTCCTGCAATAGCAGTAGAATTTGTAACTAGATTCATATAATAATCAATAGCTCCAAATAAAGCATTAAATAAATACTCATTAAAAAAATTCCAGCTACTTGGCTGTAGTACATAACCAACTATTGCAACTCTTGAGATCTGTATCAAAACTTCTTTATAATTTAGCTCCACCATCCCGCTTGCAAATGCGCCGCCATAAAACATAATTGTTAGGCCCATCAATGCTTTTACCATCATCTGGAAGCTATCTTTTTCAATTAAGTTTTTGTATAACGCCTCAGATAATTTTCTAAATTGAGAGGTTAGAGGTTTTACCAATTTGTTGTAAAGAAGATTTGATACGACAGAGCTGCCGAGATATGATTGTGAAGTGATGACCATATTTCCAGAAATATCATTATGGGGGTTTGTAATTGTGTATCTTATGTTACCTGAATGAGATGGATTAATCCCTTTTTCTAGACCCATGGCATCACCCTCTTCAACAGCAACACCCTCGCTCATGATTTCATATTTTATTGTAATATCCTCAACATTCTGTTGAAACATAGTTGGATTAGATGTGCCCACCTGTATTTCTAGGAGATATCTCCCAGCGTAGAATTTTGCGAATTCATAATTTTTTACTCCGTTAAGAAAACTATCGGCAGTTGCATCAGATAAGTTGGTGTAAGATGAGCTTATATCATCTAAAAATTGCCAGCTATTGCCTGATGAATTAATGACTGTACCCTCAATGTCAAAGCCATAATCAAACTCCAATTCTCCAGCTTTATCTGCTGTGATATAATATATATATCTGGGGCTCGCAGAGCTTCCGATGTTTATAAAGCTTGTCGATGCTTCTTTTTTAATAACTCCCGCAAGACCTATCGAAATTCCGACACCATTTTTCATAGAGCATGGTACCACTCCAGAACTAGTGCAATCAGGCAAGCCTGAACTTAGAGCTGAAGAAGGAGTCAGACCTGAATAGACATAACTCATAAATTGCGCGTCCGAAGAGCTGGTGCTAGAGTCGCAAACATCGCTTCTATTGGTTGTGTATACTATAGAATTATCCATCCCGGAATTTGTTGTCATTGATGATGTATCAACGTAACCAGAGGAGGAGTATAAAGGAGCAAGGTCTGTTGCGCTACCTAAGGAGGAAGAGATTATTGTAGAATCATAAAATTCGGTTGCACTAATTTGCCTGATGCTTATTACATCCCCTTCTTCTACCTCAATTAAACTTCTGCCTGCATAATCTGATAGAGATGATATGTTAGAGGCAAAGTCGCTACTTGATAATCCTGAGTAAATGTCGTTCCAATCAGGTTGAAATACTTGTAATCCCGTTGTAGTGTAATCTCCCCTTGCAATAAAAACTAATGGCTTTTCAAACCTTGGATCTACTCTGACTATAACACGATATTTGCGTGGTTTGATAGTTAACGCGCTCTTATTTACTCTAACCCTAAAGAGCTGATCCTTCTTTACATCAAGACTAGAATTCTGTACGCATGAACCTCTGCAACCATACATTTCAAATGGAATCGTTTCAGTAGCAAGAGTAGAGCCTGTATATGATGTACATCCAGTTGTATCGGTACATGAGCTGCAACCTAAACTAGTACAAACTACTAAAGTAAAAATCTGAATATAATTTTTAAATATCTTGATGGCATTGCCTTGCAAAGCCTCGCCAAAAAAACTCCAAAATATTTTCACCAAATCCAATCTAATCATTTATTACTCATTCTTAGATTTATCAGAATTTTTGCCGTCCTCATCAAACCCAAGCCTTCGGCCAACAAATTTAGAGACTTCTATTCCGACGTTGCCAGCAAATTTAGCAGCATTAGGAGCTTCTTTTGCCAATGCCTTTGCTCCTGCTTTAGAAGCCTGCACCACTGAATCTTGACTTATTTTAGAAGCATCCGCACCAGCTTGGAAACCTTTAGCATCAGTTAATGCAGATGCGATGGTCGATGCAAATCCAGTGTAAGTAAAGGCTAAATACCCAAGAAGAGCCATCCCAAGCATCTCTGGAAATGAAAGTGTCATTAATCCCATTTTACTATCCATACCCCATGGAGCAAACCAGTAAAGGCAGAATATATCCACTTCCATATACTCTGTTGGTATTGCTGGAAAAAAATTCCCAAGAATTGTGCTCAACTTTATTGGAATTGTGCACTTATAACAGACACTAAAGGACAAAACCCTATCTAAAAATACGACAAATATTTTCGTGAAACATGCCATCCCCATGCAAATAATCACAGGCTCTAGCAAATTCTTAAATATCTGATTGATATATATTTGAAAATATCGAGATGTTGTTTTGAACAAGCAGAATATCAAAAATATAGGAGCAAGTGAGATTAGGAACGAAAGTATTATCTTGGATAGAAGATAAGCAGTAATCGCAAAGATATTGCTAATCATAAATAATATAATACCCAAGATAATAACGATAAGATTCATCACTCCACTAAGGCCAAATGAGAGAATGGCCAAAACTTGGATATATGCTAGGGGGTTTAAAATTACTCTAGAAAATAACTCATCTGCGTAGGCAAAAGGGTTTGGATCTCCGTATCCACCGAAATTACCCATTATTCCGTCTACGAAGGAAAAAAGGAGTTTATATATATAATCATTAAAAAATTGAAATGTTCTATTATCAGTCAACCCTCCAACTACTATAATTTTTAGTATATGAGTCAGAACAACTTGTACGCTAAACTGAATCCTACCCATTAAAAATAGCGTAGAAAATACCATTACGTAAATAGTTAGCACTGCTTTTATAAAGCTGAAAAGGAAAAAACATTTACCTGTATCTTCATATTTAAAACATACAAGATCAGCAAAAATTTTAGACCCGAGCTTTGCAATATGTTCATCTATGATTCTGATTAATGGCTGCAAAACTTCAGTAGAAAAATTGCCAACCTGAACATCCGTGCGGAAATTGATTTCATATTCCCCTGCGCTATTTTTATAATCATTTGGATCATTAACAATTTTAAGCCATAAAACCTGACTAGTAGCTTCTATCTGCTGGGCGGCATTAACTTGAATCATCGCTTTTCCTTCGCCATCAAACTGCAAGGTCCCATTCTGGTAATTTGATAAACTAAAATCTGAGTCAGTAGGTAAATTATTCATGTCATACTCGGAAGGAAGGATATAGTATAATATCCGACCTCTGTCAGTGTAAGTATCTGTAAAATATAAGCCCTGAGACCTTCTGCATTTAGTTTGCTGCAGGTATAGAACATAACCACCAGTATTTTTTGACGGATCAACACTTCCTTCTTTTTGTATATAGCTTAGCTGCAGCATAGAGCCTGGTCCATAAGGGACTTCGCCTGAATTAATTAATGTAGATAGAAGAATTTTGCCTGGTGAATTTAACGTTGTGCCGTTTATCGCAGGATACCCACTTATTCTTAAAACTGAAGCAGAAGTATCTGTAGCCGAGACGGATGAGGGCGCAGAAGAAGTGCTGCCATATTTCATTAAGATTCCGTCTCCTTCTATCATCCAGGCATAATATTCTTCAGGCCTTGGTACCTCAAATGTTGTGGGTACTGGAACTCCTTTTTCATGTCCATAACTAGCGCCAGCTTTATAATCAACATTTGTGGGGTCGCCATCTTTTTGTATATAGCCCTTTGAAATAGCAAGTTTATTACAATCTATGTTAGTATCTAACATAAAATCCCCAGCCGTTGCGCTTGGAGCAATCCCATCACTAATAGTATGATCATCATATAAAAATATATTATCAGTAGTAAAAGAAGGAAGTGTTGTTGAGGGGTTATATTTATATCTATCTCCTCTGTCTTTGTGACAACCGTCAGTATTACAGTTTCCTCCTATATAGCCACAAGGAGATACTGTACTTGAGTCGTATCCGCTCTGGAGCTTTGTTTCGCAATCTACAGATTCCATACAATCATCCCAAACAGTTTCTGAACATCCCCCTTTCTTATACTTACACTTCATCACAGTTTCGCACCAAACATATTTTTCGCATTTAGATACAAAACTTGCCCCGTTAATTGCCGCTCTTCCGCAAATTGCGTCAACGTTACTTACGATAGAAGATGAGCAATCTTTTGCGCTACTTGTGCCGCCCGCAATTGCATCATACATTGTAACATTTGAAACACTCGTGGAGGAAGAGCTTGTAACAGGGGCTTCTACTAGCACTCTAACCTGATCGCCAGCTGTAACATGAGCAAGATTTCTCCATGTAGTAGCATTTGCAGGAAACCTTAAAGCAAGATATCCTGATGATGGGTCAGATCCGGTTGTTGTTCCGCTATCTACTCTTGGAATTTCTATGTCATATTCAGTAGAACTACCGTCTTGTATATTATAAGCAGGTAGGTATGCTTTACATAAACTAACCTCTCCTTCTATTGTAATATTTATTGGATCTGGGTTTGTAAATGTTGATGCATCAAGCCACTGACCATAAGAAGATGAGTCAACATTAACTACGCTATTACCAGAAGAGTCAGTCGTTGAGGTTGATTGATAATTACCATCCGCTCTTAATTTTACAGATTTAGTATATGAGTGGACATTGCTAAGTGGTTGATCTAAATACCCTCCATACCTCATAAAACAAACACCTTTATTATCAAGGGAAGCGCCAGAGACAGCAATCATTATAAGATAAAGTGCTAAACTAAATATAAAAGTTAAATATGCTATTTTACTAACTAGCTTCGTTTGTTGTTTGAAACTCATTTTATATCTAGACATATCTTTCTGGCTCCATCATTTTTTTCCACCCTCTTTTGGGCCATATTTTTCCGCCAGCTTCACTCCTTGATCAATTACTAATTTTTTCACGCCCTCCTGCATCTCCCCAAAACTCTGACTTATACTTCCAAGACTCATACCATTTGATAAAGATTCGGCTATTTCATGCATTTGCCTTGTGAAATAATACACAAAGAAACATACAAAAAGACCGAACCAGCTTTTTTTCAGCAAGTTGCCGGGATCAACGTTAACCCACACATGAAATAGTAGCGCGTTGAAATCTTTCCATCCGTAATGAGTTTGATAATATCTCATGAGTGTATAGCCTAAACTCTCCTTGCAAGTCCTTGCCTTTTCAGCATCATCAGGAATCATAAGACCAAAAACATATCTTGAATCTTGAAGATCTTCATATTTCGCAAAAACACAACCATCGAAAAACATGGTATCGATGATCGCGATACAAAAAGACCCAAGAGCAAGATATATCACAGGCTGCAAAGTGCATGATATTAAGAGATTGAGCCACCCTTCGTAAAAACCTTTAGTTCTCCCAAATAGCGCCATTGGAACAAATAGAGGTGCGATGTAGGCTAATATATAAATTATCATTATGGAAACAACATAACTGATTAACAAAGTAATTGAAAAAACTGTCATTAATATCATCATAGCAAGTGGCACTACCCAGGATAAAATACCTTTACCTCCCAATATTAAGCAAGCCATTAGAATCATAATTGGAATACCTTTTGGCAGAGAATTTCCAGCTCTTGGGGCTGTATCAAGAAATTTCTTATCAGATAGTAGTGCTGGATGCATAGCGTACTCAGAATAACTAATACCAGGCGGCTTTGAAGATGGCTCACCTGGAATAGGATGCCTAATAAAATAAGCCCGAGTTTCATCTCTAAAAAGCACTGGAAGCAATCCAGAAAATATATTTAATCTACAATCAATCCCATCCCAAAACGCATAGTAACCATATCCAGGTTGATAGTCATTTTCCTCAAAAAAACATAAATTTTGATTTGAGCTTGACTTTAATATGTAGTTTGACATTTGATTGGCATATTTTAATGCCATGGGAAGCACAAAATACGTTATCCCATTTCTATATTCAACTCTTTGCGTATACCAGTCAGTATATTGCATACCAACTGAGAAGAATATTACAGCTAACATTTTTGCAGCATTTATAAACATCGCTTCAATCTTAAATTCCTCAGGCTTAAGAGCTATGTCCATCCCAAGAATCATCACATAAAGAATCAGAGCGGCGTATACAACTCCGACTAATGATCTATGAAATTCTGCAAAAGGAGTAACGGAGATACGTGCGCTTTGATCTATTATATCAGTATTGTAAGCACTTGATTCATAGCATGTTTTTGGATTAAAAAATATCATATCCAAGGACTCTTTAAAGCACTGAACACATAATCCGAAAACATTATTTTTTAGTTTGCTAGGGTTATATTCATCGTCATAAATTCTGCAACCAGGAGATATATTCGAGCATTGGCTCATATCTCTTATACTATCTGACAAAATAACTTGCCTCGTATCTCTGCAAACTAGGGGCTTATAACCGAATTGAGTTGGCATTACGATGCATATTTTATCCTTGAGTAGGCCAGCGGTAAGCTCAATGGATGCTATATTATGATCAGAAGACACAATAGGGTTATCGGTCATAGAGCCAAGTGTCATACTTGCCCCTGCTTCAAATTTAAATTGACGGGAATTAGAGGGGGTAGCATAAGAATCAGAATTATTTATATTCTTGATGCTAACATTTATGAATCTGGGATCTTGCTCTTGACACCCATCAACCATATTATCCCCTGCATTTTGTATATCAATCAGAGAAAGAACTAGTGAGTATGCACTATTCGATAATTCTCTACTCGTATCAACATCTATGTAGTTAGTATCTATTCCTGTGCAGGACGTGCCAAAATTTGAATAGGAGGAAGAAGGCCAAATCATCATTATTAATATAAGACCCGGGAGTAGTCCAGGAACCCTAAAAAATGTACTAAAATTATTTTTAGCTATTCTTAATTTTTGCATAGAGTAATAAAATTTATTTATCAAATAATATTTTGAGGCGGCTCATATCAGGGTAACTTTATTACATAAAATATAAGTTAGACAACTTTTCTATGAAATCAAAGCCTAATTTACTTTGAGATATTAGACATAAATACAAGCGCTAGAAATTTAAGGTCACCCATACTCTTCTTCGATATATAATCTAGTTTCTCGATCTAATAAATCAAAGGGCAATATGATTATGCTCAGTAGATTCGATTGTCATGATTTTGGACCTTTAAATAAATCCCTTGGTCTAAAAGTAGTATATTTTACCCCGCTATCTATGAGTCTTTGCCTAAAAGCTTCTCTTGCTTCTTGCCCCTTTTGTTTTATTGACTGTATACCATGCCCTGCAGACCGCATTTTCTCATTTGCCTTTTGATCCATTATTCTCCTAATAGCTTCTGGACTATTCACTCCTGCTCCAGCTATTGAGCCTCCAGAAAGCTGCGTAATTATACCCGGTATTTCTTCGAGCATCCCCTGAACAGCCCCAAGTACCATAAATCAATCTATGAAATTTTTTGTAAGATATAGTATTTATTCACATGAAATTCTGGGACTTTGCTTAAATAAACTTTTGTCCCTTTCTAATTTTGGCCTCTTGGCTCCATCGAAAACATCGGTGTCGGTTTGAGATATTCTGTCAGCAAAATTATCATACTGAAATATATCCACGTCAGATGGTTGGTGATAAGTGCTTCCATCAGGATTTGTTGTAGCACCGCCTCCAAAGAAAGATCCTATGCTCAATTTGCATGACATTAATGCAAACTCATCTTCATAATCATTCTTTTCATAACTTATGTAAAATGTACGATAGTCTTTTACCTCTCCGGAATTTTTGTGGTAATGGACATTAATTGGTTTAAACACGCAAGTTGAGTAAAATGCCCTATCAAAAGCAGCAAACATAATTGTAAGAAATAATATTCCAATTGCAGGCTGTAGCATAAGAGCAAGTAAATTTTTCCACCATTTTGTAAAATATTCTTTAGTCTGCTCAAATAGACAAAGGGGGACGAATATCGGGGCAAGAACTCCCAAAATAATTAACATCAAAATAGAATTTAGATATAAACATACAGCATAACCGACTGTAGAGATGAGCATTATAGGATAATAAGCCGCAAGAGCCGCAAGTGCATAATTTCCGAAATATAAGGATGGTATAATTAGAAGAATATATGGCGGAACATCGTATGCTACTTGATCTTTCCATGTGATCCCCATCTTCATAGCTGCAAGCCCGTCATATCCCACATAATAAGCAAGCCTGCAATCTATCTGATCCCACATTCCTGCGCCCAATGAAGAAGTATCACTATATAATTTGCTAGGAAAATCACATAAACCGTTCAGTGATGATGCAGCCATCATCCAGCTAGCTATGTCCGTAAGTCCTGATAGCATAATCGGAAAAACATAACCGCTAATTCCATCTAATCTCTGCCCATTTGTAGTACTTGTGATTCCTATTGAAAAATATGTTACTAGCACTAGTTTAAACAAAAACCCAGATATGTCTTTTTGCTTTATTGAGCCAGGTGAAAGACTAATTTTAAATCCAAAAAACATAACATATAGCATCAAAAAAGCACCGACAGTTTTACGCATATTTCTCTGAAATTTGTGAATCAAACTTTCGTCCGTTATAAAAGGAGCAATGCCACCTGATACCTCAGTGTTCAATGCGCTATTTGGATTACATACTTTATCATTTACTAAAATATTTACTATCATATCCCTAGTACATCCCACGATAGTAGAAATTACAGGAGTAAATGTTAGAGATTGTTCTTTGATAGTCTTAGAACAATTATATATAGTTCCGCACCTATCGGATAAATCAGTGTTCAATTTATCATAAATTGATTCTTTAAAAGGCTCTTCCAAAAATTTACACCCAACATTTACGAAAGTGAGCATATATTTTGCAAAAATCTGAACACATAGCCTATCAGCTGATTTTTGAACTCTATATAACGCATGTACAAAAAAAGAATCCCAGCTGATATCGCCCATCACAAAGTAAAAACCAGCTTTTTCTTGATATTTCATGGTATATTCGTTTATGTCTGGCATTTTAACTTTTTGTCCGGGCGGGGTTGTAAAAAGGTTTCTTAGAGAGGTTCCAAGTAACATATAATTATTACAAAACCCAAAATTAAGACTCGGATCATTTTGTGGGATTTTGTTTCCTCTATCACAATTATTAGGTAAAATTTGTTCGTCATTGAGTTTTAGTCTTATGGCAAAGGGAAATGCCTGACCTTCGGTAAGAACATTCAAAAACATAAGATTCAAAAGGGATTGATTCGTACAGGAATAAGGATAGGGATTACGAGATATAATCTCAGCAAAAAACCAACCCTCACACCCAAAATACTTGAGTATATCAACCTCTCCTGATCCATATGATTTTTGAGGCAGGGATACTGTAAATATAATCAAAAAAATAATAACTCTAATTTTGTGCATATAATTTACGATTTTGAGGTTGCTTTGTAAAAATAAGGTAGCCATTTTCTTGGGTCATCTCCATGAGCCCTCCTCAAGTCAGTCATCAATAGCACCGTATCAGTCCTACCGGATAAAACGTTAATAATATTATCCATACCAGAGAGATTGACTTTGGCTACAACGGAATTTATACCCTGCTTTACAACAAAATATCTGGATGATGGATCGGTGGTTTTGATAATTTCATACTCTCTTTGACTAAGCATAAAACTTGTTCTATATACTTCTGTTGCCTTTAGGTTAGGCAAGAAAATTTGAGTTGCCGTTTGCTGAATGAGGGTATCACTGATCTGACTCTTAACGGCATCCTCAACACTTTGGGTCGCAAAAACTACGAAAGTATTGAGCTTTCTTAAAACTTTAAGCCAATCTTTAATTTTCGGGGCAAAAACTGGGTTATCGATTAATGCCCACGCTTCATCAAGCACTATCATAGTTGGCGATCCATCTAAGGATATATTAATCCTATGGAATACGTAGAGTAGTACAGGAGATAGGCATATGCCGTCCTTAAGCAACTCTGCCATCTCAAAGCCAAAAACCCTATCCTTGGATAAGTCGATTAAGTCCTGGTCATTGTCAAATACTCTTGCATGAGAGCCATTACTGTGCCACATAGCTATTCTGCCGGCGAGTGTGCCAGGGCCATCTATTCCAAGAAACGGCACTATGTTTGATAATTTTCTATCTTTCTGATCTAGTTTATAATTACCATCTATAGCCTGAGTTAAGAGCTTGATTTCTTCGGCTGAGAGGGATTTTTCTGTAACAGATACCAAAACACGAAGCCACTCAAGTAAAAATGTTCTGTTTTCTCCAGTATCAGGTAGTTGCAGTGGGTTAAATCCACAATTTTTGCCTGGGTCAATTATAGTATAAACTCCGTATAAAGATCTGATGAAAATTTCAGCACCTCTATCTTTGTCAAAGAAAAACATTCTGCACTTAAATTTTTGAGCTTGAGCGCATAAAAAATTCATCAACACAGTTTTACCAGCGCCTGTAGGTCCTATTATTAAAGTATGCCCCACATCCCTTACATGGAAGTTAAAAAAATACGGCGTTCCTGAGGTGGTCTCTAGAACTGTGACAAAATCCCCCCAATGATTTCCTGAGATTTTACCAATTGGGTAATTATGCATCGAAGCAAAACCTGCCAAATTCAGAGTATTGATCGTTGCCTTCCTAACAATGTAATCATTATTACCAGGTAACTGACCCCAGTAACTTGGCTCAAGGTTCAATGTCTCCCTAACTGATTGCATCCCGCAATTTGCTATTTCCACACTTGCAATTGATAAAATATTTTCAAGCTCCTTCACTTCATCTGCAATACAAAGGAATGTGAAGTGATGGATACCAAAAGCAATCTCGCCGCTCATAGCCATATCAAGAGCGACATTTATGTCTTCAATTTGAGATACAGCTTTATCTCCAGCGCTAATCATTCTTCGTTGCTGCATTTGCATAGCTCCAACTGCTATTGTTCTATTAGCAAAACTGAAACTCTGGGAAATGACAAATTCAAAAGGCAGTCTTAAAAAATTATCAAAAAGCCCCGCATTCGAAAATGGACCATATTCAAATATAGTAGTAATACCTCCATATTTAATACCGCATGGACCTCTTGCTTCCATAGATTTGTTTCCAAAAAAAAGTCTATGGGTCGTTATATGCTCATCTATAGGACCGCGAGGCACCAAAACTGGCGATGACTGACCGCAATTCACTAAAGTTCCAAAAAACTCCAAAATCTCACAATATGATCCATCTTCTGTATCCACAATTGATAAAACTGATGCATCGTAATCCTTGAATGTATTCCAAACCCTCATAGTCATCTCTTCAAGACTTTCTGAGATTTCTCTCATGCTCGATTCCCATTCCGCCTTATTTGCGGCGTGATTTAGCTTTTTGTAGTAATATTGAAGAATAGCCACGCCTGCAGTATCGGCTTTATATATTATTGTTATGTATAATTCATTAAAATATGACTCTTTTTCTTCGTATTTTTTTTTCCACTCATTTGTTAAATATGTTACAAAATCATCTGGTATCTTAACTGATGGATCAAATACATAGTCAGATGAGTTCGAGGCTAATGGTCTTTTTTTTCTTACTGTGTGGAAATATAGCGTGATGTTTCCAGATGCAAGGTTTTTTAATAAAAGATTTCTTAGGTGTTTTTTTGAGTCAAGATCATCATCATCTGCTGTCTCAAATGAGAAACCAGATACTTTAATAACTTGTATTAATTCATTTTTTTTTGTAAGTATTGTGTTATTGTTCCAGTGAGCTAAGTAAGGGATGAAGTTCTTTACATTCATTTCTTTGTTTGAAACTGCATTTTTAGTAACTTTTTTTCTCAAAAATCTCATACTAATTTCTCACATATCATATGAATTAGCGCCATAATAAAATTTATTGGGACATTTGTTGCACTTGCTTGCACGATTAATGAACAATTCTATAAGTCTGGGCTCTTTAAAGCATATGATTACTCCGACTATATGAACGCCAATTGCCACAAAAACAACCTTTACAGACGTGCTATATATATAAAAACACCCGGTAATCATCATATTTACCATAAAGAAGGGTAAGCTTACTCCGCCTATTAAAGTCGGTCTTGTGAGACCTACGAATAGAGGGTCGTTCATGAATCCAGACATATCTTACTTATATTTATTTTATAGCCTCAATGAATATATTAGAATAGATAAGTATAGATTATCAAATTAATAATATCTAAGTAGTAATTACATACTATTTTTACTTAGTAATTGTGTCGATAATATCGTTATACATACAAATTAGTTAGAAATGAAATTTTGATAATTCATAACTAAAACCTACGATAAATCCGGAAAAAATTTGCGCTTAAATATTAAGGCTCCCCTTTTTGTCAATTTGAGAATAAATTCAGCACGCAATCCAGGATCAAATAAGTTTAAGATATGTTGACATTAACCGGAGAATGAACTAGATTCTGGGGCTAATGATTCGTAAAAAGAGAGAGTCGATGCAAGCAAGTTTAAACACAATCAGAAATAGTAAAATAAGACATTTTTTTCTACCCATTAGGTCAAAAGAATTTGCAAAATTTGTCCCTATGGCTCTTTTGATGTTTACTATATTGCTTAATCAAAATATCGTGCGCATACTCAAAGACAGCATCACAGTCACTTTAGTTGGACCGGAAGTTATCAGTTTCACTAAATTGTGGGGAGAGATGCCTATCGGCGTGTGCTTTGTTGTTCTATATTCAAAAATGTGCAACATCATGACTACAGAGAGAGCCTTTAGGATAATTGTCATTTTCTTTCTGAGTTTTTTTGCATTTTTTGCTTTTGTGCTCTTTCCAAATACCCAATATTTTCACCCCGATCCCGAAATAGTTGCAAGTCTTATTGAGAAATTTCCTCATCAAAAATGGTTTATTATGATATGGGGAAACTGGACTTATATACTATTTTACATAATGGGCGAATTGTGGCCAGTTATCGTATTTTCCCTTCTTTTTTGGCAGCTTGCTAATAAAATCACAAAAATAGATGAGGCTCCAAGATTTTACTCTTTCTTTAGCTTATTTGGGCAAACTAACCTACTAATCTCAGGGTCTGTAATAATTTACTTCCAGACAAAAGATCATTTTCTCACTTTTCTTTATCAAAACTCAAATGGCACAGAATTACTACTCAAGTCATTAATGACAATCGTTCTGGCTACTGGTTTAATTTTACTTGCTCTTCATTACTACATTCAGGAAAAAGTCATGACTGATGATCGGTTTTTTCAATCTTCCAGAAAAAATGAGATATTAAAACTCAGTACTCGCGAGAGTATAAGAATGATTTTGCGATCAAAATATCTGGGGCTAATTTGCGTTCTGATGATTAGTTACGGAATGAGCATGAATCTTATTGAAGGTGTATGGATGTCTAAAGTGAGAGATCAATATATCTCCACAGAAGGTTTCATGGGGTATCAGGGAACTGTCTTATTTTGGGTTGGTATCGTCTCCTTTTTCTGCTCCTTAACTGGAAGCTCTGTTATTAGGCATTTTGGATGGTTTGCAGGCGCAATCGTTACACCTGCGATGATTTTATTCGCAGGTGCCATATTTTTTGCATGCGTTGCTGCAGGAGACAGGATCTATTGGCTTATAACTGCGCTTGGTTTTGTCGCTCCTTTAAGTTTCATTACATTCGTTGGGGGCTTGCAAAATGTATTAGGAAAAGGGGCAAAATATTCCTTATTTGATGCAACTAAAGAAATGGCCTATATACCACTTAATACTGAAATGAAAACAAAAGGTAAGGCAGCGGTAGATATTATTGGGAATAAGATTGGCAAATCTACGGCATCTATGATGCAGTTTTTGATTTTCTCGATTTTTCCAAGTGCAAAATATGACGATATAGCCCTTTTTCTTGGTATCATGTTTGTTGGGATATGCTTAATCTGGATATATGCGGTGAAATCTCTAGGTGATGAATATAATAAGCTAGCTTCAGAAGAAAGCTAGAGAGAGGAATTTTGAGCAGCCTAAACATCAAAATTGGTACAAGATCAAGCCCACTTGCGCTCAAACAAACAGAACTATTTATAAATCACCTAAGGGAAAATATAGAATTTTCATACGAAATAATTCCAATAAAAACTACAGGGGACAAAATTCTAACCAAACCCCTTTATGAAATAGGCGGCAAGGCACTATTTCTCAAGGAGCTTGAATTAGCGCTAATTTCACGGGAGATTGATGTGGCTATTCATTCACTAAAAGATGTACCAGGTACAATTTCCGATCAATTCTGCTTACCTTTTTTTATAGGAGGAGAGTATCCATCGGATATATTCATTTCGTCCAAAATTCCTTCTTTTCATGACTTACCTAAGGGATCTAAAATTGGCACCTGCTCCCCCAGGAGAATTTCCATTATAAAAAAACTTATGCCAAACATTGAAATTGTCCCAATAAGAGGTAATATAGGATCAAGACTTGGGCTCCTTGATACAAATCAAGTAGATGCGATAGTACTTGCAGAAGCCGGGCTTCGCAGACTTGGTTTATATGATAGTAAAATTTGCAAGACTCTTTCTAATGATGATTTTATCCCCTCTCCGGGCCAGGGGATAATTGCAGCGCAAACTCTCAGAAATAATGACTCGCTCAATAGGATGCTTGCAAAATTCTCAAATAAAGACATAGACCATAGAGTTCTCGTCGAGAGGGAGTTTTTGGAGAGTTTGTCTGCAGATTGCGACTCTCCGGTCGCGGCTTTTGTAGAAAAGATTGAAGATAACTCATTTACTGGTAGATTTATGTATGGGGAAAGTCTTAACTCAAATCCCGCCTTCTTAAAGCGCATTTTTTACGCCTCAGAAAGGGGGATCGGGAGAAGGATTGCAGAAGAGATTAAGCTTTTTTAATGTTTTAAGCTTTTAACGCTTTCCGCTCTGTTAGTATTATTAATGCTGTTTTCTTAGTCCCGTCTGGGTTTGTAATTTCCGCATTCTTATCTGCCCCAAGCTCTTCGAGAGTTTTCATAGCTAACTCTTTCTTGTAATAGGCGGCAAAATGTATTGGGGCAACGCCTCCGGCATCTTTTGCGTTAAGGTCTGCTTTAGCTGAAGCAAGTGCATTAATAATTTCTATATTCTCAGACATAGCTGCATAATGAAGAGGCGTTCTACCTGTTTCATCAACCTCTGAAACATTCGCTCCTGCTTGAATTAATGCGTTTACAGTATATACATCACCGAATCTTGCTGCGATATGAATAGGAGTTGCGCCAAATTTGTC
>JANRMF010000107.1:0-24729 GCA_033761815.1 Rickettsiaceae bacterium
GTATGTGGATTGCACATTTGGCGCAGGCGGATATACAAAGGCAATTCTTGAGAGTAATGACTGCAAGGTGGTAGCTATTGACCAAGATCCTTCGACAGAAAAGTACTATCAAGATTTTGCTAAAAAATACGGTAAGAGAATATGCTACATTAATGATAATTTTAGGAATCTGAAAAGGGTTCTTTCTGGATTTATCCCTGTAGATGGTTTAGTATATGATTTAGGAGTCTCTTCTATGCAACTTGACGAAGGAGAGAGGGGTTTTTCTTTTCAGCAAAATGCAAAGTTAGATATGAGAATGGGTACTAAAGGCATCAGCGCTTATGAAATCGTCAATGAATATAACGAAACCCATCTTGCAGACATAATTTATAATTATGGCGGAGAGGGCAAATCTAGAAAAATTGCAAAAAAAATTGTAGAAGCTCGCTCTATATCTCCGATTAATACAACATTTGAGCTTGCAAAAATTGTAAGATCAGTATGCGCAAAAGTAAGCAAAATTGACCCCGCTACAAAAACTTTCCAAGCTATTAGAATTGCTGTAAATGATGAAATTGGCTCCTTGGAAGAGAGTCTAGCTCAGATTGTAGATGTTTTAAAAATTGGTGGCAGGGTTGCTATTGTTAGTTTTCATGAGCTTGAAGATAGGGTTGTGAAGCAATTTTTTATCAAAAATAGCGCCCCAAAAGTTGCTGTTTCTAAATATGCGAAACATGCGCAAATTTCAGATAAGCCATTTAAAATCATCACCAGAAAATCCATTAAGCCAAGTTATGATGAAATTAGGCTCAACCCTCGCTCAAGGTCCGCAAGGCTCAGAGTTATTGAGAAAGTGGGGGCATAAAATGAGTAGAGGGGAAAATATTGAAAGAATTCTAGAAGATATGTATTTCGAGTCTCTTGATAGCGGCGCTCTAAAGTCTGGGGCAAAAATTTATGATTATCGATTCACTCATTCAGCTACTTCCAAATTTATTAAAAAAATCAATCTACTTCTATTTGCTGCGATAATTCTTATCGTAGCTTATATGTTTCATCTAAAAAGCGAAGTGCAGGACCTGACTTTTGAATATAAGCAATTAGCCAACCAGCTTTCTGAGGAAAACAAGCAATTTAATTTGCTCAAAGCTGAGCTTGCTTATTTGAACTCGCCAAAGAGACTTCAAGCGTTAGCCTCGCAATACTTAAATTTGGATAATATCAAGCCTCAACAACTTTCGAACGAATCTAGGGCCAGTACTCTCTTAACCTCTGAAAAATTTACATCTATGCAATATAGAAAGGCTGGATCTAAGTGGAGGTATAAAAAAATGAGCCCCGTGATAAAAAATGTATCAATTGTTGATAAAAAAGCTAAGCGCTAGAAAAAAATATGTTATATTGCTGAGGAAATGAAAAAACTAATTCCGGATATAATATTGAAAAACTTGATTTCGTGGTCATACTCTAAAGAGTCTAGATATTATAGACTCATGTGTGTTGCTATATTTTTTGGGATTTCATATGCGCTAATTGTAATACAGCTATATTCCATAGCTATTGAAGAACAGAGGCAGGCTCAGCAAATTGCAGGAACTAAAGTGCAGTATAGAGGCGATATAGTAGATAGAAATGGTCATGTAGTTGCCACAAACCTAACTCTTTCCTCTCTTTTTGCAAATCCCAAAAAAGTGATAGACCCAAAGCTGACTGCTCATAAACTAAAGAAGGTGATCAAGGATCTTGATGTGCAGAAATTAATCCGAGATTTATCCAGCGAGAAAAGTTTTGTATGGATAAAGCGAGAATTAACTCCGAGTGATCAGGAGGAGATTACATCTCTCGGGCTTCCTGGATTATTCTTCGAGGAAGAGCAGAGAAGATTATACACGCAGGGCAAGGCAACATCACACTTGCTTGGATATGTCGATAGGGACAATAAAGGAATAGCAGGGGTAGAGAAATTTTTTGATTCATACCTAAGCAACCCAGAAAATCACAATCCTATAAAGCTCTCGATAGATTACCGTGTGCAGAATATTGTGAGTGATGAGCTTGATAAAGCTATTACAAAATTTTCAGCACTTGGGGGTGCTTGCGTTGTTGTTGATGTAACTAACGGGGAGATTCTTGGGTTATCAAGTAAGCCAGATTTTGACCCACACTCCCCAGGGAGCGCATCTTCCGAGCAATTATTCAACAGGGCAACGCTTGGCGTATATGAAATTGGATCTGTGATCAAAATTCTGACTTTTGCCATAGGTTTTGATACCGAAGCTATTCAGATAAATGATGTATATAACATACAAGATTTTGTAATGAATAAATACCGTATCAAAGATTACCATCGTCATGATGGGTGGAACACTGTGCCGCAAATGTTTATGAACTCCTCTAATATAGGAGCCGGGGCAATCGCTATGGAAATTGGCAAAAATACATATAGAGAATATATGGAGCGTCTGGGTATGACAAAGCAGCTTCCAATAGAGACCTCAGAGAGGGCGCACCCACTTGTACCGCAATCTGAAAAAATTACCGATCTAAATCTTGTTACAATGTCTTACGGATATGGTTTTGCAATTAGTCCTGCGCACTTTGTGCAAGCTATGGTACCAGTTGTTAATGGAGGGGTGCAAAAACCGCTTACTCTTTTGAAAAAGGAAAACGAGGCTGAGGTTTTTGCGGAAAATGATCAGTCGAAAATTTTTAACATAGAGACCTCTGTGAATATGATTAAACTAATGAGGCTTGCAGTAGAAAAGGGGACTGCAAAAAAGGGTGCAGTAAAGGGATATTTAGTTGCTGGAAAAACAGGAACAGCAGAAAAGCTAGGGCCTCATGGTTATTTGGAAAATCACAGATATTCTTCTTTTGTATCAGTTATGCCGAGTATAAACCCGAAATATTTGGTTTTTATTTTCCTGGATGACCCTAAAGGCATAAAAGAAACATTTGGGTTTGCTACTGCGGGTTTTACTGCAGCCCCTGCTGCAAGTCGAATTATGTCGAGAATTGGTTCTTTGTACGGTATTCAACCTGTTGATGAAGATAGTAAAGAGATTAAGGAAATGATGCATGTGGAATATGAAGTAGGGAATGAAACGTAATCACCAAAAAACAGAGATAGAAAATTTTGCAGACTTTATCAAACAACATAATGCAAAAAAAATAGTATCAAACTCGGAGCATGTGGATGAGGATTCGGGCTTCATTGCGATATGTGGCAAAAAGCATGATGGGAATAAGTTCATAGAAGAAGCTGCGTTACGCGGGGCAAAATTCATTCTCACTGATTCAGAAATCTATTTTGAGAAATATCGTGACCTTATTTCTAGTCCTATATATTTAGTTGATGATACAAGGAAGGCAGAGTCCTTATGTTATATTTCTTTAATGCCAGATGCGCCGAGCAATCTTTTTGCAGTAACGGGTACGAACGGGAAGAGTTCTACTGTGGATTTTATTTTTCAATTGCTAAAATTACAAGGTCTTTCTTCTTCGTGCATAGGAACTCTTGGTGTAAAGTTATGGAATGAAAAAATAAAGACAGAGGAGCAGCGATCTCACGAGTCAGGGCTAACTACTTTTAGCGCAAAAGAGCTAGCGGAGACTTTGAGTTATTTGTCTAAATGCGAGATAGATTACTGCGCTATGGAAGCCTCTAGTATAGGGCTTGACCAGGAAAGGCTTCATGGAAGGATATTTAAAGCGGCAGGGTTTTCTAGTTTTTCTCAGGATCATTTAGATTACCACTCTTCTATGAAGGAATATTTAGAGTGTAAATTAAAACTTTTTTCTGAAAATTGCTCAGATGAATCTACTATTGTTATAAATAATGATATGCCAGAATTTGGCGATATAAGTAGTTTTTTGCAAAAAATTAAGAGGCCATTTATTACTTATGGCAAACAAAATGCAGACTTTCAGTATTCAATATTAGAGCAAAATATTTCTGGGCAAAGATTTATTCTCAAACATGAGAATGCGGAATATGATCTCAGTACTAAGATACTCGGAGAGTTTCAAGTTGCGAATATCATACTCTCTCTTGCAATGCTTTCTGGCTCGGGTTTTGGTCTTCAGGATATTGCAGGATTTGTAAGTGAATTAAATGCACCAGAAGGGAGGCTAGAGAGGGTTGGAAGAAGCGGTCTTGCTCAGAATATATTCGTAGACTATGCCCATACTCCAGATGCGCTTGAAAAAGTTCTCATTGAGTTAAAACAGATTGCAAATATGAGTAAAAGAAAGTTGATATGTATTTTTGGGTGCGGGGGAGATAGAGATAAATCAAAGCGCGGCAAGATGGGGATTGTTGCAAGCGGGGTTGCGGATAAGGTTATTATTACGGACGACAACCCAAGAACAGAGGATCCATCTCAAATTAGAGGGGAAATTTTGCAGTATTGCAAGAATGCGTTAGAGGAGGGTGATAGGCAAAAAGCTATAAAACTTGGAATAGATTTAATGGAAGAGGGTGATATATTACTCATTGCCGGCAAGGGTCATGAATCATACCAGATTATTGGGTCCGAAAAATTCCCATTTGATGATAAAAAAGTAGCGTGTGATATTCTGGCGCAAGATTCAATATTAAGATCAGAATGAGTATCTTAAGCTTGCGCTACTTCTTCTTCTGATAATTCAGCCCCTTCTTCTTCCGCATCAGGAGGAGCATCCTCTAATCTTGGATCATATGGTTTTTGAGTAGGAACAAATACTGGCTTGATAAGCCTCTCTGTAAAGAATTTATCTTTATAGTAGAAAATCTTCTTAGATTTAATAGGTGGGAATGATTCTATAAGAACAATTTGCTCATCTCTTGGAAGTAACATGACTTCTTGAGGAAGAAGTAGGGCGCGAGATCCGAGCGAAACACTCTGAGACTGATCTATAGGAAGATCAAGCAATTTTTTGCTGTAAGATGTTTGCTTAACGGTTTTATTTCCGCATAATTTGGATATTAGATCAGCCGTTTCGTAGTTATTCGCAGCATATGTGATTCGGTATGTAGAGTTAGATAAGAATGAGTTCATCCCCGAATCTTCATAAGTTCCTTTTAATTGCTGAGTATCTTGTACGATTAAAAATAGCCTTACTCTATAACCACGAAAATAAGCAATACCAGATTTAAACTGCTCCATCTTGCCTAATGTTGGAAACTCATCCATAAGAAACATTACCCCATATGGCTCTACCTTTAGGTCTGGCATTTTTCTGCATAAAAATTCCGTAGCTTGCTGATAGAATATTTGCATTAATTTCTGCAAGCGGCTTATATTATCTGGAGTTAGGCCAACATAAACAGTCGTTTTACGCTTTTTGAAATCCATCACATTAAAATCTGACTTTGCTGTGGTTGCATCAATTAAAGGGTTTGCCCATAATTCGATGGCAGAGTTTAGAGTTGATGCGACAGACCCCCTTTCTTTGTCTGGCTTTTGGAGAAAAGCTGCAAGATTCATATAACCTACTGGGTGAAGTTCATGACCAAGAGTATCCATCACTACGGCAAAATTATATATATAGTCATCATTTCTCATAGTTCTAACAACTTCCCCAAATGAGGTAACTTTATTGGAATCAGCAATAAGATATAGCACTACAGCAAGGAACAAGCTCCTTGCTTCATTTTCCCAGAAATCTTGCTTAGGGAGAATAAGATTTGCGATTTTTTGAACATCATCTACCATTTGCCCAGGTTTATTACTCACCCAGTCAAGAGGATTATAGCAATGAGATATACCATCTGGATTTGCAGGCTCCCATACAAAACATTCATTACCAGATGCAGCTCTCCACCCCGAAGTTAGATCGTAGTTTTCAAGCTTAATATCATGAACCACCATGGAATGTTCCCAAAATAATAGATTGGGTATTACGAATCCAACACCTTTACCAGAACCAGTAGGCGCAAAGAGAAGTGCATGCTGAAATCCTTCTGATATATAATATCCTCTACTATCAACACCAAGCATCATACCGCTCTTAGATCTAAGGCCCGATCTTTTGACATCATATTCAGAAGCCCAGTGAGCATCACCATGCATTTTTTCTTTTGGTTTGAAGGCATTAAACTCAGCAATACGATCCCGGTAATTATTATAAGGATAGGCAGCGATAGCAAAAGGAGCAATTAAAGCCAAAGCAACTTTGATTTTTAAATAACCATAATCTGGATAATATACAAAAAAACTAATATCATTTCTGGTATCTATCAGCCACATTGTCCATTTATAGGACAAGGATAGAGCTTTTAGATCGGGGCCTAAATATCCAGTTTCAGATGTAATAAACGATACTGACAAGCCCGAAAGCCAGCATAAACAGAACAAAATTACTGAATGAATAATTATTTGTGAGATATATCTTTGAATATTATCGCTCATAATGCACCTTCCAAATCTTTGTTTTGCGCCCCTTTGAAGTAAACCGCAGAGATATATCTTTTACCCCCACTTGCTCGTTTTAGTTGCACTATTATATCTATTACTGACTCTATATATTTTTTGATCTCAGCAGGAGGCATCCCAAGACCCGCCTGCATCACCATTAATTTTAGTTGCTCAAGAGCCATAGCAGGAGTATCAGCGTGTAAAGTAGAAATTGAACCAGGATGGCCTGTATTAATAGCCCTTAGAAAGCTAAAAGCTTCTGACCCCCTAAGCTCCCCAACGATTATCCTATCTGGCCTAAGTCTAAGGCAGGCCTCTATTAAATCCTGAGTGGTGACTTTTGCCCTTCCTTGACCGCCTTTGGATGCTATTAAATGAACCCTATTTGGATGATTGGGAAGCTGAACCTCCCTAGCATCTTCAACTGTAATAAGTCTTTCATGAGTTGGTATAGCAAGAAGAGCCGCATTAGTAAAAGTGGTTTTACCAGTAGATGTACCACCGCTAATTATTATATTTTTTTTGCACTTAATGGCATGATCTAGGAATTTTTTGATAAGTTTTTGTTTAAGATAGTCGCACAAAATGGCATCATCAGGATCTACCTCTTCTTCCGTTACTGTATTTTCGAAGGCGCCCATTTTTTCGTAATCATCAAGAGTGAGTTGCATCTGACTTCCTTTCCTAATGGACATAGTAACAGAACCCGGCTCGCAAGCTGGAGGGAATACTATTTGAATACGATATCCTATCGGAAGAGTTGCGGAGAGGAGGGGTTTTTCTTCTGATATAGTTTGATCTGTAGACTGAGCAACAAGTCTGCCAAGTCCCATTAAATGATCATAATCTATGACTGGAATTATTTCTTTTCTACTATCCCCCTTTTTTTCCACCCAAGCTTCTCCTGGTCTATTTACCATTATCTCATTGACACCTTCTTCTGCAAATAAGGTGCTAAATGGTTGTAAATAGGTTGAGAGGGCGGCAAAACTACTCATTGCAATATCCTCGAAGATGATACAGCATCCTTTGGAAACTGATAGTCTTTGGTTATATAAATTTTGATTTTCGCTCCTTGATCAAGTGTTATAGTTGGTTGAGGAGTGTTTTGCTTTGCTATCTCATCCATTGTCTTTGCAAAATCGGTCATCGCTTTCAAAGTGGCCGCCTTGGTCTGTGTTGATGTCGAGCTGGAAGATGAGCTGGACGAAGAGTTGCTGGAGGCGTTTGCAGCCGCATTACCCTCAGAAACTAAATCTGTGTGAAGTGTTTCCATGTCAGTCGAAGTTGGAGTTACGGAAGAATAAAGAGCTGTATTACAAGTTTGAGTAACTTGGTTATACAAATCGCTAGATTGATTTGATATGGCATTTTTTGCAGCAGAACACATGGATTTCATTTTATCATACACTACAGTTATTGATGCGTCATTGTAAACATTATTCACAGCTTCTACAACCTTTGCTCCATCGCTTGTCAGACTAGCATTTTGATTTGTATTTGTTAGCTTATCGAGAGCACCGGCAAAAGCGATATTAAGAGCGCTAGTCATTACGGTGCTTCCAATTTTTTCCTTGATTTTTGAATCAAGCCTACCTTGGATTCCCTTGCGACCTAGATCATCCAAACCCACCGCATTTTCTAATTTTAAAGAATAACCACTTGGAAGATCTACCCTTGTCCACTTGATGTCCACTCTTGCATAAGTGCCATTAGCATTAGATACCGGAGTTCCATAAGCTCTTGATCCTTTAGGTATAAGGATTGTTTTACCATTTTCAGAATAGACATCTTTTGCAATTATTGCCCTTACCTCTGATTGAAAATCTGTGCTAAATGCGGACTCTACAACCGCATCAATAACTTTTCCGTAACGCAGAACATATGAACTATCCGTTATTTTTTGAAATGAGAGATTTTGCTCAATCTCTTGTTGTGTTTTTTTAGGAATGCCAGAAAGTAACATAATTGATGATTTCTGCTTTTTCTCCCTCTTTTTTTGTTCCTCGGGACTCAATGATTTTCTCGGTAGGGCATCTTTTGAGTGCTTTGGCAAATTGTCGTTATTCATAATAGGAAGATCAGAAGGAGTGCTAACCGGGGGGGTTTCTTGAGATGATGTTACAACTTCAGGAAGCGGAGCTTTTTCTTGAGGGGTGGGGATAGGTGGTGGAGGTGGTGCCACTACTGACTCAGGTTTTTTTGTATTCTGAACTGCAGGTAAAGTTGGTTTTTTTGGAGTAGGCGGTTCTTCGATCGGTTTGATTTCTTTAAGTTCTGGTGTTTTTGGTAGTACTGGTACCGCAATCTCTTGATTTATCGTCTGATCTTGAGATGGGTTAAAAATTTCTTTTGGTCGCTCTACTTTTTCTATCTTTGTTTCTTCTTCAGCTTTCCTCTTTTCAGAAGTTAACATTCTGTATCCTAAGTATCCCGAGATAAGTACAAATAATATAACTAACAATTTCCCTTGTTTTGGGTTTGAGGCTATTTTGGATAGTTCGAAGCCAACTTTTGGCACCTCTTTACCCATCTCTTTTGGACTTGGCTGCGCACTGATATTCTGAGACATAAAATCCTTCTTATTTTATTTTTTTAGGGTAAAAAAACTTAATCTGATAAACAAGCTCTTCTTCTTCCCCATCCTCTAATTCTTTTGCTACTAAATCAAATTGATATGTCCTTTTATTGGTTATGACTGTCATATTTGTTTTAATATTTTTTTCTAATGGTCTTATGAACAATCTATTGCCAAGAGGTGTGATTTTCCATGCAAAAGTTTCCCCTAATGAGATTGTTTGTACAGATTCGCCTGAGGCAAATTCTACGTGAGACTGATATCCAAAGTGCAGGAGGAGCAAATATACTTCACTTGGGTTATAAACATAAGTTTTGATCCTAGTGTCTTGAGTAATTGGCAAATCCTCTTCAAATGCAAAGCTTTGCATAGAGAAAATATTGCAAATTAATACAAATAATAATGTGTATAAAAATTTCATTTTAACCTTTATCATCTTCAACCCTATATCCTGTTACTTGAAATCCTACTGGATTAATATCTCTATCTTCGTCCTTGAGTTCCATTGGTATGTAATCGAAAGTTATAGTGGCAACTTTGTCAAACGTTCTCTGAGAGCCCTGAGTTTCAGTGATAGAGAATCTTACAAAAAAAGTATCACGAAGTTTAGTGATAGATTTTACCTTGATATATGTGGAATTTTTTTGCCCATATAAAATAGTCGGATCATTGTCGGCTTTTTTTATATATCCAACATACTCCTTATAAACAGGTATTGAAGAAAATATTTTAACCACTTTTTTGAAGTTATTTTCGAAATCAACTGAATTGTAGGTTTCTCTTGCGGATATATATTTTTTGATCAAATACCTTCCAAGAGAATCGTTTGCACTCAATAGGTCTGAGTTAGCAGGATTTACTACCTTTGCAAACCCAGTCCTCTCTTCAATTTGAATCACAAAAGGTGAAAAAGTTTTCGAAGTGGATATTTTTCCAACAACTACTATAGATGCAACAATTCCCAGTAAAGAAATTAAGACAATAATCAAAAGGAGATTTCTTTGCGTTTTGACAGTATCGTATCTGTCTTGATACCATGTTGTACTCTTTAAGCTTGTGCTATACTCAGACTCATTCGTAGGCTCAGTATTTTTTTTGAACAAAGTATCTTTAATTGCTTGTAGCATTTATTTTTTTGTAATTTTTAGTTTACAAAACATAGTTAAGCAAATTTATTCCCAATATCCAACAAAAAACATCCTAGTTCATGAATAAAAAAATGTTCAGTGTTTCCTCAAAGCAAATAAAGCTCTAAAAAGCAAAATTTTACTGAATTGCACAGGCTATTTTAAAAGAAATTAGATTTTATGCTATTATGTCAGGAAATAATAAAGACCTTAAATACGATATTCTATCTTTCACAAATAATTTCCTTTTTTTGATTCTCTGAAGAGTTACTTCATCGAGACCGTTTATGGGTGAATTGTTAGTGACAGAGTTGAGATCTAAATGCTCTTCTTCTAAAATCTTGAGCTCGTCTAGCAAAGATTTTTGATCAAAATGGTCCTTCATTATGATTATGATGTAAGTGAATTTAATTCGCCCATAAATATTTCAATTAGGGTAATCTATAAGCTAAAAACCATATAATGACTTCTAGCTAAAACTACCCATATATATAAGGATAAAAATCCATACCTGCAACCAAATTTTTTATTATTTTAGATCTGATCACTCTCTCCTATTGCAGATCCTAATTCTCCTATTTTATCTAATGCTCCCTCTGATTGATCTTGCGTTAGATGAGATTGATTATTTTGCGCCTCAAGGAGCTCAGATGCCTTGCTAAGAACTTCACATGCCTCTTGATTTTGATTTAATTTTTCCAGAACTTGCCCAAGCTGTAAATAAGCCTCTGCATTTTCTGGCATTAATTTAATGTGATCCCTTAAATCCGCAGCGCATTCTTCTATTTTTTCAATCTTACTTAGCGCTCCTGATCTTATTAAATATGCCTCACTGAGATCCTTAATCTCCTGAGATGATTTATTCTCAATTTTGGTATATAGGCCTATTGCAGATGAAAAATAATCTGCAGATTCTTCGTATTTACCAAGTAAATTATATATAAATCCGATATTATGGAAAGTCTGAGGAGTGTTTGAGTTATATTCCAGCGCTTTAAGGTAAAATTCAACAGATTTATTATAATCATTCTGAGTGGCATATATATTTCCGAGCGAAGAAAAGGAGTGGAATAATATATTTTGCATTACAACTTTATTTTGCGGGTTGCTTATATACTCATTTTGATCATATGTCTCGTTGATGATATCAATAGTCTTATTGTAAAAATATAAGCTCAGATCATTATTTTTTTCGCCGAAATATTTTGCAGCTTGATTAAAGAAGAGGGTAGCAACATTTAAAAGTTCCAATTTTGCTCTACTAAGATTTACCGCGCGATCAAAAGAATAATTAGCAGTTTCTTTGCCGCATGAGATGACCTCTAGAACTCCTTTGTTCAGGAAAATTTGTGGAGTTGAATCTGAAAATTCTATTGATTCTTGGTAAGATATAATGGCATCACCTATTCTACCCTGTTTTACCTGGCTTTGAGCCTTGATATTATGGGCCTCACAAATTTGGTTTATGATATTTGCCTTATCTTCTTGTTTTTGATAAAGCTCTATTGATTTAATCGCAGCATTTTCGGAATCTTGATATCGCTCCATTTTTAATAAAGCAAAGGCTTTATTAAAATAAAGTTGAGGCAAATCATCCCTTTGCTCCTCAGCTTTTTCAAAACTTCTTAGCGCGTCTTCAAATTTACCCCAGGCTGCTTCTGCGACCCCTAGTGCGTTACAAGAGTGATATATATAGTATCTGATATTTGCTATATCAAGTTGGGGAGCGGAACAATCCTTGAACACTTGCAATATTTGCTGGTATATCTTGATAGCTTTATTATATTCGGTTATTGATTGCTCAAGGTTATTTTCCTTGAATGCACACGATGCTTTTGTAAAAGCAACATTTGCGAGTTTGATGTTAATATTTTGATTATCATGAGATTTGGACACAAGATACCTGCGAATAAGTTAAGATATTGAACTCTATTATAAGATTATGTAATCTGTCAAGAGATCTTGAGCTAACGTAGATCCGATCATTCCACTATATATGTAGGTTAACTTAAAATAACCTATCCAGAAGTTCTCTCTTCAAGTTCTATCCACTGATTTAGTTTTGAGTCAAGTAAATCTTGCTTTGTTTTTAGCGAACTTGCTAGAGTGCTAAATTTTTTATTATCATTCTTATATAAGGCTGGGTCTGCAAGGGATGTCTCAATTTGCTTGATCTCGGTTTCTAGTTTCTCAATTTCTTTTGGTAGAGTTTGTTTTAGATGTAAATCTTTGAAGGTGATTTTATCTTGGTTTTTTTTGGTGGCGGGAGCTTGCTCGCTCGCAATTGCTTTAATATTTTTTGCCTTAGTGGACTGCGGCGATACCTCTGATTGAGTGGCTTTTAAATATCTTTCATAATCCTCAAAACCTCCAACTATCTCTAATATTTCATTATCTTCCGTAAAAACTATGGTTTTTATAACTAGTTTATCTAAAAAGTCCCTATCATGACTAACTACTATAAGAGTGCCGTCATAGTCCGATAAAATCTCGAGGAGCAAATCTAAAGTATCAACATCAAGATCATTTGTGGGCTCGTCTAGAATCATTACATTTCCAGGCTTAATTAGGGATTTTGCAAGTAGTAATCTGTTTTTTTCTCCCCCTGATAGGGTGGAAACTTTGGCATGCATCATTTTCGGATCAAATAAAAATTGCTTCAAGTATCCTGCTACATGTATTTCTCTGTTTCTCATGAAAATTGTATCGCCCGCTGGGCATAAAAAACTAGCCAAAGTTTCATTAGGCTTTAAGTCTAGCCTTTGCTGATCTATATATGTTATTTCAAGATTTGTTCCATGCTTAATCTTCCCGCTTGATGGCTCTAGGTTTTTGGTTAGAAGCTTGATTAATGTTGATTTTCCGGATCCATTTCTTCCTACTATGCCAATTTTTTCACCTTTGATGATTTTTAGGCTAAAATTTTTGATAATTTGCTTAGTGCCGGCAAAAAATGTGATATTATCCGCCTCGATGATAAACTTAGACTTTGCTTCGCCTTTTTCGAGCTCGTGGGAGAGCCTTGTCTTCGCCCTACCCACATGAGCCTTAAAATTTTGCATCTGAGTCCGCAAACTTTTTAGCGAGGCAAGTCTTTTTTGGTTCCTTTTTCTGCGAGCTGTCACACCCTGAGTGAGCCACAAATTTTCCTGACTTAGTTTTTTATCCAGCTTCCTTAATTGATTTTCCTCAAATTCGATAATTTTTTCCTGCCACTCTTCAAAATTTTTGAACCCCTCATTCGATTTGCGCAAAAAACTCCTATCAAGCCACCAAATTTTATTAGTCACATTTGACAAAAATTTCCTATCATGACTAATGACAACGACGCATCCCTGGTAGGATTTCAAATAAGACTCAAGCCACTCAATAGTCTTGATATCAAGATGGTTTGTTGGCTCATCTAGAAGGAGTATATCCGGAGATCTGCATAAAATTTTCGCAAGCTCCACCCTTCTTTTTTGCCCCCCAGACAGATTAGTGATAGGAGTATCATGATCTAGATCAAGATTTTCAATAATCATATCAGCTTGATATTTATAATCCTCTGCGCTTAAGCCATCCAGTATATAATCTTTTATATTTTGCTCAGTGATAATTTCTGCATCTTGCTTTAAATATGATATTGTTGCAACGGGAGATTTGTACATTTCTCCAGAGTCTAATTCATACTCACCTGTGATAATTTTCAACAGGCTAGATTTTCCGGATCCATTTTTACCAACAAAACATATCTTATCTCTAGGATATAGGTAAAATTCTAATTCATCGAATATGAGCTTTTCTCCAAAACTGAGAGAGCCCGCTTTTATGTAAAAAATAGGAGTAGTCATAAAAGCAATATAGCAAAATGAACAAAATTAACAAGATAAGTATTTAAAAATGGCAAAACAAGAGCTAGGAATTAGCCTTAAAACAAGTTTGAAGCTAACGAACTCAATTACTCAGAGCTTAAAAGCCCTTCAATTACCGACAAGTGAACTGGAGGAGTTTGTAGAATCGCACCTGCAGGAAAATCCATTTTTAGTCAGAGAGGAAAAAAAGGAAGAAAGTTTCAGTCTCGCGGAATTTAGATCGAGCTTATACTTCATAAAACCCCAGCAAAAGAATAATTTTAACGACTATGATCTTATAGACCTTCTCGAAAACCCAATTTCACTAAAAGAACATCTAAACAATCAGATTGCTCATGTATTTCGGGATAATAAACAAAAAATCATCGCTCAATTTATTACGGACTATTTAAATGATGACGGTTTTCTGGAGTCTTCCGTCCAAGAAATTGCAAAAAATTTAAAAATATCAGATGAGGAGATAGAAAATATATTGCAAAAACTATTCCAGTTAGAGCCAACGGGTGTATATGCAAGATCTCTTTATGAATGTCTCAGAATTCAGCTCCAAGAAAAAGGCTTATACAATAAAATTTACGAAGTATTATTGCAAAACCTAAACCTTCTTGCAAGTAACGAATTAAATAAACTTGCAAAAATCGCATCTTGCAGCGCCGAGCAAATTACATCCTCGATTTCTGAAATCAAAAAACTAGACCCAAAGCCAGGTAGAAATTTTGCCACAAGCAAAACACAAATAAAAATACCCGATGTTTATATAATGCTCAATGAAGATGGTGAGATTGTTGTTTTCGCAAGCAATGAAAATATTCCAGAAATTAAAGTGGATGAAAATTTTTATGAACAGATCAAATCCAAAATTATTAAAAAAGAAGATAAAACATATACAAATTCTATGTTTAATGATGCACTTGCTTTGGTGAAAGCTTTAGAAATGCGCGGTAAAACAATTACTTTAGTTGCAAGCGCTATTGCAAAGGAGCAGGAGGAGTTTTTTAAAAGAGGGATATTATACCTAAGACCCCTAACACTATCGCGTATAGCTCAGATTACAGGCTATAATGAGAGCACAATCAGCAGGGCAACATCAAATAAATATGCTGGTACTCCATATGGGGTGCTTGAAATGAAGTATTTTTTCTCCTCTGGTCTTAAGAGTAAATATTCCGATGAGGAAATTTCTAGCCATAAAGTCAAAGAGTTAATCAGAGGTCTAATTGCAGATGAGGTCTCAGCAGAACCTCTATCAGATGATCTGATTGCAAAAATGCTAGCAAAATTTAATATTATCCTTGCAAGGCGAACAGTTGCAAAATACCGTGAGTCTTTAAATATACCATCAAGTCAAGAGAGAAGAGTTAGAGCTAAAAATAGCTAGTCTAATACCCTTTTTTGTTTGTATCGTCAAAATAATCAACAAAGTAGTTGAAATATGTATTTGCGTTTTTAAGTATCTCATTAGTATCAGGAGCTGGGGGGAGGTCATATGAGTCCTCGGTGGCAACTCTCGTCTGGAACATAAGAGTACTTACATCCCTTGTGGTTTTTATCTCAGCATTTAGATACCTTGTTGCAATAAGAGCTGCAAGCTCAGAGCAGACAACCTCAATAGATTGCTTATTGGTAAAGCCCACACCCTCTACTTTGATTTTATATTTTGAATCAAGTCCAGTTTCCCTTAAGACTAAATCTACTTGTCTTTGCGCTATAAGAGCCTGTCTTTCTATATATGGATTGTTTGATTGCAGTAACACTAAAAGGTTTTTTTTGTCCACGAAAAATCCAGACTTGATCTTATTTGCAAGCTCAAGAGCAGCATCTCTACTTGTTGTTTCAGTGTTAGCTCTACTTCCATCTGAATTATTTTTAGTATAACTAATTTTGACATTTTTGTCTGACGCGCCAAGAAATTGACCAAGAAGATCAAAAGCCATTGCTGATTCAGTGAGAACCCTTTCTTGACCTTCTAGATAGTTAGGGTAATTTCTATAAGTATATAGCCCAGTTGGACACTCTCTTTGCTCTGTATAAAAAATAAAAGGCAGCTCAGGATTTAGCTTAACGTTCATTTTTCTTGCTAGTTCAAGTATCTATTCCTTCCCCTCTAAGACTTTGTGAAAATTTTCTGCATTTTGTGCAGCAGGAGGTATTTGATCTATGTTTGAACCATTTTTCCAGGTGTTTTTTAATATTTCCTTTGCGTCATAGGAAATTCCATCTATTTCAGCCCAGAGAGGCCTATCTCCTGCAAGAACCGTTATGTCCCCGCCTATTTTTATTGTTTTTGACCCATATAGCTGAGAAAAATCTATTATCCTACTCATTGTGGTATATCTTGAAGCGCCTGATATCCAGGCTGCATCATATTCATAATTTTTAGGATATTCTCTGTGAATAAGGCCAAGTTTCTCGACTTCTTGGAAAAAACGAGCCTCATGAATCAACATCCAGCTTTGTTTTATAATCTCATTTCTCTCTACGCCCGGCTTTCTTCTGAATGAATATTGGGAGATGAATAAAATCCAGTCTGCAATATCAGACTCAGACAATGATGCGTTTTTGAAGAGTTTTTTACGAAGTGAGGTCGAATTAAATTTATCTGGGTTATTTTGAGTTGCGCCTGATTTTATAAAATCGGGGAGAATTTGAGCGTATATCTCTTTTGTATTCTGAATCTGCCCTAATTTATTAAGATCGCCCCATAAATTTTCTGGCCTAAACCTACCCGTCATATGCATCACTCTTAAGAAAGCTTCTTGCTGATCTTCCTTAGAAAGGAATTGATCTTCAAAAACATCTTTCATCGAATTCTCCGGCTTGTCAATTCCTTTAGTTTTTTTGATTTCAAACAAAACTAAGGGGTCAATTCTTGTAGGCTCTCTTGTAGGTAGTTTGATAACCCTATTTTCAAAACCTAATTTATCCCATACTTTTGAGAAGGGTGAGGGAGCCTGCGCCACTTTTTTTGCTTCCATTAAAAATAAAGCAATATAACCCGCTGCAAATAAAATCGCAGAAACTATAACCAAAATTACGGCTATAAACTTCATCCTAGGTGTGATTTGGAGGTTAATCTGTGGAAATTTCATTGCGCGCCTTACTTGTCTTGTATAAAGAGATTATATGAAATAATCATTTTCTAAACTTATAGTAAAATATAAGCTTGCCCTTTTGTCAATAGCACTTCACATCAGATACTGCAATTTCAACCCAATATTTCTCCCAGTTGTGCATATGTGTTGCATCTGGGATAATTCTACTTCTGACGCATTTTGGGTTTTGTGCAGCTTTTACATAGTCATCTGCAATAAAAGGTGGCACTCTTCTGTCCATGCCGCCTGATAAATGAAGCTGCGGAATCTGATTAAATTGATGAGCATAATCAATCGGATTAAGAGAGCCGATCATAGGGCGTTTTGCATGATATTTATTAAAAGCTACGTGATCAAGATTACCGCCTATTGTAATAATTGATCTTATGCGTTTATTATGCAGTGGGATTAGTGTGGCTATTCCTCCTCCACCTGAAAAACCAACAAGATCAACTAGATTATTATTAGAAACTTTTTCTATAACCTCATTTATTGAGGCAACCGCCTCAGGAGCTAGTCTTTTATCCGTCCAATATATATTACTACAATTTGGCTCATCTTCTACTGGAGTAAATTGACAAGGACGAGCTATGTATACAACGTTAGGACGGGGGTCAGAGACTGCAAGTCTCATTACCATAAGGTTTTGAGGTGTAGGGTCATTTGATATTACTCCGTTAGGGTAAAATATTCTCCCATCACCTTCAATGTAAAAAACAATAGAACCTTTTTTGGATGTTATTTTTTGATAAGTTGTAATGTTGAATTTCTCGGTACTCACAAGTCTTTTAACAAAGCCAGCTTGCTCAGCCTTTCTCGTTGTAAGACTCGAGCGAGAATAGCGACTATGATTACACGCAGTTAAAATAGGTAAAACTAGGAAGCCAAGAAGCATTATCAAAAGAAATGATCTACTCAAATTTAGGAAGGGGGAGTAGTCAGAACCTGAGTCAAAATTATCAATAGGAGTTTGTTGCATAATGATATTGGTGTTTATAGTCTAATAAAAATATATAATACAGGGGCAGGGGTTTGTATATTATATTTATATTAGATGGTCTGAAATTCTATATTATCTCGGCACAATGAGCACATTATGCAAAAATGCGAATATCAAAAAGGAATTTCGTCATCAAGTTCGCTATGTTCAAACGAATGATCATTTGATGCTATAGGCCCAGATACATCCCCGGAGGATTTAGATCCGAGCATTTTTAGCGTGCAGCCATAACCTTGAAGGACGATTTCTGTAGTATATTTTTCAACTCCGGAGGAATCTTGCCATTTTCTTGTTTGGAGACTTCCTTCAATGTATAAAGGACTACCTTTTTTGACATAATTTTTCACTACTTTAACTAAGCCTTCATTGAATATGACAACTCGGTGCCATTCGGTTTTTTCCTTCCTTTCTCCTGAGAGCTTATCATTCCATGATTCTGAAGTCGCAAGAGTTAAGTTCGCGATTTCCTTCCCATCTCCTGTAGTCCTTATTTCAGGGTCTTTTCCGCAATTTCCTATTAGAGTTACTTTGTTTAAACTTACAGCCATAATTTACCTTATCAAAAATACCGATTGCAATCAGTCGTTAAAAGAACTTATAATACAACCAAATTGAAAAACTAGTCAAGTTATTACTGAAGAATATTTTAGAGAAGAAAAATGCAAGAATATATAAAAGTTGTTGGAGCGCGAGAGCACAATTTAAAGAATATAAATATAGATATACCAAGAGAAAAATTGGTTGTAATCACGGGTCCGAGTGGATCTGGAAAATCATCCCTTGCTTTTGATACTATTTATGCGGAAGGACAAAGAAGATATGTTGAGAGCCTATCTTCATATGCTCGTCAGTTCCTTCAGCTCAATGATAAGCCTGATGTGGACTATATTATTGGTTTATCCCCAGCTATTGCAATAGACCAAAAAACCACTTCAAAAAATCCGAGATCAACCGTTGGAACAATTACGGAAATTTATGATTACCTAAGACTCCTTTTTGCAAGAATAGGAGTGCCATATTCTCCTGCGACCAATTTACCAATAGTTAGCCAGACAGTGAGTGAGATGGTGGATATCGTAAAAGAACTTGGTAATGGAACTAAAATATACATACTTGCACCCATTTCGAGGGGGAATAAGGGGGAGTTTAGGAAAGAATTTGCTCAACTAAAAAAACAGGGTTATGAACGAGTTTTAATAGAGGGGGAGGTGTATGAGATTGATGAAATTCCTCAGCTAGATAAGAATAAAAAGCATAATATAGAGGCCTTGATTGATAGGGTTGAGATAAATGAGGATTTAGGAAATAGGCTTGCAGATAGCATAGAATCGTCCCTGAAAATTGGTGGTGGGATTGTTTATGTGCAAATTTATGAAAATTGTGAAAATCCTAAACATAAACACCAAAAAGGTGAGAGAATAATTTTTTCCGAAAAATATTCCTGCCCAGTCTCTGGCTTTCAAATTGCAGAAATAGAACCCAGAATTTTTTCCTTTAATAGCCCATTTGGCGCTTGCTCTGCTTGCGAAGGAATAGGGAAGGAGTTATATTTTGACCCGAATCTGATAATACCTAATGAAAAGCTATCAATTATTGATGGAGCGATTGAACCATGGAAGAATCAGACTTCAAAAGTATTTTCTGAAACTTTAAAATCAGTATTGCGGCATTTTAAGTGCGACCCGCAAACTCCTTTTGGTGATCTTCCTGAGAAGGTGAAGAATGTAATATTTCATGGTAGCTTTGATGAAGAAGTGGAATTTATTTTCGGAGAAGGTGCTGCAAAAGAAATTATCAGGCAGCCATTTGCAGGGATCATCTCAAGCATGGAGGCAAAAATTAAAAATACAGAAGGAGTCTGGCTTAGAGAGGAGTGGTCCAAATATCAATCCACACGCAAATGTACAAGCTGCGATGGTCATAGATTAAAGTCAGAAACATTATGCATAAAGATTGCAGATAGGCACATAGGCGAGGTGGCAAATTTACCTATAGCAGATGCAAGAGAATGGTTTGAAAATTTAGATTCAAAGCTCACTAATAAGCAAAAGAAGATCGCTGAGAGAGTTGTGAAAGAGATAAAAGATAGGCTAGATTTCCTGCTTGGAGTTGGTCTAGATTACCTCACTCTCTCAAGAGACTCCGCATCTCTCTCTGGCGGCGAGAGTCAAAGAATAAGACTTGCATCGCAAATTGGATCTGGGCTTACTGGAGTTTTATATGTTTTAGATGAGCCCTCGATTGGCCTTCATCAGAGAGATAATGATAGGCTCATCAGCACTCTGAAAAATTTACGTGATCTTGGTAATACTGTTATTGTAGTAGAGCATGATGATGAAACAATTCTTGCTGCTGATTATGTCATAGATATTGGCCCTGGGGCAGGTGTACATGGGGGTTATATCGTCTCAATGGGTACACCGGATTATTTGATGAAAGACCCAAAAAGCCTTACTGGTGAATATTTATCTGGCAAAAAATCCATCCCTGTTCCTAAAAAAATTAGACCAGGTCATCCTGATAAATTTATCGAGTTAAAGGGAGCTCGGGCGAATAATCTTAAATCTGTTGATATCAAAATACCCCTTGGTACATTTACCTCCATCACTGGAGTATCTGGCGGAGGAAAATCAAGCCTGATCAACCATACGCTATTCAAGGCTGCGCAGAAGAGATTAGAGCCAACCTACAAGGATACACCAGGGGCTTATGATAAAATTTCCGGGATAGAATTTATTGATAAAATAATAGATATTGACCAATCCCCGATAGGTAGAACTCCAAGATCAAACCCTGCAACTTATACTGGAGCATTTACCCCAATCAGAGACTGGTTTGCGAATTTGCCAGAATCAAAGGCGAGGGGGTATAAAGTGGGCAGGTTCTCATTTAACGTCAAGGGCGGAAGATGCGAGGCGTGCGAAGGGGATGGGCTTGTGAAAATTGAAATGCATTTCCTGCCTGATGTTTATGTTAATTGCGATGTGTGTAATGGGCAGAGATATAATAGGGAAACTTTGGAGGTAAAATATAAAGATAAATCTATTTCTGATGTGCTTAATATGACCGTTGAAGATGCTCTTGAGTTTTTTATGAAAATGCCAGCAATAAGAGATAAAATGCAAGCGCTAAAAGATGTAGGCCTTGGGTATATAAAGATTGGTCAGTCAGCCACAACGCTTTCCGGCGGTGAGGCCCAAAGAATTAAGCTAGCTAAGGAATTATCCAGAAAGGCAACAGGAAGTACGTTATATATTTTGGATGAGCCAACAACTGGCCTTCATATGGATGATGTAGCGAAATTACTCGGAGTTCTCCATAGGCTAGTCGATCTTGGAAATAGCGTTGTTGTTATTGAGCATAATATGGATGTCATCAAGACTTCAGATTATATTATTGATGTTGGTCCAGAAGGGGGTGATAAAGGCGGCAAGATTGTCTCTTGCGGTTCCCCTTCGCATATTGCAAAATGCGCACAGAGCCATACTGGTAGATATCTTGCTAAATATTTATAGACTTTCTTTGAATAGCCAAGAAAATCATGCAAGAATCATAAAAAATATACTAATTTTATGGTATTATTATTGCCACATTTGTAAAATACTTGAATAATAAAATATAGATAATTATTCAATTAACCAAATAATCTGTTAGTTTATATATATAAGTAAATTTTTGATGAGGTTATTTAATGGATAGTTCCAAAGATGATAGCAAGAATATTGCAGCTGAACAGATAGCTGGGTCGGAAACAAACAAACAACCAGAGACAAATACAGGAAAAACTCCGCCTCCGCCTGCAACGGAATTGACAAATACATCAGAGGTATCAGGCCAAAAAGCGACATTCAATCCAAAAAAACCTATGCCAAAGGGGCCAGCGGCAGTCCCACCTGCAAAAAAAGCACAACAAGTTGTAGCAGATTTAAAAAGCTTTTGGCAACCACCGGACAAGGAAGAGAGTAATGGCGAAGTTTTTCCTAAGGACGAGCGGGATTCTAATGATTTATCGCAAAATGGCATTGCAGCAACTCAGGAATTAAATGAGAACGGATCTTCAACAACAACAGATTCAGATCCAGATCCAGTTGGAGCAAAAACCGATGAGGACAAGCAAAAATATAAGATAAATGCAAGAAGAAAGCAAAATACTCCCAAGGAATTCAGTGTTCATGATCCTGAGCTTGATAAATTAATTGTCGAAGGAGATCGAGCTAAAGTTAAAGAGCATATTTTAAAGAAAATTAATGAAAATGATCCCAAATACTTAGAGGCTTTGGAAAAGACAAGAATCACAGTAGAAGAAGTTAAGAAAAGCACCATTCAACTGAATCCGGATTCATCAAAATTGAAAATGCGCAAGAGTAAAATTTTACAAAAAAAAGTAGTTGCAGGAGCGATGGTAGCAGCAGTAAGTGTGGGTGCAGCGGGCTATGGTGCCTCTGTGGGAGCTTTAGGAGTAGCACCAGCTGCTTTTGTAAATAGCCAGATAGCAGCAGGGGTAGGCCTTGGATCAAGTGGCATCGCAGGAGTAACGGGTCTCGCATCAGCCGGAGTTGCAGGAGCAACGGGTCTCGCATCAAGTGGCATCGCAGCAGGGGCTGGTGCTCTTGGAGCAATGGGTCTTGGGACGTTGATTGCCTCCCCTGCTGCGATACCAGCTATGATAGTTGGGGTGGGAGCTCTGGTGTTATCTGGTCCAATCGGATTGATGGTTCTCGCTGGAGTTGGATCTGCTGTTATTACAGGGGCCGCGGTGTACGCAATTTACAAGGGAATTCAGAAGTCCAGAGCAAAAGAAACCCTCAAATATGAAGCTTTATTAAATCAAATTATAGAGAACGAATTTAAACACAACGGCCAATCTCCTCAAGATGTAAGGAAGAGAGTTTTAGGTAACCCTATTCCTGACAAGAATAAACGAGATCAGTATAATCAATTCTTAAGAGAAAAGCTCGAAGAACATTATAAAAACGAAACGCTAAATCCAAAAGAGTTGAAAAAACTATTAAGGAAAAAATTAAATAGTTTGGGAGATAAGATTACTAAAGATGATATAGCCAAAGAGATGAAGAGAAAAGGTCCGTTTAATGCAACAAAAAGAATATCCTCTAAAGTAGATATTCTTAAGTCAAATACATTCATAGCACCGTCTGATACTAACAATGATCCATCTAAAGCGAAGCATACAGCGAAGGTAAATAGCGAATATTCCTCTGCGTCACTCGGCAGGCAAAGTTCCCTCTCGCCTACTAATAGCATTAGGGTAAGCACTTCAAAAGACCATGCTCAGGGTGCCGCCAAGTAGGTCTAATATCCAAACAGCTTATAGTTGTGGTATAAATTATCTAACATGCCAATTCTTTTTGCCACATTTGCAGGAAATTTCTATAACTATAATTTACAAAAGAAGCTATATTCTTAAAATGAATTAGAACAAGATTCTTCAATAACAAAAGAAGATTTGGATCTCATAAACAAAGCCTTGAATTTACCATATCAAATTCTTTTGGACTAAACACTAGAATCCTCCCAAAAATTCATAATAATAATATTGACTCTCAAACTTACATATTGAAGAAAGAAATAAAATTCTTACTTTTATCAGAAAAGTGTAACTATAAAAATAATTCCTGACAAAAAAGAAATTTCTATCAAAATGTAGCATAAATTAATAAATATATATTATGAATAGAGCTTTAAAAGTTCTTAACATGATTAATGATGGTAAAATAGAAGATGCCTTGCGCATCATTGAGTCGGTAGATACTGATGTGAATACTCCTCAATCTGTCCCAGCGCTCACAGAAACGCTTAGGATTGCGGTTAAATATGATAAGATAATTCTTGTTCGGGCGCTTATAGAAAAGCGGCTGATTTATCTCTTCCAATCGCTAATGACAGAATTCTTGATATTTCGTGTCAATATGGATCAAGTCCAGAAATCCTGCAGATACTACTTCAGTATAGTATGAATATGGATATAGAAGCGAGGAAATTAAATCGTTACCTACAAGTTGCATGCATTCGTCAAGATTTTATATCCGCAAAACTTCTTATTGAGCGCGGTGCTGATGTAAACCCTTCAGAAGAAGATACCCCTCCTATATTAATCCCTACATATTTACGCAAACTCTACCCTGATTTTCTTAAGCTTTTGATAAAAAATGGCGCTTACTTAAGTGTGGTTAATGATCAAGGCAATATACCACTTCATTTAGCACCTCGCTGGGGAAATGCTAATGCTGTAAAAATTTTATCTTTATCTGGCGCTTCCGTGGAAGAGTTAAATAATCAGAACGAAACTCCACTTTGGGCGACTGTCAATCATATAAATAAGAGAGCGGGGCGCAAATGTGCGCCTATAATGCTAACATCAGACGCGGTAAAGATTTTAATCTCGCACGGGTCAAATATTTGTGAAAAGTTTGGTGAGAGTTCCTTGATGGACTCTTTATAGTCTTTTATGTTGAATTAGCTACGTTGTTGACTCGTCGCTCACCTAATACTCATCATATCTTTACCCACAAATTGTGTTTAGAAGAAAAAGCTAGTATAAGAATCAACTGATTCAATAGTATAAGAGGTTGAAATTTATAAGATGAATAATTGGATAGAGAAAGGCTATGTGGATAGGCCTGCAACGACTCAAGGATTTCACTTTGGCTTTTGAAACTTTTAACTCTTGCAAAACTTAT
>JANRMF010000108.1:0-5376 GCA_033761815.1 Rickettsiaceae bacterium
ATTGAGTACATCATTGAGATGATTTATATTGCTTACTTCAATATCAACTATAACCTCAAAAAAATCAGAGCTTCTATTGATGATTTTGAAGTTGACGATATTGCATTTTTCCTTAGCAAATTCGGAGGACATTGCAGCAAGTCCGCCAGGTTCGTTCACAAGCCTTGCAGATACTCTTGTAACAAAAGATTCACTGCTTTGATTATCCCACTCAAGTGGAATGGGTACAAAATTGCTAGATTTTAGGTGCTCGAGATATTCACACCCAAAAGAATGTATAGTAATACCCTTGCCCGTATGAATTACCCCGACAATTTCATCCCCAGGGATCGGGTGACAGCAACCTGCATAATGAATTGCCATGCCTGAAATTAGCCCTTTAATAGAGACTGATTCCTGCTTTTGTGGAGTTTTTGCAAATTTAAATAATGAGAATTTATCCACAATAGAAGGTTTTGGTTTGTATAATTTAATAACCTCCTCCCTATCAACATTTCCATCTCCTATGGCGCAAAATAAGTCTTCGCTACTCGTTTTGCTAAATTTTTTAATCGCAATATCAAGATCAATATTATTAATGTTGATACTCGCGGACTTAAATGCTTTTTCGAGCATATCTCTACCAAGGCAGGCAAATTGCTCAAGGCTTTGCTGTCTTAAGAATTTCCTGATCTCTGATTTTGCCCTGCCAGTTACCACATAAGCCTCCCATGACTTATTTGGAACCTGAGATTTATTAGTCAAAATCTCCACCTGATCGCCGTTTTTGAGAATCGTTTTTAGAGGGACTAGTAAACCATTCACTTTAGCTCCAACGCAGTGGCTTCCAACTTCCGAATGAATACCATAAGCAAAATCAATTGTTGATGCACCTTTGGGTAGGGCTATAAGCTTTCCTTTTGGAGTGAAGCAAAATACTTGGTCATAATACATCTCAAGTTTGGTGTTGGATATAAACTCTTCAGGGTCTTTTGCTTGATCAAGAATATATAATAGCTCTCTGATCCATCTAAACTGCTTCCCGTCTGGAGCTGAATATTGCTGCTTATATCGCCAGTGCGCTGCAACTCCGAGTTCCGCTATTTCATGCATCTCCTGAGTCCTAATTTGCACCTCGATTCTTTGCTGAAAAGGGCCTATTACTATTGTGTGAATTGATTGATAGCCGTTATTTTTGGGAGTGCTTATGAAATCCTGAAAATTCTCGGGCACCATTTTATAATGACTATGAATTATTCCAAGTGCGTGGTAGCAATCTACCGTTTTTTTTACAATAATCCTAAATGCCATAATATCTGAGAGTTGATCAAATCCGACGTTTTTTTGATTCATTTTCATCCAAATGGAATATGGGGTTTTTTGCCTTCCCATCACTTCGCAGACAATATTTGCCTCTTTTAAATGCACCCTTAATTCTTCTATGATTTTTTCTATTAACTGCGCTCCATCATGCGCTATTTCATTTAGCCTGCGCAAAATTGAGTCCCTGACATTTGGGTATAAAACCTCAAAGCCTATATCTTGCAGCTCTGTTTTGCATTGATGCATCCCTATTCTCTCTGCAAGAGGTGCGTATATCTCCATTGTCTCAAGGCCGATTTTTTGCCTTTTGCTTGGCGGCTGAAGGAAGTGTATAGTCCGCATATTATGAAGCCTATCAGCCAGCTTAACAAGCAGGACTCTGATATCCTCGCTCATTGCAAGAAGCAGTTTTCTGAAATTTTCAGCTTGTTTAATTTGGTCTGACTTAAATTCGAGCCTTGTTAGCTTAGTAACCCCCTCTACTAAAACAGCAACATCTCTCCCAAATTCTTTTTCAATATCTTCAATAGAAAGGTCAGTATCCTCAACTGTGTCATGTAATATTGCGGTTATAATAGAGGCTGTGTCAAGATTCATGTCTGCGATAATTTCTGCCACTGCTATTGGGTGGGTAATATATGGCTCCCCCGAGGCTCTGACCTGACCTTCGTGACATTTAGAGGCGATTTCTATTGCCTTATTTATAAGGTCAATGTCATAACTTTGTGCGCTTTCTTTCATAGCCTTAAAAAGGCCTTCCGTTGTTTCTTTCACCGATACTCCTAACTTCTATACTCATTTTTTGAGTTTTAAGGCGGGTATTAGGAGGTATACCCCCCCTTATCAACCTTGACTTGTAACAATGTGTATACCGCAAATAATCCATTATTTCCCGATATTTTACAAGCTTTTCTTATTAACGCGCCCTTGTATTTCTTTTTTGCTCTACGTAATTGATCGCTTCTGCAACAAACTCATCTCTTCTAGGCTTTAAAATAGCAATTTCCCCTTTGAGTCTTGCAAAACTATTCTTATTCACCTCAAGATTTAATTCCGGAAAATCCTCCCCCCTACCCCTTATAGGCACAGGCCTTGCTGGCAAAAGCGATTTATGCTCATTAAACATTTTGCCCAGAAATTCATTATTTGAGAGCTTGTTCTCATCTCCTCCTGATTTTATCAAGGCTCTTTTTGCGATATCAGTTATATTATTATCAATAAAGTTACTCATTCTTTCTTGGTTTGTGTGATTAAATCTTTCATAATGAGACCTTTTCATTTCTTCTAATCTCTCAGGATTCTGATTAGGTATAACTCTATTAAAAGGCACCATAATACGTACGGGATATTCTGGGTTTTGCAATGCAAAAATATCAACCTGATTAATATAATCCTGATTTCTTCTTCGTGCTTCAATTACCCTCCAGTTGCCAGGAGTTCCTGCAAGTGATGCATCAAGAGCTATTCTATTTACTTCTGGCTGCCTTGCGGACCCATCGCTCTGCGTGATCTCATCAAGTTGCTGGCTTTGCTCAGAAATAATAGTTTTTTGATTGTGGTCAAGCAAGGCCTCAATTACAAGAGCTTTCAAAGTTTCAAGCTCTTCATTTGTACCACTTCCATCATATCTCAATGCTTCAACTTGATTGTTAGTAATGTCATTAATTAAAGTCTGGATAACATCCTCTTGATTAGGCAAACTATTACTCGAATTGCGATAAGTATTTAATAGATCTTGCGCTATTAGCTCGCCAATATTATTGTCATTTGTATCATCTCTTGACATAGTTTACCCTCATTTAACGTTATTATATTTATAATAAATTAATTATTCTGTAATGAAAAGAAATTTTTACATATATTCTGGTAAATTTTATTATTTCTTTTTGGTGTTGTTTTTTTACCGCATCTTGTAAAATATTTACTGAACTTACGAGATTATAGCAATCGCCAGTTATAATAATACTAGGCGCTAGGAGCGAAGCCTACTAAATGCTAGGTTAAGACGAGCAACAACGTAGGATTATAGCTATTGATTGGTATTATATCTTTCTTAAGGGTTAGATTTTTTCATTTGAATTTTCAGCCGCAAGAGTGGAGTATAGTTGAATATATAATAAGCAAGCGGAAGCTTAGTCATTTAAAAGAAATGCATATTCTTTATTTTATATAAGGTCTAGAGAGGTTTTTATATATGCTTGATGAAAGTGGAGAACTCAGAGACAATCGCGGAATATAGTTTTTTCTTGAATGGTATTATAATATCCACTAAATCCTCTAGATTTACCCACGTCCATTCGCAAAATTCAGGAGTGCTGGTATTTAGATTTATCTCATTATCATCTCCGTTGAACCTAATAAGAAACCATTTTTGCTTTTGCCCTCTATAGTTTCCATCCCACAATTTATTTACTAAAAAATCAGGAATATCATAGCAATACCAACTACTACTTTCTGCAATAATCTCTCCGTTATCAGTGCCTATCTCCTCTCTCATTTCTCGGAATGCTGCTTTACTAGGAGTTTCTCCAAGGTCTATACCCCCCTGAGGCATCTGCCAAGCCTGATTTTTTGTGTCTGTTCTTTTTGCTACAAATATTTTCTTCTCTTTGTTTACAATCATCATCCCAACACAGGGTCTATAAGGAAGGTCCTCTTTTTTTGGATATTCATAATTTTTCTTTATTGATGACATTGAATTATTTAATTTGTGTTATAGGCACTATTTTAATCTCTGCCTGATTGATTGTTTTGACCCATCCGCTCAATATTTTAAGTGTCACGGGATATGTATTAGTGAATCCTACCGCATAGCCTTTCTTTTTTGCGATATTAACAAGCTTATCAAGTGCGGATTTGATACTTTCTGGAGTTGGTGAACTATCAATCACAACATCGCATATAATCACAGCTCTATCCAAAAAGAAAGATTCTTTTGGGTCTATATTTCGAGAAACGAGTAATCTTAGCTGATTTTGACCAAGATAATCTACTATAGGTAAAATTTGATCTTTCTTTGAAGTGAAAGCCTCTCGGTCATTACCATAAGCACCAACTATTCCTGGAAATAAGGATAATATTTTTTTTACAGTTTCAAGATTTTGCTCTGCAGTAAACTTTTCTAATATCTCAAATGGGCCAGCAACACTCAATGGATAATCCTTTGGCTGAAATGGAAAATAAATCATAACCTCACGGTTAGACTTAATGGCCTCATCAAATGATGGTCTTAGAGCTTCTGTAAAACTAGAAAAACCTAAAGTAAATTCTTTGGGTAATGTTAAAGCTGAGTCGGTCAGAATCTTGTTAGTTCCAAGATTAGAAATCAGAATAGCAATTTTGGCAGGTGGATTTTTTTCTGTCGCCGCAGGTTTTTGCTCGTTCTTCGTCTCTTGCTTTTTAACCACCTCAGAAGATCCAGCGAGCTGAGCAGTCTGGTTCGCAGGAGACTCAGACTGGTTTACAATATTTTCTAGTGCTTCATTATTTTTTTTTTGTAAAGCCAGGAATGCCTCTTTTGCTTTTTTTGGATCCTCTGCTACTTCCTCTCCGCTTTGAACCTGATTTGGCCCATTGCTCTTAGATTCCTGCTCTTGTTTTGCAATCTCACTCAGGGTTGGGGTTTTATCCGTGTTAACAGAACCTTGCTTTGTATCGTTTTGATTACTCGCTAAATTTGCCAGCGAGGGTTTTTGATCAGTTGGTGCATTTGCTGAAATATTATTCGGCACTTGATCTGAAGATTGAATTCCTAGTTTTTTTTGCTCTTGCTCAGTAGATACTCCTGCAGAATTTGGAGCATTATCCTTTCCAGCAGAAGTAGTAATAATTTCCTTAATTCCATTATCAAGCTCTTCTTTCTTCTTTTTTTCTTGTAAAATATAATTATCTATAGGCTTTGTTATATCAATTTTTGCCATCTCGCCTGATGATATTGCAAGCTTAGTGGCTACAGGAGTTTCAACAAATAACCCATATGCCAAAATAAAAAACCAGGTAAAACCAAGAAAAATCGATAGAAATATTAGAGTCTTTTTTAAAACTAATTTATTACTGTCTTTCATTTTTACTTTC
>JANRMF010000109.1:0-7040 GCA_033761815.1 Rickettsiaceae bacterium
TTAATTGCTCATGAGTAATGTTTTCAGGGTCATTTATCAGCACCTCTTCTGCATTCCTTAAAAATTGATAATTATTCTTTGTATGGCTCTCGATCTCTTCCTTTAAGTTATCTGATATATTGTTACACATTAAATCAATAGAAGTCAGAGTCTTATTTTGTGCAATAGCAGTTGCAATGGCGCTTGCTCCTGCGTCTCCTATATCGTTCCAACCTAAATCAATAGAAGTCAGAGTCTTATTTTGTGCAATAGCAGTTGCAATGGCGCTTGCACCATCTAGGCCGATATTGTTGTCACCTAAAATAATAGAAGTCAGAGTCTTATTTTGTGTCAAACTATCTGCAATAAATCCTGCTCCTAAGGCGCCGATATTGTTGCTTCCTAAATCAATAGAAGTCAGGGTTTTATTTTGTGCTAAGCTATCTGCAATAAATCCTGCCCCTTGGTCTCCGATCTTGTTCCAACTTAAATTAATAGAAGTTAGGGTGTCATTTTGCGCAATAGCAGTTGAAATAGCTCTGGCTCCATCTATGCCAATATTGTTACCCCATAAATCAATAGAAGTCAGAGTGTAATTTTGTACAGTAGGAGTTGCAATGGCGCTTGCTCCATCTAGACCGATATTGTTCTTAGTTAAATTAATAGAAGTCAGAGTCTTATTTTGTGCAATAGCAGTTGCAATGGCGCTTGCTCCATCTAGACCGATATTGTTCTTAGTTAAATCAATAGAAGTTAGAGTGTCATTTTGCGCTAATATATCTGCAGTAACTTTTGCTCCTCCGTCTCCTATATCGTTCAAACCTAAATTAATAGAAGTAATATTCGTGTTATTCTTGAGCCCTTCAAAAAAAGGAGTTAGCTCTTCCAAATTAATCATAGTGCCGGAAGGGTTTTTAATGATGACCGTATCATACCCCATTGCCTCTCGCAGTCTTGCTGGATCTCTTAGTATTTCTGATGTAATTATAATGTCTCTTTTCATTTTTTACTTACCTTATTCTTGATTATTGTTATTATCGCCTATGACACCCTGATGATATACTTCATCTTCAGCAAAAATGGAATATATAGACTTATTTTTCATATTATGCAAGGAAAATTATAGATTTCTAAATTATATATTATATAAACCTTTTTTATTAATAGGTTTTTTTAAAAAAAGTGTATAATGACTATCAAGGCTTTATTCTTTTCACCGACCTGATTATGATTGCAGAGGTTTAATATTATTTTCCTATGCAAAAACTTGAAAATATTTCATCAAGAATCTGATCTATGTCTATTGTACCTATAAGCATATATAATTGCCTCGCAGCCATTCTGAGGTCTTCTGCTGCAAGAACTAAATCCGCCCTAAGGTTAGCTCTCTTTAAAGAGTCTTGCGATAATGATATCGCGCTTCGATGACGAGCCTGAGTAATCATGACATCATCCCCTGTTCCGGCTAAATTTTGAGCAAATGAAATAATTTTCTCCATAAGCTCATCAAGACCCTTCTGTTCTTTGATGGAGATTTTAATATAATCATCACTTACATCTTTGATCTCCTCTGATTTTACGATATCAATTTTATTCAGTACATTAATGGTATTCTCGTCCAGACTAAATTCAAGATCGCTATCAACAGATTGCATAAAAATTTTTATGTCAGCGCTGCTTGCTGCATCTTTTGCTCTCCTAATTCCCTCTTGCTCTATTAAATCTGCAGAATCTCGTATACCAGCTGTATCAATCAATATTATTGGGTATCCTCCAATGTCCAAATGAGTCTCTATCACATCCCGAGTTGTTCCAGGAATATCTGACACAATTGCTACATCTCTTTTGGTTAAGAAATTTATGAGGCTGGATTTGCCAGTATTTGGCTTTCCATAAATTGCAAGCCTTAAACCCCCCCTTAGCCTCTCGCCCTTTCTTTTGTCATTTAAATAATAATCCATTGAGGAAATTATCCCATTAATCAAATCCTCTGAGTCCTTAAGAACCCGATCCGGAATATCTTCATCAGGAAAATCTATGAAAGCCTCAATCAAACTCATTATTTTTATAATATCCGATCTCCATTTAGAAGATTGCTCAAGCAAAACACCCTTCATCTGACCCATAGCTTGTTTTTTTTGCAAGGAAGTCTCGGCGTTGATCAGATCCATAAAACCTTCTATTGTTGTCAGATCCATCTTGTTATTTAGCAATGCTCTTTTGGCAAACTCCCCTCGGTCTGCATACCTAGTATTTGGGATACCGAGCAAGGCATCAACCAAAGCATTTCCAACCGCTATACTTCCATGGGCAAAAATTTCCACCACATCCTCCCCCGTGAAACTATTCGGAGATGCGAAATATACAAACATCACATCATCTATCTCCTCTCCCGAGATCGGGTTTACTAATATTGCCCTATAAAATCTCTTAGGATTAATTTCCACAAGGCCAGATAGAGATGAAATTATCCGAAAAGCATCGGGGCCTGAAATTCTATAAACTGAAATTGCGCATTTTCCTTTAGCAGAACTAAGAGCGAAAATGGTATTTTTTGAAACGTATTTTGTCATATTCTCTTTGAATCAAAGTTTTTATCTATTATAATACAGCTTCACAAATCTCAATGAAAAATATATGAATAATCACGAAAACATAAACTCAATTCAGCCTGATTCTTCTTGGTATCAGGATTTTTCAACTTCTCTTGCTTCTCATTACGACGACAAAACGGCAAAAATTTTGGCCGAAAAATATAGCGATGTTTTTCCCACAGATTTTCAATATAAATACAAGCCTAGTGAAGCAAGTAGCGATGTAGCAAAACTCGAGAGATTATGGGCCGGTGAGAGAATTATTTTTGATCTTGTTCAGAAAGAAGAACATATAGTCCTGAAGTTATTTTCTTCATCAGGCAAACTTAGTCTCTCAGATATTATGCCGAAAATAGAAAATTTTGGCTTTATTGTCAATGAAGAACAAAGATTTTTGCTAAATAATAACAAAGATTTTTGTATACATTTATATTTTATTCATACCAAAGAGAATATAGAAAATTTTGAATTAGTAAAAAAAATTACCGAAGATGCTCTTTACTCTTTTTTTGATGACAAGACAATATCTGATAATTTTAGCGCTTTAATCACCTGCAGCTTGATTTCATGGAGAGATGTAGATCTTATAAGGGCTATGTCTCATTATATGCATCAAATTGGTATTAATTTTGACTATAAATATATGAGTCAGAATTTGATTAAATATTCCGAATTTACAAAAAACCTTATAAAGCTATTTTACCTAAAATTCAGCCCATCCGAAAGCAACGCAGCGTCATATTCAGAGCTTGTGGGCCAAATGCAAGAGTACCTCAGCTCTATCTCTGTTAGCACTGAGGATAGAGTTCTCAGGACATTTCTAGGGGTAATTGATGCATCGATTAGGACCAATTTTTTCCAAATAAATGAAAAAGGTGAATCTAAGCCTTATATCTCCATTAAATTTAATTCCAAAAAAGTACCTTCTATCCCTGAGCCAGTGCCTTTTGCCGAAATTTTTGTATTTGCGAAGGATTTTGAGGCAATTCACTTAAGAGGAGGAAAAGTAGCAAGAGGGGGGATTAGATGGTCTGACAGAGGTGAAGATTATAGAACAGAGGTTCTTGGGCTAATGAAAGCACAAATGACTAAAAATACCGTTATTGTCCCAGAAGGCTCAAAAGGCGGTTTCTTTGTGAAGTTTAACGCCGAAGAACTCTCGAGCGAGCAATATCAAAAAAAGGCTGTAGAATGTTACCAGAATTTTTTAAGGGGCTTGCTTGATATTACTGATAATATTACTCCTTCTGGCATCTCTTCCCAAGAAAATACAATTATTCATGACGATCAAGACCCATATCTTGTTGTTGCTGCCGACAAAGGAACTGCAACATTTTCCGATTTTGCAAACCAGGTTTCTACTGAATATAATTTTTGGCTCGGTGATGCCTTTGCATCTGGAGGCTCTGCGGGTTATGATCATAAAAAAATGGCAATTACGGCAAAGGGTGCCTGGATCTCTGTTCAGAGACATTTCAGAGAGCTCGGAAAAAATCCAGAAAAAGATGAGATCACGGCCATAGGTATCGGAGATATGTCGGGTGATGTATTTGGGAATGGTTTGTTAATGTCAAAGACTATTAAACTCGTAGCAGCATTTAACCATATGCATATATTCTTAGACCCAAATCCAGATGGGAAAATTAGCTTCTCCGAAAGATTGAGGTTATTTAATATACCCGGCTCAAAATGGTCTGACTATAACAAGGACCTGATCTCAAAAGGAGGAGGGGTTTTTGAACGTAGTGCAAAGACCATCCATCTCTCAAAAGAAATAATGGGGCTTTTGGAAACGGAGCAAAGTCAAATAAGTCCAACTGATTTGATAAAACTGATACTGAAAGCAAAAGTTGATTTATTGTGGAACGGCGGAATTGGAACTTATGTCAAAGCTTCTTTTGAAGAAAATTATGCTATTGGGGATAAAACTAATGACCCGCTTCGTGTTAACGGTAGTGAAATTAGAGCCCGCGTCATTGGAGAGGGGGGGAATCTTGGAATGAGTCAGAACGGCAGAATTGAGTATGCACGCTCTGGCGGAAAGGTGAATACTGATTTTATTGATAATTCTGCTGGGGTTGATTGCTCTGACCATGAAGTTAATATAAAAATTGCATTAAGTAAGGCTATTGCGCAAAAAACTCTTAGCGTTGGAGAAAGAAATGATATACTTGGGGGGATGACTAGCGAAGTCTCCTCTCTTGTTCTTGAAGATAACATCCTCCAAACTCTTGCTATCACCTTCATGGAACACTCTTCCTTGTTTAATATGGAAACATTTATCAGGCTAATTGGTCAACTTGAATCATCTAGTTTACTAAATAGAGCAATTGAATTTCTCCCTAGTAATCAAGAGTTAATCTCAAGAAATAATCTCTCCGCAAAACTAACAAGACCGGAACTATCAGTAATATTATCATACACAAAAAGAGCGGTTAGAAAAGAGTTGGAAAATAGCAAAATCATAAGCGAGGAATATTTTTCCAAATGGTTGTTAGAATATTTCCCAGTAAATATGAGGGAGAGGTTTAAGCAAGAGATACTTGAGCATCCCTTGAGAAAGGAAATTATTCTCACAGTAATGACGAATAAACTTGTAAATGAGCTAAGTGGGCCTGTTATCAACGTTATGCAGATTGAGACTGGTTGCGAAATTTGCGACATAGCTCGTGGATTTGTAATAGTTCAGGAAATATTCAATATTGCTTCATTATGGAAAGAGATAGATAATCTCCCAAGTACAGTTCCACTCAATATAGCTATGGAAGTTTGCACAGATATTAACAAGGTGATAAGAAGGGGAATTTCCTGGATGATATCAAACCTTGCAACTCCTATGAACATAGAAGAGTCCATAAAAAAATATAAAGAATCAGCAATTAAGATCTCTGAGATACTAACCAAAAATCTTCAAGGTCCAGCAAAAGATAAATACGATTCCAAATACAAAAAATATATTAAAAATGGATTCCCTGATGATCTTGCTGAAAAAAGTGCAAAATTAGATTCACTCGTTTCTTCTTTTGATATCGCTTTTATGAGTCAGCAGACCGGAGAAAGTTCAGATTCTCTTTGCAGAGCCTATTTTGCTGTAGCAAATATTTTTAATATAGACTACTTGCGAAAAATATGCGATAAATTAATGACGGACTCATATTGGCAAAGGCTTAGTATCCAATCTATTAAAGATGATCTTTATGACAAACAAAGAAGGATCGTGGGAGTTATCGTTAGAGACAAAATGCTTGATAATGTAGATAATTGGTACACACTCAACCAAAAATCTTCTGGTATTTATTTGAATTTTGTTGAAACTTTAAAAATACAAGAAAATATAGACGTAAGCATGCTAATCTTGGCGACCAAGAAGCTAGAAACTTTTATTCGAAAAAAATGAATAACACAAAAGAAATCGGAGAACTATTAAAAAAAGTCCGCACAGCACGTAATATCGATATTTCAAAGATTTCAGAAGACCTAAGGATTAGAAAAAAATATTTAGAAGCCATAGAGATGGGTCTGGAAGGAGATATGCCTGGGCCGGCTTATATCCAAGGATATACTAAAATGTATGCAACTTATCTTGGAGTTGGGGATGAAGTTTTAAGAGCCGATTCAGAAAAAACCCCTAGGGTTGCAAAAAAATATCCTAATGTAAAAAAACATATTGATGATAATTGGGTTTTGAGTAGTATATTCGCAATTCTAATTTTTGTTCTCTTTGTCTTAATATGGATAAGAAGCGATGCTAGTCTAAATTCAAGCGGATCAATTATGGATCAATTACTAGAAGATGAAAAATATGATTTCTTAGATTAAGCAAATATGGACAAATTAATAAGTATCTCTCTGGAGGTACGTGAAAATCTCGCTAAAATTAATACAAGACTTCAATCTACAATAGAGCAAAATAAGGATCTGATTAGAATCAACAACGAACTAACCTCAAAAAATGAGCAGCTTAAAGCAGAGTGTACTAATGCTTTGAGGGAAATAGAGAGAGTTTTAGGCGTAATAGAATCTATCACAAAGCAATAAAATGACCAAAGTAGCAATTACTCTAAGAAATAAAAAATTCGAGCTAGAGTGCGAGGAAAAAGATAGGCAAAACGTAGAAGAAGCAGCAAAATCTATTGTAAAGCTTGTAAAAGAGCTGGACTCAAACGAGACAGCGCCGCTTGACCACTTGCTTGTTCTTGCTGCTGTCATAATTCAAAGCAATAAGTCACAAGAAGAAATAAAATTCCTCGATCCCAAGAAATATGAGAAACTCGAGACTATACTCTCTGATATTAAAGAGCTCACTGATAATATAGCGTCTATTTAAAGATGAATTCTGACTATTTTGTGTGTGATCAAGTATTACTATTGACAAAGCTTATCAAATCTTTATGCTTTATTGAAAATTAATATAAATAAAAACTATGAGCCGCGGCAAAATACCACCTAAAACTATTTACCAAAACC
>JANRMF010000110.1:0-14314 GCA_033761815.1 Rickettsiaceae bacterium
GCAAATTTCAGTATTAGAATGACCAGCAACAACCTTATATGCCTCACTATACATTTTCTTTTCTATCAATTCTCTTGCAAAATAATTTCTAAGTGACCACCATTCCTTTGCATGCTCTTCATCCTTTGGCGCTCTGGAATAAAGCTGGACTAGTTCGCTATTAGGATCTGTTTTTTGGTGTAGTTTCAGATAAGAGTATAAAAGGCCCGATATATATCTGTAGCTTCCTTTTGTCTTATGAAATTCATTCTCAGCTGACTTTCCATGTTTTATAATAGAAATCCAAGCTATAAAGGCCTCTTTGTAATGCTTATCTGCAAGAAGGGGTATATAATCCCTAGCTTCATCAATCTTTTTTCTCCATAGTAGATTGCTGATTTTGTCAGCATGATCATCTTCTCTTAGAATGGATTTATACTTCTCATAGAGGCTCTTAGATTGTTTTTTGGTTAGATTGCCATTAATCCAGGCATCTCGTACAATTGATTTTATGGCCTCTTTATCTTTTAGTTTTTGTGATGATGCTCTGTAATATTGATAATATCCATTCGGGGTTCTTGGTTTATTGTGGCTAAACCAGCCAATTATATGAGAGGAGGGGGTTTTGTCGTCAATTTTTTGCTCCATTGCATCTATTAGAGCGTTTTTTTGCGGGATGTTTGGGTTATTTAGGAGAAATTTTTTTATAGTCTCGAAGGAGGATTTATTTTTTTTGTCCAGAAAGCTTTGGGCTTTTAGAAAAAGATGCAAGTTCTTGTATTTGTTACGGTCTGATAAGTGAATTGCTTTATCAAGGTTGCCTGCATCATATTCTTTTGCGATTAATTCAAGGTTTGAAAAAGCATTATTTGCAAAAAAGCAAATTACAATCAGAAAAAATAGGTGTATAGTTCGGTTCATAAAATAAATATCCAAAATGAATAGCTATGATTAATACATTTATCTTCCCAGGTCAAGGATCTCAACATGTTGGCATGGGCAAAGAATTATACGAAAATTTTCCGGTTGCAAGAAATACATACCTTGAGGTGGATGATGCAATTAGCCAAAAAATTTCTAAGCTAATTTTTGAAGGTCCAGACGAAGAATTAATGCAAACTGAGAATGCCCAGGTTGCAATAATGACTTGCAGCATTGCAGTTCTTAGAGTTATGGAAGAGTTAAGCGGCAAAGCATATAGGCAGTTATGCTCTCTTTCTGCTGGCCATTCCCTTGGGCAATATACTGCTATGCAAGCTGGCGGGTGTTTCCCCCTTTCTGAGTGTGCTAGGGTTCTAAAAAATAGGGGCTTATTCATGAAAGAAGCTGGTCAGAGAGAGAAGGGTGCAATGGCTGCAATAATTGGCGCTAATCAAGAGGTTTATGATCAAGTAATGCTTATGGCAAAAAAAGAAGGGATTATACAGACTGCCAATGATAATAGCGAGCTTCAGAAGGTCATTAGCGGCCAGGAAAAAGCGGTAGATTTTGCCGTAGGAAAATTTAAAGAGTTTGGCATAAAGGCCATAAAATTACGAGTTAGTAGCGCATTCCACTCTGAATTGATGTTAGGGGCTGCCCAAAAAATGGAAGAATTTCTGGAAGGTTGTGTCATCAAGGATAGTGACGTATTCATTATTGATAATATATCGCTCAAAGAATCAAAAGATGCTGGCTTTTTGAAGGGGTCGTTAATTGCCCAAATTCCAGGGGAAGTACGCTGGCGAGAAAGCATGGGAATCATTGCTTCAAAAACTGATAGGGCGTTTGAAGTTGGTCCTGGAAAGGTTTTATCTGGGCTATTTAGGTCATCAAAATCAGACTTTAAGACAGAGTCTATTTGCTTTATCAGTGAAATTGAAGAATTTTGCAAAAAACTTGCGTAAAATTTTGTAACTAATAAAAAAGGTATAGTGCTGTTTTTGAGACAATATTTTACGAAATACTCATTATCTTTGAGGTAATTTTGTGTCTCATTTTGCATACTAAGTACCGTTTTGTTTTTCATGGGCCCTGATATTATTAGAATAATAACAGGGATCCAAAAAAATTCATTTATGCTTTAGCGGTTTTTTTCGCTGCCTGATGAACTTGCTCACCAGCTCTTTTTGAAACTATATCATAAAACTCAAGTCCAGCCTTAGAAACCATTTCAACAACTTCTTTAGAGTCAGAAATTGCATTTTTTGTCGCATGCTGAATGAAATGTTGTTGTTTATTTAGAGTTTGCTCTGGATTTTGAGCAGCAAGTAAATCCTTTGTTGCTTCAACAGCTTCTGTGATTTGCTTTTGCACGATCTCGCCAACTCTTTTAAAGATTGCTTGAGCGTTTTCTACGTTCACTTGATTTGCTTTTACTACTGTTTCGTAGTTTTTTTGCAATGTTTCGTTGAAATTAAATGCATCAGCATTAAAAATATTTTGAAAATTGTTCATATTGTACCTATTATTTAGTTTAAAAAAAAGCTTTCCCCAAGCCGCATTAATAAATGGCTCATGAATCTATATTAATCCATCATAGATTCCATACAAAGAAAAAATTAAAAATAAATTTAAAAAATAATAATATGTGTGGTTATTACAACAAAAAGTTAAGTATACCATATTATCTCAATTTTTGCCCCTCAAGAATGAGAAGAATTCGAGACCGCACTTTTTTTTACAAAAAAGCAAAAGTTTGTAACGTGAAGTAGAGTTATACTAGTTTTAAATTTAAATTACTTAAAACATTTCAAAATACATACAACATATTTGCAACATGTTTTGAAAAATGGAAGATTATCACTCTATCATGTTTGTACTTATACTAATGTTGTGATATAGTTAATTATGGTAAAAGTAATATGCGTACTTAGAGTAAGGATAATTGAATGAAGGATAAAAGTCTGAAAAACAAAAGCAGGACCAAGAAAATAAATAACTTGGTTGAGCTAAAATTCAAAGACCGAAACACTAAAAGTGTATTAGATGGTTCTGCGCCAAATTCTAATCGTATTAGCCAGTATCTTGGCAACATGTTCCTAATGTCCGCTCTGGAGACTTCTCTTGTTAATGTTGCTCAGGAATTATATACTAAAGAAGTTAGTTTTCTATCTTCAGATCAGCAAAAGAATCTTTTACCCGATGAACTTACTGAGCTATTGCTTTCTCAATAGCGCTCATCGACTTACACCTTGATTTCTTTTGTTAATTACAGAACTAGGCAAAAATCTAGCTTTATCTTGACTTTTTTACCTTAATATATTATTACACAATTTTTAAGTATAAAGCATTAATTATGATACATCCCCCTTAAGTGATTCATGTGCTTATATCTGAGTTCTTGATCTGAGGCAAATCGCGGAAGAATTCCCTTAATTTTATTAGCGCTCATCTTCATTATGTCTTTAGCTGCTCCTGCAAGAATTATAAGGTTTTCCGTGGTAAATGCACCGCAAGATGGCTGAATCTGCTGCTTATTACAAAGATCAATAAACTCTAAAGGAGAGTTATCGCAATAAGCAATTCCTTGCCTAATAGCCTGTACTATTGTTCCATCAAGTCCAGCTCCGTCCGAGTCGTTATATATAACTCTGATCTTACCTTCTTCTTTGTGAATAAAAAGAGCGGTCCAGTGCCCACCAGTATTGGCAGGAGTCATTATAGATCCTGTAGATTTTCTTAACAAAAAGGTCAAAAAAGCTTCTTGAACGAAATATGTGATATCACTAATATTTTCATTTGATACATTAAGCTTCAAATCCCCTGTTACAAAAATCTTAGGATTTGTTCTGAATATCTCAGATGTGCGAATTATTGTCGCTATATCATTGCTTTCGTATTGATAATCATGATGCGTAAGACCTTCGTTTAACTCATAAGCTTCTGCGTAAATTTGAAAAATTTCTTGCTTTTCGGCAAGGATTGCAAAATCGCTATCTTGAGCAAAATTTCTTAGATAATTATCATTTGCCTGAGCATCAAATTCCTTAAGATTCGCGCTCGCAAGGGCGGACTCGCGGTCTATATTAACTCTTTTTTTAAACTCTGAGGAGATTTTTTGGTTATGATCATCTAAAATACTATTTATTAAAAAATCTTTTGTAAATATATACCCAATTAGTTTTTCTTTCTCAACAGACCAGCTGATCGGTTTTTCGGCTATATATTGCACAGCAAAATCCCTAAATTCGTATAAAGACAAGTTTCTTTGCATATACTGTTCATCTAAAATCTCAAGGGTAACCCCTGTTACTAATAAATTAACCTCCAAAATTCCCTGAGGTTCTTGCATTGTATTTTCTTGTTCCATATAAACCTGCATAAAAGTTAGTGATGTCATACTACAAAACATTTGACTAAATAGTCAATAGATCTTTGATGTAAAAAATAAATAAATGTGATAAATATTCATACTTATACAAAAATTATTTATTTTATAATTATTTATTACTATATCAATAATATATTGTATGATATTATAATACATGTAAAAAATTGTTAAAACGGAGGGTTTATGTCTAAAGAAGACGAGCAATCTAAGTCAAATATCTCAAGCGAAAAAATCAAGAACACTATAGGATATTTGGGGTTTTTAATGGATAGTTTTCAATATGTTTCTCTCTCTGAGATAACTGACGATAAGTTTGAAACAATCAAGATAAGTGTTAGCACTTTTGCTGCGGGATTTGCAGCTTTATTTACAAGCCCCGCCCTTGCGGTTGTCATTCCTGCTATGTTAGACAAAGATCAGAGAAAAGATTTAATAGAAAGCCCTGAAATGTGGGAATTAATGCTTTCTAAATCAGGCAATATGGCTACTTTTTTGAAAAATAACGCTGAGTTTGTTTCGGCGGTAGCATCAAGAGGAGTGACAAAGTCTGGTGATGATCAATCCGTTAGATCTATAACGCAAGATGTGATACAAAATGATTTAGTTCCGCTACTAAAGAGCCTTCCAAAGACCAGACCTGCTGATGTAAAAGAAGTATCTGCGCTAATTGCCGGAGTGGTAAAATACTCATCTAGCACTGAGATTAAGACAGAAAAGCAAGTTGCAGAAAAAATAGGATTGGTAGCCAAAAACCCATCATTTAAAAAAGTTTTTTTAACGGACGAGAATATTCAGCATTTTGCAAATATAGTTCTTAGCTCAGCAAATATTGCATCCAAAGCTAGGGAGGGGCGTGAGGGTGAAAAATCAGAGATAAAGCAGGGTGATAGAGCTATTGAGATATTATCAAATCCTGAAAATTCCGCAGGGTCTAAATCTTTGATAGAATCATCTTTAAAGGTCATAAGAGAGGATGACACTCTAACAGATGCAGTGATTGACCTTGCAACATCCGATCATGCTAGGCGATTACTGCAACCATCAAAGAGAAAAAAGGCCTTGCAAGATTCTGATGATGATATAAACCCCAGCAAAGAAGCAGATCTTATAAAATCTGATGTTACTAAACTACTTTCTGATGTAAAAGAAATTGCAAACAAGGAGTCTATAAAGGCAAACATCACATCTAAACCAGAAGAGCTAAGGATATTATCTGAAATTACCTCCGCTGAAACTCTAACTTTTGTAAAATCTAAAGGCTTAGCAGACATTCCAAAAGATATGACTGAAACTATCGAAAAAGCTGGAGCAAAGTCAATTAGTGCAGTTGCCAGAAATCCCGAATCCCTTGAATATGCAAAAAAAATTGCCAACCATCATACAACCAAACGCAAGATAAAATCTGGAGGGCATCTTGTAGAGTCTTTAATCGGAGACGAAGGAAAGCTATTAATTCGAGATCTTGCTGATGATCCAAAGCTAGTATCTTTTGCTGCGGATAAACTAAATGGAGTAATACCAGTGGATTTTTTTCGCAAAATGAAGATAGTGAATTTAAAGACTTTGAACGGGGAAAAAGTTGAGGAGGCATTTAACTACTTCAAGGCCAATGAGAGATCGATATTAGATTTCGCCGCTATCTACGATGCTTCTCAAAATCCATCCAGAGCTGCAAAAGAGATTGTAGATAGATCTCGCGAGGCTTTTGAGGCAATGACGCAAGAGGCAGAAAGAAAAGCAAAAAATACAGTAAAAGATGTGGCACGCGCTATTGATGGCGATGCAGGCAAGGCTGTTCAGGAGGTGGTGCGCAAAGTCACGGGATCTGTAGAGGATATCATTCCAAAAGAAACAGGGAGGGCAATAAAGGAAGCAACAAGGGAAATCATCAGACCAATTGAAAAGGAAGTACCTAAATTTGTTGATAGAATTGCTAAGGATGTTGCAAGAGAAGTTGTAAACCCCATAAAAGAAGGAGCTCTTAAGCCTGCTATTAGTTTTGTAGAAAGGGAGATAGCAAGGGGTGGTGCAGATATCGCAAGAGAAGCAGAGCATACTGTAAATAAGGCCATAAAAGACGTTAAAAAAGAATTGAGTCATGTTGAAAGAGAAGTTGAAAGAGGGGCAAAAAAATTAGGCAAGGACATAAAAAAACTCTTCGGAGGACGTCGTCACTAGGATCTTTGCATATTCCTATGTAATAGATGAATTTATTTGTATTGAGCTTTATAATCTTGACGCCTTTATGTCCATATGTAAAATTAAGACACTATACAAACCCGCACTTAATTTAAAACCTACATGCAAAACAGAGACCTAATTCGCACCAGAATTCAAAACTCATTCCTAATTGACTCTGAAGTCAGAGATAAATACCTCTCTATTGGTAGAGCAATAATCAAGGATTTGCTCGAGGATATTGATTTCTCCCAAGTAAAAAAAATATTGATCCTTGGGGGTAGGGGTTCTATTTTTTCATCCACTGAGCTTGGCGAAAATTTACATATTGAAGAGCAATATTACACAAATCAGGAGCTTAGCAAAAAATATGACATAATCATAAGTTTTTATGATATTAGCACAATTGTAGATATTAATATGTTTTTGATTTGGGTGAAGTTTCATTTGAATGAAAATGGAGTTTTTGCTGGGTGTTTTGTTGGCGAAGAGAGCTTGATGAATACTCGTCTTAAGTTATGGGCTCTGGAAGAGAAGATAGAGGGAGGCTATAGTAATAGAATTCTACCTATGATAAGGCTGCAAAATTTCAACCAATTACTATATCAATCTGGTTTTGTGAATTTAATATCTTTTAGTGAGCGCATTAGCCTTGGAGAAGGAAATATATATAAATTTTTGAGATATATCAGAGAGTGCGGGGATAATTCTTCTGAGATTGCCCCAGTCTCAACAATTAGGCCAATTAGCAGAAAACTATACCAAGCAATTGCCAAAAGTAAGGAGAATTACAACGATAATCTGGATATAATTGGGTTTTGCAGCTCATCCTCTACTGCTTTATTTGCAAATAAGGTCAATAGATGATAGAATAAAATAAGATTATTAACTTATATACAGAAATAAAATATGACAGACCAAGAAGATAAATTTGATTTAGTAGTAATAGGCGGCGGGCCTGCAGGATATACTGGCGCAATTAGAGCAGCTCAACTTGGCATGAAAGTAGCATGTATAGAAAAGAGGCAAACCCTAGGCGGGACTTGTCTTAATGAAGGCTGCATCCCCTCTAAAGCACTTTTGAATTATTCAGAAAAATATGAAGAGGCAAGTCATCATTTTGAAGATATCGGCATAGAGGTTAGCCCTAAGTTAAATATACAAAAAATGCTTGCAAAAAAAAATCAGGTAGTATCAGATTTGTGCAAAGGAATAGATGGTTTATTTGCAAAAAATAAAATCAAAAGATTTGCCTGCGCGGGAAGAATTTCTGGCCCAGAAGAAGTAGTCATTACCAAAGAAGATGGTTCAACCGAAGTTGTTAAAACCAAGAAAATCCTGATTGCGACAGGTTCTGAAGTTATAGATTTACCAGGAATTAAATGCGATAGTAAAAAAATTATCACCTCCAAAGAGGCTCTTGAAATAGAAAAAGTACCATCCTCTCTGATCGTTATTGGAGGAGGGTATATAGGGCTTGAGCTTGGCTCAGTCTGGAGGAGGCTTGGAGCAAAAGTTACGGTAGTTGAATTTAGTCCAAGAATTGTTCCGGCGGTGGATGGTGAAGTTGCAAATACTCTACAAAAATTACTGGCAAAACAAGGGATGGAGTTTATTTTTGACACCAAAGTTACATCTTCGCAATTAGAGGGAGAAAAAATTACCCTAAACCTTGAGACAAAGTCTGGCCAAAAATCAAATATTACCGCAGATATAGTTTTGGTGAGTGCTGGAAGAAGGCCTTTCACAAAGGATCTCGGTCTTGAAAAAGTAGGAATAGCTTTAAATGATAAAGGCAGGATACCCGTGAACGCTAAATTCCAAACAATAATAACGAATATATATGCAGTTGGAGATGTTATTGATGGGCCTATGCTTGCTCACAAGGCAGAAGAGGAGGCTGTTGCTGCGGTTGAGATTATGGCCGGCCAAGCTGGGCATGTAAATTACGGAACCATACCAAGCGTGATATATACATTTCCTGAAGTTGCATCTGTTGGGCTTTCGGAAGATGATTTGAAAAAACAAGGTAGGGAGTATAAAGTGGGGAAATTCCCATTCCTTGCAAATAGCAGAGCAAGAGCCGCAAGGAATGTGGATGGTTTTGTCAAAATTCTGGCAGATAAGATTACGGATGAGATTATTGGCGCTCATATAATCGGCCCTGATGCTGGTACTTTGATTGCAGAGATTGTTCTAGGGATGGAGTTTAAAGCAGCAGCGGAGGATATAGCGCGAACATGCCACGCTCACCCAACATTAAACGAGGCGGTTAGAGAGGCTGCTCTTGCGGTGGATAAAAGAACTATAAATTTCTAGACTAGAATTTTGAGTGTATTTCAGTTATTATTTGCGCTACTTGAAAAAAGAGTAAATTCCAATGCAGATTTTAGAAGATAGAGTGATTATTAAAGCATTCGGCAAAGATGCTAAGCGTTACCTTCAGTCAACTACAACAAATGATATAGAGGTACTTACAAAAGAGAGCGACTCTATTTATGCCTATTTTTTGAATGCTCAAGGGAGGTTTTTGTATGATAGTTTCATCATTATGGCTGAGGATGGTTATTTTCTTGATGTGAATAAAGATTATGCAGAAAAGCTTTTGTCTAGACTAGATTTTTATAAATTAAACATGAAGGTAAATTTTTCCCTGGAAAAAAATTTGAAAATTTTTTACCAAAAGACTAAGCGGGAGGGAAAAATAGTGTATAAAGATAGTAGATATGAAAAAATGGGTTATAGGTGCGTTTCAACTTTGGTTGATGGGCCAGTGGATGAATCATACCTTGAAGATAAGTATGAATATTCCATCCCAGATGGCTTTACTGATTTGGTTCATGAAAAATCTCTGCCACCGGAATTTGGCTGCGATTTTTTATCCTCAGTCTCTTATACAAAAGGCTGTTACACTGGGCAAGAGGTCATCTCCCGCACTAAATATCAAGGAGTAGTCAGGAAGAATTTATATAAACTGACATTTAAGGATAATATGGAGGATTTAAAAGGAGAGGAGATTGTGCTCGGTAATGAAAAAATAGGATATATAACCTCAAGCTGGAAGGATATAGCAATAGCTTTGCTAAAAACAGAAAAAATAAAAGATTATGAGGGTTTGCTTTATTCTGAAAGAGCGGGGCATGGCGAGTTTGCATTGGCAAGTTTTTATCAAGTATAAAAGAGAGCGCTCTCTATTCACGTTTTCCCCACGAATAAGGATAATTATACCAGAGCCGACTAGCCCAGGGATTACTCACTAGGCTACTTGGCTCATATGGCGACATATCACCCACCATTAGTTGCATTTGAAGATATGGCCTTGACTAGATCTATAATTTTTTTTCGCACGCTAAGGTCTTTGATATCAACATAATATTTTATAAGTGTTGCAAGATCCTTGTCGCCTATGTCATCAGATGAGTAACCATCTTTTTGGTCTGCGAATGCAAAATCTCCATTTTTTTGACCCTTAGTTTCTAGGTCTTTGAAGAAAAATTCCACTGGGACCATAAGTAATTTTGCGAGGGAATATAATTTTCCGGAGGATATTCTGTTTGTTGCTTTCTCGTATTTCTGAATTTGTTGAATACTGACATTGACAGCATCGCCCAGATCCTGCTGACTTAATCCCAGCATTATTCTCCTCATTTTCAGACGCTTACCAACGTGATTATCTATGAAATCTACTTTACCTTTTTTGTCTGAATTTTCTTGCATAATTTACCTCTGCGAATTTCTTTGTTAATTAATTAAGTTTTGAAAAGGAGGCTCAATATACTTACGATTAAATTGGTTGTAAAGAGAATTTTGCTTGAGGATAAAAAAATTTTGTAAAAACCCTTAAGTTGTCCATGCGCCCTCTTTTTTAGGTTGTTTTCTTTTAAACAGACTACCGATGATAAAGGAAAAAATCAGGTAGTAATATATATATTTCCCCTTATTAATCGAATACTCTGTAGGTTTTGTTAATTTTTGCGGTACATACCCATCGAGATAAACTACATCATTTAAGTTTGTTTTAGCGATAATGCGTCCAGCTCCATCGATAATCGCACTAATACCGTTATTTGCGGTGCGTATTAAAGGCAAGCCACTTTCAACAGCCCTTATTCTTGCTGAGTAAAAATGTTGATATGGGCCAGAAGAGACTCCGTACCATCCATCATTGGTGACATTCAAAATTACATCCGCATCTTTATTGTTAGTTAGGACCTCGCTAGGAAATATAACTTCATAGCAAATTAAAGGCTTTATTTTTAAATTTTGCCTTGGAAGAGAGACGATAAAGCCACTATCTCCTGGAAAATACTCCATTTCTCCAGGGGTAATTTTACCCATATAGTTTATATATTCAGAAAATGGTACATATTCACCGAATGGCACAAGGTGAGCTTTGTGATAATCAAATATCATGCTCCCATCTATATCCATAGCATACATACTCACAAATAATTTATATCTTGTGCGATTTGGGTTGTTTAAGTTGTCCGTTACGCCTCCTGTGATAAGAATTGCATTAGCATCTGTGACGAAAGATTTTAATGCATTATAAACACTAACATAGCTGGGCTCTACAACAACTGCAGATTCAGGCCATATTACCATATCAGGATTAAATAAAGATATATTACTCAAAGATAGGTCTTTGTGCGTATTAACAACATCCCAAAATCTTTCTAGATTCCATTTATCTATTTGAGGAACGCTGGGCTGCACAAGTCTAAATTTCACGGGGGTGTATATTGTACGATTTTCCTTTAAGCGATGGGATCCGTGATAGTACACATAAATCCACAAAGGGGCAGTGAACATGCAAAAAAATACAAAAAAAAGCTTATATTTTTTATCAAAAATATACAAAGCTGAAGTTGAGGTGAAAATTACTATAAAACTGAGGCAAAAAATGCCGAGAATACTACTCATCTGAATAGCAATATCAGAAAATGCGAGAGAGTACCCTATGAGATTCCATGGAAAGCCTGTATATAAGTATGTCCTGAGTAATTCAGCTCCAATCCAAAGTGCTGTGAAGGAGTTAAGAAAAAATATTCTTTTTGAGTAAAAATGGGCAGCAAAGCCAAGTAATGCAAAAAACTGAGCAAAAAAAGCCGGAAGCAGAATAAGTGCAATAGGCACAACCCACCAAAACTTTTCAGAATAAACAGATACGCCTATAGAAATCCAGTATAAACCTGCAAGAAAATATCCAAATCCGTAGCAATAACCACATAAAGTTGATTGCTTATAAGATCCTTGAGAGTGAATCACGAGGGCGAATAATCCAATAAATACTAGAGCTGGAAAAAAGAATAATGGCGCTAAGGCTAAGTTCGTTAGCATCCCCATTAAAAATGAGCTAAAAAGTGGGTAAGATTTGGAAAAATTTACTAATTTGTTCATAGTCACTTTGAGAATCTTTTTTATAAAATCATTTGTACAAAAATATAGACAATGCTATAAAACATACAAGAAATAAAAAAGATCCTGGGGGTAAAATTATGACTAGTTCTAACGATACAAAACTTCTTGCCGGAAAAAGGGGCCTAATAATGGGGGTTGCAAACAATATGTCAATCGCCTGGTCAATAGCCTCAAAAGCACACAATGCAGGAGCTGAGCTAACTTTTACATACCCAAATGAGGCTATGGAGAAAAGAGTTAGGCCTCTTGCCGCAGAACTTGGGCTTGAGCATGTTTATCATTGCAATGTTGCCGAGGAGGAGTCCATAACATCTCTATTTGAGCATATAAAAAAAGATATGGGCGGGCTTGATTTTATAGTACATTCGGTTGCTTTTTCGGATAAAAGTGAGCTCAAGGGGAGGTACCTCGAGACCAGCCTTGCAAATTTCACGAACACTCTTCACATTTCATGTTATTCCCTAGTTAGCATAACAAGAGCGGCTGAGAGTATATTAAATGATAATGCGAGTATTCTCACTCTGAGTTATTTTGGAGCAGAAAAAGTTGTGCCAAATTACAATGTAATGGGAATAGCAAAAGCCGCTCTTGAAGCGAGTGTGAAATATCTTGCATTTGATGTGGGGCCAAAAAATATTAGGGTAAATGCAATATCTGCCGGCCCAATTAGAACTCTAGCAGCAAGCGCAATTGGGGACTTTAAATCCATGATGGAACTTCATAGATCCACATCCCCCCTTAAAAGAAACACAACACTAGAGGATGTTGCAGGTGCGGGTCTTTATTTCCTCAGTGATTTATCCTCAGGAGTTACGGGAGAAATCCACCATGTGGATGCTGGATATAACATAATGGGCATGAGCATCTTTAAAGAATAATAAGGAGAGTGGGGGTGTTTACCACTCTCCAGCTCTCACGATCTCCCTTGTGGATTATGACCCTGGGCATTCGGAGTTGAGCCTGGGGTTTGTTGCACGACTTTGGTCTCAGCACTCGCGGCAGCTCTGATTTCAGAAGATTTGAGCTTCGTTCTTTCGTTAGATAGACATTCAATCCCTCCTTTTTCTTTTATCTTCTTAGCAAATGATATTAGATCTGCTTCTAAATATTTTGGATCACTCATACTTCTCTCTAGTAGTAATTGATCAATGGGCCATGAAATACGTTCTAGTGTTTCATTATCCATCTTTGTGAAATATTGAATTTTGACAATTCTTTCAACTTTCTCCTCCTCTGTGATTCCATTTAAGCAGCTTGAATATTCATCCCCAAGTCCAAGTGCGTTAAATTCATCACGCGTCATTGAATTTAAAAATTTCATTTGATAAAAATCTTTGTTATTCTCATCATTTTCTCGTTCAATTATCTTAGCAGAGAGAACTCCATAAGTTTCTCCAGGTATCTTTTTTATAATATCATTCAATTCAGGATTAAGAAAAATCATTTTTTCTTTTATTTTTCTCAGTTCATCATATGATGCGTCAACTCCTAGTTCCTCTGATAGATTCTCGTCCTTTTCATTAGTCAAAGTTCTATCCTCAATAGATAGAATTAAATTGTAATTACACTTATATTCTTTGATTATATCCCTTTGTTTTTTAGTTAATGTATTTATACTGTCTATGTCTGTATCGGTAGAATTTAATAAAACAAATTCTTTTTTGTGCGCGGCGTCATAAAATGCGGCATATTCTCTCTCTTCCTTTTTCCCATCTTGAAGAAGCAATGCTTGAGACGGCGAGACTTCTTTGGCATTGTATCTTGCTAGTGCTGAAGCCTTTAATTCACCGTCCAACTCATTAACATTTGGTCCTGAATTATAAGACTCGTCTGATTCGCCTGGATTTTGCCTTGGCGCTCTTCTACTCAGGGCCTCTTCCTGAATTTCCCCTGCAAATCTCAGATTTTTCTTCGGTTTATTCTCGCCCTCCTTTTTTAAAAGTGATTTTGGTGGGATTATATATGCAAGATCGGTTGATGTGCTGCCTTTATTTTGCAAGGTGGTGGGGTTTTTTCCATCTTCAAGATCAACGCCTGAGCCGCGAGGGTTTGCAACATAACCTACTTGATAGACTTTGGTGTCTGTGACTACCCCTTTTGATTTTGCTTGTATATTCCTTAATTTTTCTTCATTCCGATTTAGCTCTTTTTCATTAATTTGTTTATATTCTTCATCCATTTCAGCGTCAGTTCTTTCTGAATCTTGTTTGGGGTTACGCCGCTTCATCCTTGTTATATCCGCTTCAGACAAATCTGACCTGAGCTCTTTGTTTAATGATTTTAATAACCTCAGTTTGACGTAAGAAACTCCTGTAAACCTTATATACAAAGGGCTTTAGTTACAAAATACTCTTGATTTTATAGCGGAGCGCAATAAATTACTAATTTTATGTTCAAGTAAAAGGTAATGATATGACGCTCCTG
>JANRMF010000111.1:0-9421 GCA_033761815.1 Rickettsiaceae bacterium
GCCAGAATAAGGCTGATCAAGCTCAAATATCTTTTTTAGGTAAAAATTTATCTGCTCTTGATCTTCTATTGTCTCTTTTATGACTTCTTCCTGAATCTCTGCTATTTTATTAATCTGGCTGATTATTTCTTGTTTCATCTGCATCAAGTATTTATATAGCTTATTGATGGAGGAAATAAGATGCTTATAATCTTCCGGCCTTAGAGCAAGAAGAGCCACCAACAAAACTACAAAAATCTCTCCAAAGCTCATATTATTTATTAGTGATTGGTATAATTAGCCTACTAATTTCTTGTGTTTATATTTCTGGTTTTCAACATCAATACCATGATTTTTTAGCATATAAGCTTGATAGTCAGAATAGTTTCCTTCATACCAGGAAGCATTTCCTTCGCTATCAAACGCTATAATATGGGTTGCTATCCTATCCAAAAACCACCTATCGTGAGTGATTACCATAACGCAGCCTGCATAATCCAAGATTGCATCCTCGAGCGCTCTTAAAGTATCCACGTCAAGATCGTTAGAAGGTTCATCAAGCAATATAACGTTTGCGGCTTCCTTTAGCAATTTTGCAATATGAACTCTGTTTCTCTCGCCCCCTGAAAGCTGACCAACTTTTTTCTGCTGATCTCCGCCCTTGAAGTTGAATGCGGAACAATATGCTCTGCTTTTGATGATTCTATCACCTAGGTGCATTTCATCAAGCCCTCCGGAAATTTCCTGCCAAACAGTATTTGTATCATTTAAATGATCTCTAGACTGATCAACATAGCCAAGTTTAACAGTTGGGCCAATTCTTAATGACCCAGAATCTGGGGTTTCTTTCCCGGTGATCATTTTAAATAAGGTAGTTTTACCAGCGCCATTTGGCCCCACAATTCCAACAATCGAGCCAGGCTGGACTTTAAAGCTAAAATCTTTCAGTAGCTCTTTATTATCAAATTTTTTAGCAAGATTTTGGGCTTCTATAACAAGATCACCAAGCCTTGGGCCATTAGGGATAACTATTTGAGCTGCGGTAACAACTTTTTCCCTAGTTTTATTGAGTAATTCTTGATAAGCTTCAACACGAGCCTTGCTTTTTGCCTGTCTTGCTTTTGGCGATTGCTGAATCCACTCAAGCTCAGCTCTAAGCTGCTTTCTTCTGTCGCTTTCTTCCTTTTCCTCACCTTCCATTTTCTTTTGCTTTTGATCTAGCCAGGCTGAATAGTTTGAGTGCCACGGAACGCACGAACCTCTATCTATTTCCAAGATCCATTCTGTCACTTTATCTAGGAAATATCTATCGTGAGTGATGCACACAACTGTTCCCTTATATTCCTTTAGGAAATTTTCAAGCCAAGAAACAGATTCAGCATCAAGGTGGTTTGTTGGCTCATCAAGAAGAAGCATGTCTGGCTTTTCAAGCAAGAGTTTGCAAAGTGCAACCCTTCTCCTTTCTCCCCCGGAAATTTTATTTACATCTGCATCTTTTGGGGGGCACCTGAGCGCACTCATTGCAATTTCAACTTCTCTTTCCATATTCCACAGATCCTGAGAATCAATTTTATCCTGAAGGTCTGCTTGCTTTGCGAGTAAATCATTCATTTCGTCATCACTCATTTCTTCTGCAAATTTTGCGCTAATTTCGTTGAATTCGTCAAGAAGGGCTTGTTTTTCGGATAGACTTTCCATAATGTTCCCAAAAACATCTTTGTTTGGATTAAGTTGCGGCTCCTGCTGGAGAAAGCCAATTTTTATTCCATCTGCAACCCATGCTTCCCCGTCAAATTCTTTATCAACCCCAGCCATAATTCTTAAAAGGGTAGATTTACCCGCGCCATTATGCCCTATGATCCCAATTTTTGCCCCCGGAAGAAACGACAAATATGTTTCTTTAATTATCTTATTCCCGTTAATGGTCTTAGAAAGACCTTTCATCACATATACGTAATTCATTTATAGTTCCTGATTATATTTGACTCAGATCATAGTTTTTTTCTCAGAAAAAAGCAAGTTTTTCTGGGGTGGAGAAAAATTATACAGAACTTTTTCTTGCTATAAGTAATGCAAAACCCGCCAAAATAAAGGCCATAAATTGATGCGCCCAGGCAGGCATGATGGGAACACTGTAAACTAACGTATATATGCCTATAAAAAATTGCAACAAGAAGATGGTAATGAGCCCTAGGGACAAATATATCTGCCTTGATTTATATAATTTCAAAGAGATGAGGATGATGAAGCAGAATAGGGCATAGGCACCGATTCTGTGAAAGAACTGAACGATAGCAGGAGTTGCTAGGTATAGGTTAAATGGAATAGCACTCATTTCCTCCGGAGCAAAACCATCACCCATTAATGGGAAATGATTATAAACAAGCCCGCCATGAAGGCCCGCAACCATTCCGCCTAAAAATATCTGCAGAATAATAAGCGAGATAAAAATGAGATAAATAGGCGGGATAGAATTTCTACCTTTATCTGCAAAATAAATCCTATATGCGCTGCTCAAAAAAAGCAGATATAATGAAAGGGCGAGAAGGAGATGAAAAGAGAGGCGAAAATGGCTTACATATGGGTTTATATGCAGCCCGCTTTTAACCATATACCAACCCATGAAGCCTTGAGCAAGCCCAAGAATAGAGCCAATTACTAGGGTTTGTTTTGATGAAGGGGATAGGTAGTTTTTGCGCCACAATAAAATTGCTGGCACAAAAAAAACAAGCCCAGTAATTCTTGCAGCAAGCCTATGAATATATTCCAGTAAATATATTTTCTTAAAGCCGCCAAGATCCATTGTGCTATTTATTTTGAGAAATTCCGGAGTGGACTTATATTTTGCAAATTCAAGCACCCAGTCAGAGTCTGACAATGGGGGGACTATCCCCGTGACTGGTTTCCATTCTGTTATAGAAAGCCCCGAGCCAGTAAGCCTTGTGATTCCGCCGATAACAACCATTAAAAGCACCAAAAATGCGCATGTTAGAAAGTAGTAAAATACTAGTTTTTCTTTATTACTGAGATGTTTCATATCTTGGTGCATCACTTTGCAATTTTTCCTAAGTATCAATGATAGATAATTAAATTAATAAGTTCAAGTTGAATATCTGAGTCAGGAGAGGGTGATATTGCAACAAATCAACAGACTAAAAAAAGTTACTAGATATAATTATGTTTTTATATAAATAATGAAAATTTAATGTAAAATAATAATAAATAAATTATGAGATTATTATGCCTAAAGATACACAAGAAGATAAAAAAGGGGGGATATTGCAAGGTGGGATATTTAAGAGGGCGACCCACAAACTCGCAAAAAGAGTTGGCGCAGCAACAAAAACTCTTTCAACCGCTCAGGAAGCAGCAAAGAAGTTTATTGAGGAAGGAAGAACTCAGTCTGAATTTGTAAAATATGAACAAAAGAGGCAACTGGCAGTATTTGAGGCAATATGTAAATACACAGCAAATGATCAAGCGCATCAAAATGCACAAAAAATTTTAATCTCAGAAATATTAAAGGGGGAAATAAATAAATCCCTTCAAAGTAGTACTGATCCTACACTTAATAGCTTCTTAGCGCTAGCTATTAATAATGATCACGCCCCAGTGGTGATAGAAACTTTAGCTTTATACTCAAACTCTAATCCTGAATTGATATTTGATAAGATAAGTCAGGAAAATAGAGATAATTTGGTAAAGAGATATTTGGCGCAAAATAACAACCAATTAATTCCAAAAGAAGCAAATTTATCTCATAGATCTGAAGGTCCATTAAAAGCACAGCTCAAAGCAAATATACCAACGACCGCCGCATTAGCTTTGGATTATATTAGTGATAAATTAGCGCTCAGTTTAATGAAAAATACATATATACCGCAAGATACCCGTCTGGTGCTCTGCTTGGCTTCAAGCTATGAAAAACGCATCACAAGGTCAGAAGAATTGCGTGAAGAAACAATTAAGACTCGACTTAATATACAGTTAGGAGATCCTACACCTCAGGATATCGTTCAGGCTCTATACAGCCCAAAAGACCCGCTACTCAAGGATACTTTAGAACCTGAAGATTGGGAATTAATATTGAACTGGAAAAAATTAAAAGCAGAACCTAATCTTTATATGCAAGTTTACAATGAAGCTTTTGCAATGAAGATTCTTGCAATTCAAGAAAATATTGAATATGCAAAGTCTATGTTTGATAGACTCGAAAATCCGAAGAATCTTGAGCAACTACAGTTTTATCTAAATGCTCTAAGAGTATGCGCTTTAGATGCGGAGACACGGGGGGATTTTAATAGCGAGAATCTTAAAACTCTAACTGACAAGAATGGTTTTTTTGAACAAGCTCAGAAAGCTATGGATTCCCCAACGCTATTTCAAATATCTCAAAGATGTCCCGAGGCAGATTTTAGCAATGATGGGGTTGATAAAATATATTCACATTGGTGTGGGCAAGTTAAGATAGATTTAAAAGCGGGAACAAAGCGACACGAAATCGATGTTTATAGGGAGTTAGAGCTAGAGAGAGCAGGATATAAAATTTTAAAATCTTTATATAAAAAATGCGCTGCAGAAAATAATGCTGAGACAGTTACAGTGAATGGCGCTGAAGTAAACATAAACAACAATCTTAAGGAAAGAGTTGCAGCATCTATAATCTTTAACCCAGAAAACTTTGCATCCTATCAGAAAGATCAAGAAAAAGATCCATCGATTATTCAGACATGCAGAAATGCATTGAGAGATGATATAAAAGAATACAAACAAAAGCTAGGTGAGAATCTAAAGCCAGTTGCGATTTTGGATAAAATAATACTAGAACAATATAAAAAATGCTCAAAAGACTTTGATGGTTTTGATAATAAAACTCGGGAAGAGCAAGAAAGAATAGCACTAGAAGCCGATAAAAAAACTTTTACTCTTCTTCTGGAGTTATATGACCAAAAAAATCAGCAGGATAATATGAATTTAAATAAACATATTGTAGATCTTGCAACTGAAGTAATTGGTTTAGATGCAATATATCAAACAGTCGAAAAAGGTAATTTCGTGCGACCCCCCCTTCCTTGGGATAAAGCAAACCAAGATAAATTTCTTGGTAATGAATCATTGAGCAAATCTGAAAAATGGTGGAAAAGGCTGTTAAATAAATTGAGAAATGGATTCTCAAAGGCTATTAAGGACCTTTTAGAGGTTGATGTCAGTAGCTCTAGCGAATTCCCTTCAAAATCTTCATCAGAGCCAATGTCACAAGCAACTGAACAAAAACCTAAAAGGAAATTTTTTGTAGAAGGGGGTGAAAGCCATACTCTTTTTAGTAAATTTAAGCAAATTTTTAGCGGCAGCAAAAGGCGGCGGGATCATCAAAAATCGACCGAACTCAAGGTTTCCCAGGCTAGTCAAAATACAGATCGAAAAACGATCGGGCGCAAGAGCCAATAAACATTGTTGTTTTGATGGGTTTAAACTATAATGTAGATAATAAAAGCAAAATAGAGCCTTATAGTGATATATCAGAAATATATAATACGCTCAATCTTAGTGCCATTTTTTTACGCGCTAATAATTTTAACCGGGATTACCTGGCTTGGTCAGGTTTTGAGGCTAATTTATTTGTTTGAAAAACAAATTTTGCTTACGGAATTTTTGGTTCTTACTTTGCTTATTGTCCCATCTTTGCTCCATAGCATCTTGCCATTTGCTCTGGTATATTCTGCTCTTTATGCCTATAGTAACCTTAAGACCAACAAAGAAATTATAGTTCTAAAAAGCGCGGGTATAAACCTACATGATCTTATGCACCCCTTGGTGAGAGTTTGTCTCGTTGTGTCGGTAATCTCTATTGTAAATGGCTCGACCATAATGCCGTTTAGTTATAATATTTTAAAGGAAAAATTATATATTTACCGTGGAAATTTTGCTTCTTCCAAAATAGAGGAGGGAATTTTTAGCCCCTTATCTAAAAATTTAGTATTATTTTTGAACAAAAAGGTTAGTGCTAGGAAATTTTCTGGTATAATCCTGTTTGACTATAGAAACCATGGCTCACCTGCAATATTATTCGCGGATCAAGGGGAGATGATTGACTCTGGAGATGCTATTAAGCTCATGCTTTCTTCTGGTAGTCGTCAGTCTTTTGGTAAAGCTGGCATTTTTGAGATCATGAAATTTGAGCGGTTTAATGTTAGTATATTAGACGAGAAAATAAATGAAAGGGGCGAAAATGAAAAAGACTCGCTCGAGAGATATATTTGGGAATTGCTAAACCCCAAACACCCAGATAAGTCAAAAAAGATTCGCTTTATTGCAGAAGGGAATGGGAGAATAGTCTGGTCTTTAATGAATATATTACTCCCAATTTCTGCTATATGCATTTTTCTGAGGCAGGAATTTAGAAGAAAGGAAAGTCTTGTTTATCTGCTGAAGTCATTCGGATTTGCCTTAATTTTTGTAGTACTGCATTTTGCTACTCTCTCTGCTAGTTTCAAGGCGCAATATATGAACTATATATTATATCTTAATTTGGTGATGGGGATAGGTATTACTTATTATTTGAGCGCAGATAGAAGAGAGCTTGCTTAATTCTTGCTCTGAATAAACACATCTAAAATCACATCATCATTATGCTTATGTGAAATTTTTGCATTCCTATTTAGAATTATGGGGAGATTTTTTGATCCGTGCCCTATTCGATTTGTAAAGAAACAAGGAATTTTGACCTCATTATTGCAAAAATGGATAATTACCTCTTTCATATCCTGCTCTGTAATATCGTTATTTTTTTCTAGAAAGTCCGCAAATATAATTGCTGAGCAACCTTCAAGTAGATTTGCATTTTTCATATGCATTAGAGATCTGTGAATTCTATATGGCCTTTCTCCTATATCCTCGAGTAGCAAAATTTTTCCCTGAAGATTAGGCTGGAATTTTGTACCAATTAATGACTCAAGCACGGTTAGGTTTCCGCCTATGATTTTTCCCGTGATCTGGTTTGATGAGTGAAAATTGGAAATTTTTTTGAGAAAATACTTAGTCGAGGGGGAATTTAGTGTATTTATTATAATGGAGAAGTCTTGCTCATATTTCATGAAGCTGCTAAGAGCAGGTCCATGAATGGACTCAACTCCAAAATACTCATTCATCAGAATGTGAAGGGCGGTTATATCGCTAAACCCAACCAAAATTTTGGTTCCATTTATCTTTGCCCTGGAGACTTGCTCTAATAGGTTTGCACACCCATATCCACCTCGCGCAGCCCACAAGATTTCATATTCATCTGATTCGAGCGAGTTCACCAAATTCTTGACCATAAATTCCTGACTTGATGCAAAAAATGGCAACTCATTTCCCGCAAAAATCCCATCTTCGTATATAAGATGAACTCCTTGGGATTTTAAATAACTAGTAGCTTTTGATAAAAACCCTACCGGATCTTGGGAAAGACCAGAAGATGGGGCGATTAGTTTAACTTTGATCATTCCTCTAGAATTTCTTTAGATGTTAGCTTGTCATATTGCTTTGCAAGAGAAAGCACAGCCCACATCCAGAAAAAACACACAATAACAAACACAAACATCAAATAAGGGCAAATTGATTCAAATGTCGCAGCAGGAAAGAGGAAAAAGATAGAAGATTGGATAAAAGCACTTGCGGATTTTCCAAATTTTACACTAATACTATCTACAGCTGCCTTGCCTCTTGTTTTTAGGTCATCATCAAGCGGAACATAGGCCATTTCTTTGGTTGAATCGAATAATGTATATTTAGTGGATTTAGTGATAACATTGTGAATTGCCCCAAAAACAATAGCAAGCATTATTGGGTCATACCCTATCGTGATGCAAATAAAGGTTAGTAAATCGGATTCAAAATTTGCAGAATAATAGAATATGCACCCTGTTACAAACATCATAAAAGGAGTAATGATTGCAGCAGAAAACCAACCAAGAAATCTCACAATATTAGAGCCCACAAGAACAAAGGCGAGGGTAATAATACCAGTCATTCTAAGATAGCTACCAACAAAAGCAAGATTATCTTCTGTGGAGCTATACATATTAGCGACCATTTTTTTCCAAGGTCCTTCTACCAGGTTAATTGATATACCGTAGCAAGTAAGCATAACTGCGATTAGCAATATATATCTTGATGATGCAATTAGCCTCAGACTCTCCATTAGGCCCATTGTTTTTTTTCTACCTCCCTTGAACTTTACAACATCATTTCCGCGCACATCTAGAATATGCAAATTAATGAATCTGAAAATTAAAAGCGAGGCTGCTGCAAGCGCTATCACAACAAACATAATAAATTGCAGGGAGGCGATTGTTGGGGTTGCACCTAAGCCAAAATTTTTGTGCAGAAAAATCCCAATACTAGTCTGTGCAACAAGAAGAGAGCCAGATATATATAGCCCTGTTTGCCCAAAGAGGGCGAACATAGGGTAAAATCTGCGGGATTCATCAACATTCGTAACGCTATTTATGAATTGCCAAAAAAGAACTGAATAGGCTGCATTTGGCCATAATTCGGCGACTACGTAAAATAGTGAATAGCCCCAATTTGCCCCAAGGAGTATAAACCACTTAAAGTTAGGGTAGAGTAATATAATAGAATTCGCGGACTCTTTGGATAAATGTATGTAGTTACTATATGGAAAAACTATTAACCCAAAGAAAAGGAATAGGCCAATAAAGGCTGAGATTACTATATTAAATAAGGTTTCTGGCTTAAATTTATTCACAAGTTTTACATAAATTATAGCGTATAAAATTGCAGCCGGCATTACGCCCCAAACCTTCAGAAATGATACAGACTCCGGCCCGATCATAGTATTAACTACACTATCTTTTGTTGCCCGAATCACATTTTGGATGAATAATATGCAAAACATTAATGCAGTAATGCTAAAAAACTTGGGAAGCTCGTAATTATATATAGGCCAGATTCTGGAAAAAATTCCAGTAGGACCGTGGGTAAATGGTTCTGTGGCTTCAATATTATTTGCACCTTGAAATGTTTCTGTAGCTGCGGGATTTTGAAGCATAGACCTAACCTTAATTGAAATTTGAACGATAATGTGGCTAGAGCGAAATCATATACAAAAAATACACTCAAGTCAAGGATTAATCAAAAGTAAAAGCTCAGGGCCATTAAATTCTCGAGACTAGGTATTCAATAAGGAGTTGATAAAGTAAGGGTTTGCGCTATTCTTCAGCTTCACAAAAACAAATCAATAGCGCATATGAAAAACATACTACATTATTTCGATCAAATAAAGGATAACCGTAAAAATCAAGGCAAACGATATAAGCCTAATTCCATACTGGCGCTAATTACACTAGGTTATATGCATGGATGTAAAAGCCTTGCAGCCATTTCTCGCTTCGGGAAAAAGCTAACAAAAAGTAAAAAAAGACGCCTGGGTTTTATGTCT
>JANRMF010000112.1:0-10309 GCA_033761815.1 Rickettsiaceae bacterium
AGACACAGAAAACCCGCAAATGCATTCGCAAATCTTATAGCAGGCCTCATCGCTTATTGCTTCCGCCCAAGGAAGCCATCGATTAGAATTAGCAATAAATTACAGCAGGAATATATGGCTCTTACGTCAAACTGAGGTTAAAATGACACAGTTTGCTGAAGACTCCCCAATTATCTGATCACGAGTCCAGACGTGATTATTAAGAGCCGCAAGACATAAACCTTCTGTTGTTAGATCTATAGTAGGATGCATGAGGAAACCTTGTTTATTCTCTCTGCGCAAGGCCCAAGCCCTGCAACCTTTGCATTTCTATGAGAGTAATTTACCTTGGTAGTACCTGAACGCAAAGAATAGTGTCATGAGCATGGATACGCTTCTGAGTATTTTGTTGATGGGGTCCATATATTTTTTCAGGTTTTACCTTTGGATTGCAGAAAAGTCTATAACAAGCTTTGGTTTCAGCCCAGCCTTGCATTGCGGAATTGATACTGTAATTGGGTTTGTCCAGAAGCTTTTGAAATATAGATTTAGCCCTTTGATTTAAACGCTTATCTCCCAAGGAGATGTCTTCTACCTCATCATTAAGATCTGGAGCATTTTCGTAGATGGTCATATCAATATACACATATATGAAATAAAAAATTTATTCTATATGTGGTAACACGATATCTATAAAAAATCTTGTGTTATTTTGTAGTTATCGCGCTAATTTACTCGGAAAGATGTGGGTAAAGATATGATTATCTATAGGCTTACGCAGGCTCGCCTTTAAATTGCATTTGTTTAATTTAATTTAGGGCCTGGTATTACACCTCCTCGTGGCCGCGGGAGTCTTATTGCAAGAGAAATTTCACTTGCGCAAGAATCTATCTATATGCGGCTTATTCTTTATCTCATTTTGCAATCATTAATCAGCTCATAGATGCAAGTAAAAGAGGGATCAAAGAAAGAGTAATCTTAGATAGTAGCAATTTTTCCGAAGTCAGGAATGTTGTAGAAAGCTTTAGGGTCGCTGGCATTGAAGTAAAAAAAGAATCAATATCTGGAATTGAGCATAATAAAGTCATAATCATAGATAATCAGAAGGTCATTACTGGTAGTTTTAATTTCTCAGAAGCAGCAGACAAGCGCAACGCAGAAAATGCAGTTTTGATTAATTATGCGCAAGTCTCAAAGGAATTGATTGCAAACTGGATGAGTAGGTATGAAGCGAGTAAGTAAATACATACATAGATGAAAGAGAGTCTTAATAAACGCATCCCCAAAGATTTGGTCAATATAATTTTGACAAGTAATTTTATCGGTAATAATATACCGAAAAAAATAAGAGATTTTCATGAGAGAGATAATATTAGATACTGAAACCACAGGGCTTGATCCAAAATCAGGTCATAGGATTATAGAAATAGGCGCTCTTGAAATGCACAATAAAATCCTGACTGGCAATTACTTTCACCATTACATTAACCCCGAGAGAGATGTGCCTTTTGAAGCATTTCAAGTTCATGGAATCTCCAGTGAATATCTTGCGGATAAGCCAAAATTTTCCGAGATAGCTGATAGTTTTCTAGAATTTATCGAAAACTCTCCTCTTATTATTCATAATGCTAGCTTTGATATGAATTTCATAAATCATGAGTTAGAGCTTTTATCAAAACCAACGATAGATTATTCTTTTGCTATTGATACACTCGCTATGGCAAGGAAAATATTCCCAGGGCAGAGGAACAATTTAGATGCGCTTTGTAAAAGATATGGGATAGATATCTCCCACAGAAAGTATCACGGAGCATTAAAAGATGCATCTTTACTTTCGGAAGTATACATAGAACTAACAGGGGGAAGGCAAACAAAATTTGCCCTGCAGGATAAAAAGATTGAAAAAGCTAGAGTAATTGAGGTGTCTTCTTCATATGAGGGAATGGATCTGAAGATTATTCACCCTACTCGTGATGAAATAGAAGCTAGAGAAGCGTTGCTTCGAGAGATTAAAAAATAGATCGCTCATTAAAACCGAATAAATATGCAACTTAATTAAATTTAAATCCCCGTCATTTGCTTGCTTTTATTGAAATATATCAGGCTCTGATGTACCAATATATTATGTTCATTTTTTAGTAAGATTTTTCGTTTTTCGAAAAAATACTAGCGGATTATTAGGTTCTATATGAATCTCTGTGTATAAAGAAGCTATAAATTATTAAATATGTTTTAGGAAAACTATGACTCAAATTGCTGCTGGATATTTACCGATATTTTTCTTCTTTATCATAAGCCTTGTGTTAGCCATGGCTATCATCATAGTTCCACAATTTCTTGCCAAGAAAAAACCATCCAAAAGCAAATTATCTCCTTATGAGTGCGGTTTTGATCCATTTGGCGATGCAAGAAATCAATTTGACATCAGATTTTATCTTGTGGCAATTTTATTCATTATTTTCGATCTTGAGATAATGTTTCTTATTCCATGGGCAATTTCGCTGCGGGGAATTGGTTTATTAGGTTTTTGGTCCATGATGTTTTTTCTTTTTGTTTTAACATTAGGACTTTGGTATGAATATAAAAAAGGAGCAGTAGAGTGGGAATAGCAACTGATCATGTGCGAGAATATGATAAATTAATATTACCGGAAGATATAAATAATAGAGGTTTTCTCCTTGCGAAATTAGATGATGTAGTTGCGTGGGCAAGAACAGGATCAATGTGGCCTATGACTTTTGGACTTGCTTGTTGCGCAGTCGAGATGATGCAGGCCGCATCTTCAAGATATGATATGGATAGGTTTGGGATGCTTTTTAGACCAAGTCCTAGACAATCTGATCTTATGATTGTAGCCGGGACTCTAACAAATAAGATGGCCCCAGCACTTCGCAGGGTTTATGATCAAATGCCATATCCAAAATGGGTAATTTCTATGGGAAGCTGCGCTAATGGAGGTGGTTATTACCATTTTTCATATTCTGTAGTAAGGGGCTGTGATCAGATTGTACCTGTCGATATTTATGTACCGGGATGCCCTCCAACCGCAGAAGCTCTATTATATGGGGTGCTTCAGTTGCAAAAGAAAATTAAAAGGCAAAAGGCGGTAATATAATGGATGAAATTTTGAATTCAAACCCGTTTGGCGTAAAAGTAATCAAAAATTTTGACTATACTCATTTAGAAACTAATCCTGAAAATATCATCAAACTTCTTAAGAGTCTAAAAGAGACAAAAGGCTTAAGATTTACAATATTAACCGATTTATTTGCTGTTGATTTCCTGGAGAGGGATAAGAGATTTGAGATTGTTTACAATCTACTTAGTCTTGAGCATAATAATAGAATTATAGTAAAAACAAGTGTATGCGAAAAGGAGATGATGCCTTCTGCTTCTAAAATTTTTTCCTCCAGCATTTGGTATGAGAGAGAAATTTTTGATATGTTTGGAGTGAAATTTTCTGGCAACCCTGACCTTAGAAGAATCCTTACTGATTATGGATTTAGTGGTCACCCACTTAGAAAAGATTTTCCTGTTTCGGGTTATGTTCAGGTAAGATACGACCCTAATGCTGAGAGAGTAGTAAATGAGCCGGTTAAATTGCAGCAAGCCTTCAGGGATTTTGAATTTACAACCCCCTGGCAGGGCCCTTCTTACAATATGCCTGTAAATGATGGCGCGCCTCAAACTCCAGCGCTAAAAACAAAAAATTAAAGGACTTTATGAAAGAAGAAGATAAGGAAGTGAGTCTGAAAAATATGACACTAAATTTTGGCCCGCAGCACCCCGCAGCTCATGGTGTTTTGAGGTTAATTTTAGAACTAGACGGGGAGGTTGTTACTAAAGCTGATCCGCATATAGGGCTTCTTCACAGAGGAACGGAAAAGCTAATTGAACATAAAACTTATCTTCAAGCAGTGCCTTATTTTGACAGGCTTGATTATGTTTCTCCTATGTGCCAAGAGCACGCCTTCGCCCTTACTGTCGAAAAGCTACTAAATTGCAGCGTACCAAAAAGAGCTCAGTATATCAGGGTTTTATTCTCGGAAATTACACGTATTTTAAATCACATAATGAATATCACAACTCAGGCTCTTGATGTTGGTGCAACAACGCCATTACTCTGGCTTTTTGAAGAAAGGGAGAGATTGATGGAGTTTTATGAAAGAGTATCTGGGTCTAGAATGCATTCTAATTATTTCAGACCTGGCGGGGTTGCTCAAGATCTTCCAGAAGGCTTAAGCGATGATATCCTGATTTTCTGCGATGATTTTGAGAAAATTCTAAGTGATACAGAAGATTTGCTAACAGAAAACAGGATATGGAAACAAAGAACAGTTGATATTGGCATAGTAAGCCAAAAAGAAGCTATGGATTGGGGATTTTCAGGGCCAATGTTACGCGGTTCAGGGATTGCATGGGACTTAAGAAAATCAAACCCTTATGATGCTTATGAAGATTTTAATTTCGATATACCAGTTGGCTCGAAAGGTGATTGCTATGATAGATATCTAGTGAGAATCGCAGAAATGTATCAATCTCTTTCAATTATTAAGCAAGCTATCAAAAAAATGCCGGAGGGACCTATTAAAACTTTGGATAAAAAGATATCCCCTCCGTCACGCGCTCAGATGAAGGAGTCTATGGAGGCTATGATTCATCATTTCAAATTATACACAGAAGGATATCATGTTCCTGCTGGCGAATATTACGGGGCAGTAGAGGCGCCTAAGGGTGAATTTGGGGTTTATCTTTACTCAGACGGTTCAAATAAACCTTATAGATGCAGGATAAAAGCACCAGGCTTTGCCCATTTGCAAGGTTTAGATTTTATGGCACGCGGGCACATGATAGCAGATATCGTGACTTTAATTTCCAGTCTAGATATAGTCTTTGGGGAGGTAGATAGATAGTGAAGAAAATAGAAAATAAAGATAAGAATTTTGTTTTTAACTCAGTAAATCTCAAGAAATCTAAGGAGATTATAAATAGATATCCCGCTACCAGGCAAAAGAGCGCCATTTTACCCCTCCTTGATCTAGCTCAGAGACAAAATGGTGGATGGCTCTCTGTTGATGCTATAGAATATGTAGCAAATATGATCAACCTCCCTCATATCAAAGCCCTAGAAGTAGCATCTTTTTACACTATGTTTAACCTAAAGCCTGTTGGGAAATTTCATATACAAGTTTGCGGCACAACGCCATGCTGGCTCAGGGGGGCGGGGGATATAATAAGTAAATGTTCATCAAAACTTGGTATATCTGATAAAGAAACGACACAAGATGGTATGTTTACACTTACAGAAGTGGAATGTTTGGGCGCTTGCGTAAATGCTCCTCTAGTGCAAATAAATGATGATTATTACGAAGATTTGACGCCAGAGATTATGGAGGAAATTATAGATCAGATAATTGCTGGCAAAAAAATTAAAACTGGCTCTCAAATTGGTCGCAAAGGAAGTAAGGCTCTCAAATAACAACTCCTGATTAAAAGAAGTTATTTATTTACCCACCAGAAGATAAAAAATTCTTGAAAATGCCCTATTATCTTGTCTAATTCTAATAGACAGGAGCTGTATTTAAAATCAGGGGCAGGCATATTAAACAATCTAAGAGTAGGTAAATGCATATATCTCAAAACTTTGATACACATAAATTTGTGAAGTCCTTTGTTGTTGCTGGAATGAGCGAGGACCAGGCAGAAGCTATTGTTACTGCTATTGTTCAAAGTAGAGATGCTGACCTTTCAAGACTTGCAACTAAAGAGCAAATAGAGTTGCTCCGCTTGCAAATAGAGAGCGTGAAGTTGGAACTTGAGGGAAAAATAGACAGTTTCAAATCAGAACTTGACGGAAAAATAGACAGTCTCAAAACTGAGTTTGAAACAAAGCTTGATAGTAGAATTTCTAAACAAGAAGCAAGCTTACTAAAATGGTTTATTACAACTTCTGTCGCAATGACAGGGATCATTATTGCTGCAATTAAATTCACACATTAGACCTTTTTCCAAAAAAAGCTTCGGGACTAAATACTAAAATTTTTTTCCGAAAAAGATTAGAAGCCTCCGTTTGAGCTCCTCTGCGGATGCAAGATATAAATCTGATGAGTTTTTATTCATTTCTACCTCGGTGGAATATGGAGAAAAGAGAGTATTATAGGAGCTCACATTGCGAAATCTCCCTGATAAAATAGGCTTAGACTGGCTGATTATATAACTTTCCGGATTTATTTCGTATAGTTTATAGTAAACATTAAATTCCAATGTATTTCTGACAGAATCTGTATCTTTTTGAATTGCAAGGACAGAGTTTGATTTAGCAAAATCTATTTTCAGCTTATATCTTTTTGGTCTTGAATGATCTGTATTTAAGAGTCTACTTAAGTGAGTTGAAAATTCATACTCATCTGGAGTATGATTCTCAAAATTAACCTCAATAGAAGAGAGCTCCTTACTCACTTCACTACTTATGCCATGACAAGAGCTCAGTAAAAATAAGACAAGAAAGATGAGGCGCATATTTATTTTACAACAAAATTAATGATTTTATTTGGCACATTTATCACCTTTACAATATCAAGCCCACTAATATGTTTTGCAATGTCTGGGTTGCTTGCTGCAAGATTTTGCACGTCTTCTTTTTCGGAATTGAACTCTGCTATTACGGTTCCTCTCAATTTACCATTAACCTGAACGGCTATGTTAACCTTATTTGTCGTGCATAAAGACTCTTCATATTCGGGCCAAGTGGAGTTTGCGAGTATTTCGCCCTTGCCAAGACTCTGCCATATTTCTTCAGTAGTGTGAGGGCAAAATGGATTTAGAATTCTAAGAATAGACTCAAAGGCAAATATGGTAGTTTGATCAATATTATTTGCACTAATTTCATTATTAACGTGATTGAATAACTCCCTGATTCTCGCGATTGCTTTATTGAATAAAGAATCTCTTATATCCTGAGTGACGAATTTGATTGTTTGATGCGTTTTGGAGAGTAAATCAGCATTAATTTGCTGGTGTGCGACTACTAGACCTGCAATTTTATCTGCTGCTTTATATAGTCTTACTAAAAATTTAGTACATCCTTCTACTCCAGAATCAGACCATTCCAAATCTCTCTCAGGCGGGCTGTCTGATAATATGAATAATCGAACAGTATCGGCCCCATGAGATTTAATGATATTATCCAGGTCTACGACATTTTTCTTTGATTTACTCATTTTTTCTAACTTAAACTGAGTAATTTTCTCTCCCGTCTCCTTGCTAACAAGTCCAGTAGGTGAATTTGTGACTTCATCGGGATATACCCATTCTCCTTCTTCATTTTTATATGATGCATGAAGGACCATACCTTGGGTTAAGAGGCTCTTGAATGGCTCTCTTGTCTTAATCAACTCCTCTTCATTCATTAATTTGGTAAAAAATCTAGCATATAGAAGATGCAAAACAGCATGTTCAATACCGCCTATATATTTATCTACAGGAAGCCAGTAATTTGCGTCCTGTGAATCTACCATTGCATCAGACTGATTGTTGCAAAATCTTGCAAAATACCAAGAAGATTCAAAAAAAGTATCAAAAGTATCAGTTTCTCTGATGGATGGCTTGTTGCATTTTGGGCAATTTGTATGTTTCCAAGTTGGGTGATTTGCTAATGGATTACCTGGTTTTGTTAGGTCTATATCAAAAGGTAGCTCAACAGGTAGTTTTGCAATATCCTCAGGAGTGATACCGCAATCTGGGCAGTAAATCATTGGAATAGGGCATCCCCAATAGCGCTGCCTTGAGATACCCCAATCTTTTAGCCTATAATTTATTGTACCAGATCCAAGATTTAGGGATTCCAATTTTTCAATAGCGGCATTCTTTGCATTACTCGACGAAAGTCCGTTTAGAAAATCAGAATTTATCATCACCCCTTCTTCTAAAAAGGGCTCGTCTTGAATAGATAGAGACTCTTGCTCGCTTTCCACAACTTGGATGATTGGGAGGTTGTATTTTTTAGCAAATTCATGGTCGCGAGCATCATGAGCCGGGCAGCCATAAACAGCCCCAGTGCCATAATCTTTGAGAACATAATTTGCTATATAGACAGGAATTTCAATCGTTTCATCAAATGGGTGCAATGCTACTATATTTGTCCTAACGCCTTCTTTATCAGCTTTATCTATATCGGCCTGCGCTGTTGACATTTTTTTGCATTTATCGATAAATTGAGAAATTTCTTCGGTTTTTTGGCATGTTTCTACCAGTTCATGATCATAGGATATTGCAATAAATCTACATCCGAATAGAGTATCAGGTCTTGTTGAGTAGACTTCAAGGTATTGAGAGCTATTATTTTTGATTTTGAATTTTATATTCGCTCCTACTGACCTATTTATCCAGTTTTGCTGCATGTATCTGACGCTTTCTGGCCATTCGGTTAGGCTATATGTTTCCTGAAGCAACTCTTCTGCGTAATTAGTAATTTTTAAGAACCATTGTCTTAGTTTTTTCTTTTCAACAACAGCTCCACTTCTCCATCCTCTGCCGTCAATGACTTGCTCATTCGCAAGAACAGTATTATCGACCGGGTCCCAGTTAACAACAGACTCTTTTTGATAAGCTAGATTTTTATTAAAAAGCTTGATGAAAAATTCTTGCTCATGCTTATAATAATTCGGAGAGCATGTCGCTATTTCTTTGCTCCAGTCATAGCTATTTCCGGTTAATTTGATTTGCGCTTTCATGGATTCGATATTAGCAAATGTCCATGTTTGTGGGTGCGTTTTGTTCAGTATAGCAGCATTTTCAGCGGGAAGTCCAAAGGCATCCCACCCCATTGGATATAAAACATTGTACCCTTTTGCTCTGTAGAACCTTGCCGTTACATCCCCCATTGAATAATTTCTGAGGTGGCCAACGTGGATCTTGCCAGATGGATATGGAAACATCTCAAGAACATAATATTTCGGCTTATTGGGATCTCTCTTTGTTGCAAAACACCCTTTCTCATCCCAGATATTCTGCCACTTCGCATCTATCTCAGAAAAGTTTTTCATTTATTGTGGCCTTTGAGTAATTCTTTGGTTTTTTGTGCAATTTTTTCTTTATATTGAAGAACTAGCTTTTCATTTTCAGGTTCATTATACCATTGCCCTTTATCAAGCCTTCTTTCATGAACTCTGACTTGGATATCATTTAGATCTCCCTGAGAAATATAAATTTCAACTTTAAAACTATAGTTAGGCTGAAATCTGCTTAAGTACCAATCCGTAATAATTACTCCCGAATTATAATCTGAAACTATAACAGGCATTGTTCTTAGAACATATTTTGCTGCTCCCCAAATTTGGGCCTTAGTTTTTTCGTGTTTTTTTGAGGATTTTTTTTCATTTTTGTCACGAGGTTCGCTTGAGTATAAAACAACACCATCCCCGCCAAAGATAGAGCCCATATCTTCTCTGACTTGCTCTTCCTTTGATTTTGGATAATTACTCGCAAGACTGTAAGAGCTTGCTAAAAAAACGCATAAAAGTATGATGTAAAAATTCACTAATTTCATAACCAATTCCCAAAAGACTATATTGCCGAATATTAACTTAAAGCATAATACATAAATCGCAGAAATATGCAAACTATAAAATTCCCCACCTTTTATCTGGATTTTATATTATTGATTATGTAGTTTGTTGGTAGCGTGTTATACTTGAAATCTAGTAACTTGCTTTTTGTCTATGACTAAGGTTAACGGCTAGATAAATTCGATAAATAATTTCAATTACAGTTCTCTTTTAAGGTAATATGACAAAACAAAATATACCACATCTTTTCTTTGCTGTTCTGCTTTCTTTGGTTTTTTTGTCATCAAATATACCAAGAATCAAAGTTAAGATATCAATAGCAGAAAATCAGGAATTTCATAAAACTTTAATTTTACCCGCAGAATGTAAATCAATTAAATCTAGGGATTATACAGCAAAGTCCGATGGGTATTTGGACTATGTAAAGGAAAATTCATCCTTGGTTAAGAAGGGGGATTTGATTGTAGCAATAGACCAGAAATTATCAGAATCAAAAAAAGGAGAGGCAGAATCATCGATTAAATATGCTTCTCTTAATTTCGAGAGAGATAAAAACTTATTTGAAAAAAAGGTGATTTCTCAGGAGAAATTTGAGCAATCCAGGGTTGAATATTATAATACATCTTCTAATGCTTTAAATACCCTTAAGTCCCTTGAGGATAAATTAATTATCGCGCCTTTTGATGGGAAAGTTTCTGCTGTGAATGTCAAAATAGGGGATTATGTAAGGAGTAATGAGTTTTTGCTTAATATTACCTCAGGGC
>JANRMF010000113.1:0-2054 GCA_033761815.1 Rickettsiaceae bacterium
AGCTTTGCGAAATTTTAAATTAGCTGGCGTACATCTCCCTGATAATGAAAAAAAGGAATTTTCAGATTTACAAAAAAAACTATCTCAACTAAGCAATCAATTTTCTAATAATATATTAGATGCCACAAAAGCCTGGACGAAACTAATCACTCAGCTTGAAGAACTAAGAGGAATTCCAGAATCATCTTTAGAAGGCTTTCACCATACAGCACAAGAGAATAACAAAGAAGGCTGGTTATTAACTCTAGAGTTCCCCTCTTATCATGCGGTCATCACATACTGTGAAAATCGTGAATTACGCAAAGAAATTTATACCGCTTATACTACCCGAGCATCTGACCAAGGCCCTTTTGCTAATAAATTCGACAACTCTGCTTTAATGGAAGAAATTATTGCAACACGCGAAAAGAAAGCGAAATTGTTAGGATACAATAATTATGCCGAATTATCTTTAGTGCCTAAAATGGCTCATACCACTGATGAAGTTATGAGTTTTCTCACACAACTCACGGATGCCGCTTTGAATAGAGCCAGAATTGAATATACTGAATTAAAACTTTTCTCTGAAGAACAATTAGGCTTAAAAGATTTATCCGCTTGGGATATTGCATTTGCAAGCGAAAAATTACGTCAACATCGTTATGCTATCAGTGATACAGAATTGCGACCTTATTTTTCGGAAGATTTTGTTTTAGAAGGTATGTTCAACGTAGTCAAAAAGCTTTTTGGGATCCATATTAAAGAATTAAATAATTTTGACGCCTGGCATGAGGACGTTAGATTTTATGAAATTACGGACGAAAGCAAAAATGTACGTGGACATTTTTATTTAGACCTTTATGCCCGCCCTAATAAACAAGGCGGGGCCTGGATGGATGATTGTAGAGGCCGCATGATATTAGAGGACGGTAGCATTCAGACACCGATTGCGATGCTCACATGCAATTTAAATCGCCCAACCAAAAACACACCAGCGTTATTTACTCATGAAGAAGTACAGACTTTATTCCATGAATTCGGGCATGGATTGCATCATATGCTGACCAAAATCAATGTTGCTGATGTTGCAGGAATCAATGGCGTTCCTTGGGATGCGGTTGAAGTGCCTAGTCAATTTTTGGAAAACTGGTGCTGGAACAAAACATCACTAGACCTTTTTGCTAAACACTATAAAACTAAAGAAAAGATGCCAGATGAACTGTTCGAAAAGATGCATAAAGCCAAGAATTTTCAATCTGCTCTACAAATGATTCGCCAGCTAGAATTTAGTCTTTTTGATTTCCGCCTACATATGGATTTTAATATTCACCAGAAAAATAATGCGCAAAAAATATTGGATGAAGTCCGTCAAAAAATTAGTGTCATACCTGCCCCAGCTTTCAATCGTTTTCAACATAGTTTCTCCCACATATTTTCGGGCGGTTATGCGGCTGGATATTATAGTTATAAATGGGCTGAAGTCTTAGCTTCGGATGCTTTTTCAAAATTCGAAGAAAAAGGTATTTTCGATGAAAAAACTGGCAGAGAATTCTTGCATATCATTTTAGAACAAGGTGGAGCTTATGAACCATTAGATCTCTTCATTAAATTTCGTGGTCGCGAACCTTCTATAGATGCATTATTACGGCACACTGGAATCAGTGATGAGGAGCATTTCAATGATTAATCAAAATGATTTAAAAAAGAAAGCAGCTCTTGCTGCACTGAAATATGTTGGACAAAATTCTATTATTGGTGTAGGTACTGGTAGCACAACAAATTATTTTATAGATGCGCTTGCCACATTGAAGGATCAAATAGAAGGCGCCGTAGCAAGCTCAATTGAAACCGAAAAACGGTTAAGAGCTCATGGCATTAACGTTATTGAATTAAACAGTGTATCAACAATCTCAGTTTACATTGATGGTGCGGATGAAGCTAATGAAACAGGATATTTAATAAAAGGCGGCGGCGGAGCAATGACACGTGAAAAAATTGTAGCAAGTGCCTCTCAACAATTTGTTTGTATTATCGACATATCTAAAAAAGTACCTTTTCTTGGCGCAAATATGCCC
>JANRMF010000114.1:0-13101 GCA_033761815.1 Rickettsiaceae bacterium
TTCGGTGCGGTAACATTAATCTATTTATGGGTCAGGTTGGTAAGTTTGAAGACAAAGTTGCAATTAACGTTACAAAGAAATGCGAGGAATTGAAGCAATCATGATAGCTCTGGATTTTATACTTATAATACTTACTTCCTCATCTATTATATATTGCATGTTACTGAATAGAAGGATTCTAGAGATTCAGAAATATAGGACTGACATGCTCAGATTATTTAAAGAATTTGACAAAACCGTGGCAAAATCTGATCGTATATTAACCCAGACCGAAGTCATACTATCTGATGCAGACAAAAATATCAATCATATGCAAAATAATATTGAAACTAAGACAAAAAATCTTGGCTTTCTATTAGAAAAGGCCGATAAATTATCTGATGAATTGGAGATGATTATTACTTCTGGCAATAGATTGTTTAATAGACTAAGCCTCTCTACTTCCCAATATCAAAATCTAAACGAGAGCGAACTAAATGAGCGGGGTTTTGAAGGAGAAGAGGCGGTCAATAACCTTGTTAACAGTAATTTGCCGTTTGATGACGCTCTTGAAATTCAGATGAATAAAAAAAAGGTTAGCTAAACCCATGAGAGTAAATCTTTATTCCCTTGTTCTGACTTTGCTCACCTTAGTCGGCTCATGTAAGTTAGTTTTTTTGTTTGATAAAGTAGCAAATAAGACAATGAATTTGCAAACTTATGCAACAAGTCTTATATTAATTGGAGAGGCTAGCGCAAAAGAAAATAGCCAAACTAATGATAAAGCCAAAGCGGAAAAAGATAAATCTAAAGGGGATCAGGTTGCAAAGTCACTAGAGAAGGATGTCGCTACCGATGGATCGATCAAGCCCCCAGGTTCTACTTTAAACCCAGAATCTGAGGCTTCAAAACAATTCCAGACAGATTTTTTATCAAACGGATACAATGAAGAAGAGGTAAAGGTTTTGATGGAACTCTCAAAAAGAAGAGAGGAGCTTGATAAGTACCAGCAGCAACTTACACTTAAGGAAAGTTTTTTGAAGGCAACAGAAGATAAGCTTGCGAATAAAACCAAGGATCTTCAGACAATGGAGCAAAAAATTAACAATCTAATGGCCCAGCTCGAGGATAAAAGCAACCTAAGAATAAAGAGCCTTGCTAAGATATATGAAAATATGAAAGCAACAGAAGCTGCGGTTATTTTTGATGAGCTTGAAATGCCTTTATTGCTCGAGATTATTAGAAATATGAAAGAACAGAAGGTTGCGCCGATCATAGCCCAGATGAATCCTCAAAAAGCAAAAGATATATCTCTGGAATTTGCTCGTATTTCCGATAGTATAGACGGTATCAAGTCAAGATGAGAAGTTTTATTAGGGACCGGGAAGAGGAGGGTCTGCCGAACTCTAACTTTGCATTTACGTCTTTATACTTATTTATACTGATTTTTTTTGTCCTTCTTTCAAAAATATCCACTTCAGGAGAGCCCAATTCTGGTCTTAGAGAGTTAGTATCATCTCTTCAGTCAAATCAAAAGCATATACTAAATTCAAGAGTAGATGAGCTTGTGGTTCTAACTAGGCAGGAGCTGCACTATAATTCATGTATTTTGGATGAGGATAAAAACATAGAAGTAGAATTTCAGGATCTTGTGACTAGGTCAATTTTGTATCTAAGAGAAAATAAAATAAACAAACCTATACTAATTAAACTGGACGAAAAGGAAAAATGCATTAATATTAGAGAATTAACAGAAGCTCTGAACATTTTAAGGCTCAATAAGGATGCTAAATTTCATATAGAAGCAAAATCTCTTGATCCATTAAAATCTGTGGGTATATATATAAGCCTAAATGAAAGTTGATATATGACGCAAAAAAAAGAAGGAATGACTAAAATTCTCGTATCTACAATGGTTGGCAATGCATTGGAGTGGTATGATTACGCATTATATGCACAATTTGCCACAATAATTGGAATTCATTTTTTTCCGAAGAGCGAACTAACCGAAATCCTAACTTTTGCAGTTTTTGCTGCGGGTTTCATAGTAAGGCCCCTAGGAGCTGTAGTGTTTGGAAATATTGGAGATAAGGTGGGTAGGAAATTTGCACTCACCCTCGGTATGATTACTATGGCTATACCTACTGCTGCTATTGGCTTTCTTCCATCTTATGAAACTATAGGAATTGCAGCACCAATTTTGCTTACAGTGATAAGGCTCATTCAAGGCTTCTCTCTTGGGGGTGAATTTAGCGGGTGTATTTCATATGTTGTTGAAAGCTCAGAAATGAAGCACAGAGGGCTTGCCGGTAGCTCCGCCTTCTTTAGCATGTGTATCGGGATGTTATTTGGTAGTTTTACGGCTGAATTTTGCAAAGTAGTTATGAGCGAAGAATTTCTCGTTTCTTTTGGTTGGAGAATTCCTTTTGTGATGGGACTATTTATTGGCCTGATAGGACTTTACATAAGAACAAGGCTGCATGAAAGCCCTTTATACCTCAAAGCAAAGGAAAATGGCAATTTATCAAAAACCCCAGTATTTGACCTGGTAAAACACCATAAAAAAACCATGCTAGTTGCTATTGGTCTATATTTATCTGTTACGGTTCCATTTTACATAACAACCGTTTACCTTTCTTCTTTTGTTGAGCATTTGGGATTTTCTAGCTCATGCGCGAGCCTTTCTAACATTGCCGTTCTAATATCAATGGCTACTTCTATTATTATCTCGGCTATTATTTCTGATAAAATCGGAAGAAAGCCTGTTATGATAATAGCATGTATGATGTTTTTGTTCTCCTCTTACCCTCTTTTTTGGGTTATGTCCCATACTAAAGATAGTGATGTAATAATTATAGCGTCCGCTATACTTGCTGCGATAAATGGGTTTTTTATGGGTCCAATACCTACAGTTCTTGTCGAGCTATTCCCAACAAAGATAAGGTTTACTGGAGTTGCATTATCCTACAATCTTAGTGCTGCTATTTTTGGGGGTACCTCGCCTATGTTTATTATGATTTTGATCAAGGAATTCGGAGATACATCGGTTATTCCTTATTGCCTATGTAATTTTGTTTGTATTAGTCTTGCAACTTTGATATTTTATAGAGAAACTTATAAAAATTTACTCAATGAATCTACAGAATAATCTCGATGATTTTGAAGTGCCGTTCGGGGAGGGCAAAGTTCTAATGCATTCTTGCTGCGCTCCTTGCGCAGGAGAATTGATGCAAAAAATGAAAAATGCTGGCATTGATCTTACAATCTTTTTTTACAACCCCAATATTCATCCAAAAAAAGAATATGAGATTAGAAAGCAGGAAAATATAAGATACGCGCAGGAAATGTCCATACCATTTATTGACGCGGATTATGATGTGCAGAACTGGTTTGCAAGAAGCAAAGGCATGGAAAAGGAGCCAGAAAGGGGGATCAGATGCAGCATGTGCTTTGACATGAGGTTTGAGCGGACGGCTCTATATGCTTTTGAGAATAATTTTAAAGTATTCACAAGCTCCCTTGGTATATCTAGATGGAAGGATATGAACCAAATCAATAACTCCGGAATTAAAGCTGCACAAAATTACGAAGGTATAACTTACTGGACGTATAATTGGCGAAAAAATGGGGGCTCTGCCAGAATGTATGAAATTGCCAAACAGGAAAATTTTTACAAGCAAGAATATTGTGGTTGCATTTATTCCTTAAAATGTACAAATGAATGGCGCAAAAAGAACGGAAGAGAAGAAATTGCAATTGGAGAGCAATTTTACAGTCAGGACTTATAGGGCGTCTTAGCCACCCTTCCCCCATGCGTTGATACTGCATCTGAATGATTTAGCCAAATATATTATAATCGGGATCTTCTTGGTAATTTTGGAGGGCATTATTAAATATACCCCCGTATTCATCGATATTATTTAATTCAGAATAATCGGAATGATGTGGAACACTTAGATTTTTAATATAAGATAAAATTTCATCGATCATAACCTCGTCTTCACCAGTGATTATTTTGCTCGATTGCTCCATGACTTTCAATTGATAAATCATGCCATCATTAATTTTGATTAACATATCTAGATCATTTTCATTGCTATTTTTGCCCGCTTGCTTCATCTTCTTGTACTTGTTGGTTAGCTGCTTTAGCTCCTTGTAATATTTATTATACAAATTAATGTTATTTGAACTTCTCCCCAACTGATTTTTATTACTTAAATACAAAGTTGCCTCAGATGTTAATGACATAGAAGTGGCCATGTCAAAATATTCCGCAGCTTTGGAAGTTTGATTAAGCATCATATAACAAACTGCTTTGTTATTTAAGATGGAAGGAGAGTGTCCATCTATTCTAATGACCTCATTTATTGAAATGACCGCTTTAACAAACTCTCCAAGGCCCATTAATCCTATTGCTTTATAATGATGAGCTTCTGCAAATTCGCTATCATAGCGCAAAGCAGTATCAAAATTAGCTACCGCATCTGTGTACTTACCAGATCTGAGACCCTCTATTCCCGCTGAAGCCCAGGCTCTTGCATAATCTCCCCATAAATTTACCACCTCATCTTGCGGAATGAAATTCTGACTGAGAATTTTCCCTAGCCTAACTTGATGAGCTTGACCAGCATCATTATTTTTGCGAAAAGATCCAAAAGAGACAGAGTCAACGGTTGCAAGAGTAGAAAAAAGGGAAAATTGTAAACAAGAGCCAAAGTTCATATTAGTGTCTAAAAAATAATTATATTAAAAAACATTCATTTAACATAAATTTTAAGCTATGTCATCAATTAAATTCACCAAGGAGTCAATTTTATCATATCCAAAATACAAACCCCGTCTTAACGCTCCACTTGCAAAAATACATCAATTTCATTGTAGCTTACAATTTTTATAACCAGCTTTTATTGCAAAAAGCAAAAACGTATTGAATTAAAGCCCCCATGTTAGATACTTTAGTTTGCGAATTCAAAAAAGATTAAGATAATGGCCGACCTTCTTACCTACATAGCAGCTTCTGGAATGGATGCGTCAATGAAAGATATTAGCAATAATGCACACAACCTTGCTAATATTAATTCGGGCGCATTTAAGACAATAAACACAGAAACAAAAGATACATTTTATATAATGGCTTCCCAAGCAGGAAGCGCTGCAACAGAAGGAGAAAAGCCTGTAAGTAACTATAGCGGAACGGGCGTCAAAGTCACTGGAACTTATAGAACTTTGACTCAAGGCGCAAGAAAACAAACAGGAAATAGTCTTGATTTTTACATTAATGGATCTGGATACGTTGCTGTAACCTTGCCTAATAAATCTACAGCTTATTACAGAGCGACTTCGCTAAAGGTAAATAGCGAAGGAAAGTTCACAACTTCAGAAGGATACTTGCTAGCAGATGATATTGCACCCATTACTTCTGATGTAGATACACAAACGATTAAAATTAGTCAGCAGGGCCAGGTTTACTACTCAAACACAAGCGGCAATGATGTTACGCTTGGTCAAATTACCCTCTATACATTTCCCAATGAACAAGGGTTAAAAGCCCTGTCAGGCTCTTATTTTCAAGAAACTGATGCATCAGGGGCTCCAACTCAGGGTAAGCCAGGAGATGCGGGATATGGGACGCTAGACCAAGAGGCGCTCGAACTATCCAATGTTGAGATAGCTACTGTTTTTGCTGATTTTATGGCCGCTCAAAGAGCATATGAGCTAAGCGCAAGAATGCTCAGGTCTTCTGAGGAAATGTTTAAGGAATTAAATAAATAGTGACCAAGTATAGGATTTGTGTTTTTTTGTTTGTATGCGTATTTTCCCCGTTAAGGGGATTTGCTAGCTATTTTGAAGATACAGTAAGGAACCTGATAATTGAAAAAATAGGAACTCAATATTCGGTTGATCTAAAGTTTGAACCTAGCACAAAAATGCAAGATCTGAACTCAGACTTACTAGAAATTGAAGCAATTTCTTTGAATTTTTTTTCCGTAGATACACGAAGCTTCAGGGTCCTTGTGTCGCTTAAGGATAAAAACCAAATGGAAATTTTTGGAAAATTTGACCTTTTTTTTGAGGTTTTAGTTGCAAATAAGAATATAAAATTTGGCAGACAGATAAACCCAGAAGATGTTAAGCTAATTAAGGTTAAGAAGCTAAAAAATGGAGAAGATGTCATAAGAGATCCATCTTTGATATATGGAATGGAAACTAAGACAAATATTTTAACAGGTCAGATAATTAGGCTATCAGACATCAAAAAAGCGCCTATTATAAAAGAAAATGACCCAGTTACCCTACTTTATTCGACCGGAGGGATTAGTATTAAAACCCTAGGAATTTCTCTGGCATCAGGATCTGCAGGAGAAAAAGTTAGAGTGAAAAACGAAAAGACAGGCATAGTGGTATTTGGTGAAATCGTAGATAAAAATGTTGTAAAAGTGAGCGCAGAAAATGAGTAAAAATTTCAGAAAAACGAAAATATGTGACACAAAAAATCAAGGATTAAGAAATAAGCCGATAAAAAGAGCTTGGCAGATACTCTCTATTTTTCTTGTTTCTCACGCCCAGACCTCATGCACAGACTCTTTGGAAAAAATATCCAGACTAGGAAAAGCTCCCGATCTTGCAAGATTAGAAATTCCCCAGACTCAAGGGGATGATCTAGATCCCGCTAAGGTTCATCAGATGAATGAAATCAGAAAAAAACAAACAAATTCATTATGGCAACCGGGAGCTATGTCATTCTTCAGAGATAATAGGGCATGGAAAATAGGTGATATAGTCAAGGTTATAATTAATATAAGCGATAGCGCGCAGCTTAATAACTCAACCAATAATTCAAGAACCGCGAAAGAGTCTATTGCAATCCCATCTGTTTTTGGTAAAGAAAAAGCCATAGCAAAAGCCCTGTCTGGTAGCGGAGATCCTACCAACCTACTTTCAACTGATTCTTCAAAAAATCATCAAGGAACAGGAACAATCAACAGAAAAGAGGCCATACAAACAGTCATATCCGCAGTTGTATCCCAAATATTATCTAACGGAAATTTGGTTATTCAGGGTAAGCAAGAGATAAGGGTGAATCATGAGCTAAGAGAGGTTAAAGTCACCGGAATAATAAGGCCGAGAGATATTAGCTCGGAAAATTCTGTAAACTCAGATCAAATTGCTGAAGCTAGAATTTCTTATGGTGGTAGAGGCGTGGTTAGCGATGTACAGCAGCCAAAAATAGGCTCGCAAGTCGTTGATATAATAGCCCCATTCTAATTTGTAACGTTACAAATTAGGTTATATAAGCGATAGAGAAAGGCACCTTTATATCTATAAAGATTGCTTTAAATGCAATATAGGTTTATAGTTTAACAGGGTTTTGTGCTCGTCAAGTTTTTGAACTCAATTGATATATTAGAGAAAATATATGAAAAATAACCTATATAGTCTCAGCAAAAAGCTTTTACAATTTTCAGTTATATCGCTAATATTTGCAGCAAGTATAATTCCTGAAAGCGCTTCTGCCGAAGAGGATGTTGTTATAATTGAATTATCGATTAAAGATCATAAGTTTGAGCCCGAGGAAATAAAAGCCAGACAGGGCAAAAAAATAAAGATTAAAGTGACCAATCTAGACTCTACGATTGAAGAGTTTGAGAGTCACGATTTATGTAGAGAAAAGATAATTCAACCAGGCCAAACTGTAAATATTATTTTAGCGCCCTTAAGGCCAGGTATTTATGGTTTTGTTGGAGAGTTTCATCAGGAAACTGCGAAAGGAAAATTAATAGTAGAATAAAATGCATCAAATATCGATTATTGTATTTAGAGAATTTTTGGAGATATCTCTCCTTATAGGGCTTTTAAGCTCAGTTGGGAAAAATATCAAGGACTTCAAAATAATATTAGTTTCGGGCATAATGCTTGGCGTTTTTGGCGCAAGTTTACTTGCTTTTTTTACCGACCAAATTTCGAATAGTCTAGAGGGCGCCGGCGGCGAAATTTTTGATGCAATAGTAATACTTATGACCGTTGTGCTATTATGCGCAACGCTTGTTTGGATGAGAAAGGCATCCCACAAGATCAAACAAAAGGCCTCCAGTCTTGCTAGTGAAATGAGGGATGATATATATTCTAAAACTATGTTCACAATCTTAATCTCTACAACTATTTTTAGAGAGGGTGCAGAAATTGTCTTATTGCTCCATAGTTTTTATACTATAGCAAAAGATGAGGCGCTAAATTATATCAACGGATTTGCCCTTGGTGCATTGGCTGGGATTCTGTGCGGCGTTGCTTTTTATATCGGTTTATTTAAATTTGCTTCAAGATATATATTCTCCATCACAAGCTTTTTAATGACTTTCATAGCAGCCGGTCTTGCAACTGAGGCTGCTAAGATTTTATCCTCAGTTGGTATAATTAGCGATTTAGGCGGCATTTTATGGGATACTAGTCCTTATATCGATGATGCGAGTATAGTAGGCAGATTCCTAAAGGTCTTTATTGGTTATACAGCAAAGCCTACGGGGATCGAGCTTGTCTTCTATCTATCAACACTTGCTATAATTTTTGTTCTAGATAAAGTTTTTTCTGGTAAAAATTCCTAATAAAACTATAATCGACTTGTTTAAATACTTTAACAAATCAGGAAATATATAGAATGCTTAAATTAATAATAGAATTTGGACCAATCGTTGTTTTTTTTGCGACTTATAAGTTTTCGGATATTTTCCAAGCAACCTTGCTAATGCTTTTAGTTACAGTTGTGGGTTTAATTATCAGCTACATAATTGATAAAAAAATATCAATGCCTCTTTTGATCTCCGGTGCAGTTTTGCTTGGAACAGGGAGTATAACACTTTTGAGCGGAGATTCTTCATTCATTAAAATGAAGCCAACAATTGTTTTTTCTATTTTTAGTTTGATATTATATGCTGGGTATCTGAGGGGATACGGACTTGTTAGGCATGTTTTTGGCTCCGCTATTCAAATGGAAGAAAAAGCTTGGCTTACCCTCTCCTTCAGGTTTGCTTCTTACCTGTTATTTGCAGCTATTCTAAATGAAATTATATGGAGAAATTACTCAGAAAGTTTTTGGGTAAATTTTAAGGTGTTCGGATTCGCTCCAATGACTATGCTTTTTGTTGCAAGTCAGATCCCATTTCTCATAAAACACCAAAAGGAATAGATAAAACTTTTTTGACTCCCCCCAGAATATGTTAGTTAGTTATAAAAAAGCACTAGATCTCATTTTGGCAAGTGAGATCGTAGCAGTTCCGACTGAGACAGTGTATGGCCTTGCAGGCGATGCAACATCAGATCGCGCAGTATTAAAAATTTACGATACAAAAAAAAGACCAAAGTATAATCCGCTTATTATACATGTAAATTCTGCAGAGCAGGCCATGCGATATGGAGAATTTACCGAGGATGCTACTAAGCTTGCGGCTAATTTTTGGCCGGGTCCTATGACTCTTGTGCTAAAGCGAAAAAAATCCGATATTAGCTCTATAGCAACAGCAGGGCTTGATACAATAGCAATAAGATGTCCATCTCATCCAAAAATCAGGAAATTGATAGAAGATTCTAAAAAACCTCTAGCTGCACCAAGTGCCAATCTCTATACTAAGCTGAGCCCCACTAAATCATCGCATGTAGAGATGGGTTTTGGTGGAATGATTCCTGTTTTGAATGGAGGCTCTTCGATTTTTGGAATAGAATCCACAATCATAGAATGCTTAGAGAGAATCTCGATATTAAGACACGGATTTATAACATCAGATATTATTTCCAAAATTTTGGGCTTTACCCCATATTATGATAATAGCTCAGGAAAATCTCCAGGCTCAGATAAAGTGCATTATAGCCCCGAATGCAAAATGAGGATTAACGCAGACTTTGCTAGAGACAATGAAATAGCTGTTAATTTTGGTATGGTTCCTATAGGAGGGGCTAAAGCTTTTAATTTAAGCAAAAAAGGAGACCTAATTGAGGCTGCTAGCAAATTATACGATATATTATCTAAGTGCGATAGAGAGGCAAAATTACTCGGCTCAGAGTCTATAGCTGTTGCAAAGATCCCAGAACTCGGTATAGGACTTGCAATCAACGATAAACTAAAAAGAGGCGCAAAAACCTAAATCTAAAAACCACCAATTTAATTTACTCACTTGACTAGTTTTGCATAAAAGTTTATTTTAATGAGCTTATAATGCACCCGTGGCTCAATTGGATAGAGCACATGACTACGGATCATGAGGTTAGGGGTTCGAATCCTCTCGGGTGCGCCAATTATAAAAAATTAATTTCCGTCAAAATCTGACAGATAGGAAATATCTGAATCCTCCCCTTCGAGACTCATCTCTTCATTGCTCGAAGTTTCTTGATCAACAGATTGAGTTTGTAAAGGTACGAAATTGGCTGCTGCATCTAAGTCTGCCTCTAAATTTACTCCGTCATAAAATTCTCCATCCGACTCGCCTTCGCTATCTTCGCTCACAACGGGCGCGCGTGATCTGATTAACATAGGTGGATTCAGAAGGGGAGAGTGTGCTCTAGGTGTTACATACCCTGATTCTATATTTGGCTCTTCTTCAAAATTATCACTAGGAATATATAAAGAATATTCGTTAGCTGCACTTAAGTTAGAAGTGATGTTGTAGTTTAGGTGTGTGAGCTGGGCTGATTGAGTTAAACTTGCAACTCGCTCGGTTTGTTGTTCATCTGGAATCCTAATTAAGGCAAGACTTGCTGCAAGACGATCAGAAGAATCCTCTTGCCCGCTTATGTTGTTGTTTGGTTGATTGGGATATGATGTTTTCATAAATTTCCTCTGCTTAAATTTTTTTAAATGGAGGAGAGTATATCATTTATTAAAAATAAGTAAAGATATATTTGTGTTTTTTTTGAGTTTTGCATCCTATTTTCATGATAAAAATTTATTAGATGTGCAAATTTTATTTACGAAATAACAAAAAAAATGATCTCAACTATTAGTTGACACATATTATATGATATAGTACTACTATATAATTGTGTTTTTTGAAAACAGATAACAAAATATGTCAAAATTATTAGCAAAAATCCAAAATGAATCTGGAGAAAGATATGCTAGTCAGAAGGATGAAATATTAGCTTTGCATAGATTATTTGTAAAATCCGCAAAAGAGTCGGCTATTTCAAAAGAGGTGCTTATTTAAAGGCTAGAAGAAGAATTGTGTATTCTGGGGCAAATAAAGCCTCACTTCAAAGAATCCAACCCCTTCCCCTTGAGATATAATAAGCTTTTTCATTTGCTAAAAGGTGCGCAGATTTTTCTTTTAAAACATTTTGATGTATTGCTGAAAGATGAATTTGATGTTGATGGTTTATTTTCATTCATAGTTCCAGAAGGATCTGTGGATTCGCACCTTCAGTCTGCTACATTGCTGCAGAATTACTCGCAAACGGCATTTCTAGCCTCTCTCTCAACGATGAGAGGCGGATTAAAATAGACCGCATTCCGGATGTCAAGCAGGAAGGAATATACGATATTGATCATAGTCCGAACATTCAGGAGGTAAAATCAGATTCAGATGCACTTTTGGGCTTTGAGGATTTCAGGTGGATTTCATTTGAGCATGGAATACTGGATCTAATAGTATTTGCCCTTGGATATTTTTTTGGTGGTTCAAGATATGATAGTAATTATTTAAAGAAATATTTCAGACAAGAAGATTGCTCTTCTGCTATTGCCAAATGGACCGGATCTGAAGTGCCATTCACTACATATGATATTAAGCATTCTGCCCAGAGTGTTTTTGAGGTAATGACTCGATTAAAGGAGGATAGAGCGCCGACGGCAGGAGATATATTATGTTTTGGCGGGCATGTATGCGTTGTTTCTAGTTTTGTTGATCACGAGCGTCCTATTGAGGTAATTAGTTATAATAGATTAATGCCTTTTTTTTGAATACTTGGTCCATCAATCTTATGAGCAAATAGAGGGCGGGGCAAAAATTGTAAATCTGGACTATAATTTTCTTGGAAAATGCGGAGTAGAAGACAATTGCGGTCTCAAGAGTTCTCTGGAGTTAGACCAGAATAATCAATCAAAACTTAACATTAGTGGGGGATTGCTTTATTTTGAATCTAACGATTAAAAATAGGATTATTTGCCGATGGCTTGTTGATTGGTTGCTTGAGCGTCTTTTTCATTAGCGGCATTAAGCCTTGATTGTTTTTTGGGTTTTTTAATGCCATATTCAACAACATGCTCATATCCTGCTCCGTTTTCGAGCATTTGTTTACCTATTGCCTCAACCGCCTCCCTATCTTCTTTGGAAAAGCTGTTTAGTACTTTGTCCGTTATGTCATATAAAAACAACCAAGATAACTCGATTTTTTCTTCTTTGTTTAAATAATTTGGATCTCTGTTTTTTTTGTCATATATTTTCTGGGCATCTGGATTATCTTTGGTAATATAGGGCTTAAGCTTTTCTTTCTTGTTTTTCTTGATATATTTAAAGGCAAAAAAACAAACAATCAGTGCGCCTAAGATGATAAAAATTTGCGGATCAGATGAGATTGGCATAAAAATTTTTTTGGTATAATAAACTAAGATAACATCAAAATCTTAATCATGCATCCAAAAAAATAAAAGCCTCTATTTCGTACAAAGAATAAAAAATAAATGTAGAAAAAATGCAATGAGCAAAACACAAGAGAATAAAATTTGGTTAGTAACATTTCTTGATTTGCTAATGATTATGACATGTTTTTTTGTACTGATCTATTCGCTCAATCTCAGGTCTAACAAGTCGGGCGAAGGAAAAAACAAAAACCCAGAACTCAGTTTTATTACAGATAAGTCAACGTCATCCGGCCCTCTTGAAATTATATATATTAGTTTAAAAAATTATTACCAAGATGATAGTAAAAAGGTGCATATACTAAAATCCAAGGAAAAAATTAGATTAATCCACCAGGCTCAGCATGCAAATAAAGAGAATTTATCTTTGCAAGCAAGGGAAATAGGTAGGTCGATATTTAATTTCAACAAGAATCTTATAAAAGTCAGGCTTTTGGTAAATTTTGACAAATTGCAGGAGGAATCATCCTCCGGGGCAGAAAATTTGCCAGAGATTATGG
>JANRMF010000115.1:0-4575 GCA_033761815.1 Rickettsiaceae bacterium
AGATCTTGCAAAAATATCACATGCTCAAAATGTGACTTTGGAGCTAGAAGGTAGAACAGAGAATAAAGTTGCAACATTTAACAAAACTCACACTTTCAGAGCTTTTAGAGACTTTATAAATAATAGCTAACTTTAGAAGATTTTCTTAGCTTTTTTGTAATAATACAGTTTATAATTATATTTAATTTTACAATACTATTTCCAAGATTAAATTCGTTTTGGATCGTTTAAAAATTGGAATTTGCATAAGAAGCTAGGATCTTTATATATCCTGTTTAATTATCATATTCTCAAATTACAATAATATAAAGGTGGAGGTTATTATGTTCAAAAGAGTTGCTGTACTCGGTGCAGGGGTGATGGGTAGCGGAATCGCATGTCAACTTGCAAACAATAAGGTAGAAGTTTTATTGTTTGATCTGGAAAATGGCAATAACCTGATAGCTCTTGACGCAATCAAAAAACAGCTATCTTCACCTCAGTCCGGTCTTACTCATCAACTTGCTGCGAATCTTATCACCCCTCTATCTTTGAGTCATGACCTTGAAGATATTGCTTCTTGTGATTTAATCATCGAAGCTATTGTGGAAAAAATTGATATCAAGCAAAAACTATATAGGGACCTTGAAAAATACATGAATGATGGAGCTTTGCTTGTTTCAAACACATCTACTTTTACTCTTAAAACCCTAACAGACGGAATGAGCCCCTCCCTCAAATCTCGCATGGCCATTTGCCATTTTTTTAACCCCCCGCGATATTTGAAACTTCTCGAGCTGATACCCGGGGCTTTATCTAAGGCAAGATCAGCAGCTCTTTCTGACTTTCTAACGTTTCAAGTGGGTAAAGAGGTAGTAGAATGTAATGATACTGCAGGTTTTATTGCAAATAGGCTTGGTTGCTTTTTAATGGAGCTAATTCTTGGAAAAGCCTTAAGTGCTGACCTCAATATAACAGAAATTGATGCGGCACTAATAAATTTCTTCGGAATGCCTTCTACGGGGATTTTTGGGCTATATGACTTAATCGGAATTGATGTGATGAATTTGATTTCAAAATCTTTGAGATTAAATCTTAGCGCTAAAGATAAATTTGCTAAAATATCAAAGTCAGATACTCAGATAGAGGGGATGATTAAAGATGGATATACAGGAAGAAAAGGAAAGGGTGGTTTTTATAAACAAGAAAAAAATGAAAAAGGTGAGAAGGTAAAATATGCACTAAATTTACAAACTAAAAAGTACGAAAAAGTTGAGAAAGTAGAATTTGCGGAAAAAACTACAGAGGAATTTCTGGCATCAAAAAACAAGCTCAATATATTTATAAAAGATGCTATGGAGGAGTTTTTTGCTTATGTTCTTGAGCATCAAGAAGAGATATGTAATGACTTTTACAGTATTGATATTGCAATGAAGCTTGGGTTTGGCTGGAAGAGTGGCCCATATGAAATGATGCAAAAGTATAATCTTGTGCCGAAGAAATATGTTCCGAAATTTCCAGCTCAAATTGACGAGCTAAAAATAGATGTAAAATGCAAAGCGCTTAAGACTCTGAAGCAAAAGCTTAACCTTGAGCCAATTATACACACAGATTCTACGAGCCTTTGGAAAATTACTGCAAAAAAATTGTGCTTAGAGATTCACACAAAAATGCACACTCTTTCACCAAAAGTATTCATGGATTTGATTAAAGCAACCGTGATAGCTCAGGATTTATCTGCGGATTTGATAATATATTCCGACTTTGATCATTTTTCTGCAGGGGCGGATTTGAATCTATTTTATGATATGGCGCTTAATAAAGACATGATCGCGATTGATAAATATCTAGAACTTGGACAAAGAGCCCTAAACTCGGTGAAAAATTGCAAAATGCCGGTAATTTCTTGTGCGCCTGGCGTTGCGCTTGGCGGGGGTTGCGAGCTTCTATTCTATTCTGATTATATAATTGCTCATCAAGAGCTAAAGGCGGGCCTAGTGGAAACTTCCATAGGGCTAATACCAGCTTTTGGCGGGCTAAAAGAGGCTATAATCTCTTCTGGTAATGATGCTATATTAAAAAACAGGCTGAAATATATTATGAATGCTTATAAATCAACCTCAGCTCTGGATTTTGCAATTAAGATGGGGATGAAAAATATGTCCATTTTGGCGAATAATAATAATTTGCTGGACTATGCGCTTAACTGCGAATTTACAAAACCAAATTATGGGGGTGAAAATTTTGCATTTAACCTATCTGATATTGTTTTTGAAGATATTACAGAAGATGAAAAAAGAATCGCAGATTTGGTTTTGAAAAAGCTACCGAAGGATCTATTTAACGAGGAGAAATTATTGCAAATGGAGAGAGAGGTTTTTTGCGAGCTAATCCAAACTGATCATGCGCTTGAGAAAATAAAAGCTGTTATAAAAAGATAATTTAAGTATGGTGGGCGATAGAAGACTCGAACTTCCGACCTCTACGATGTCAACGTAGTGCTCTAACCAACTGAGCTAATCGCCCATACAAATTTTCTAATAATCTGCCTTTGGGAGCTGCGTATAGTCACTTTCCCCCAGAAGAAGTTTGCATATTATATTGCAATCTTTCTCAGTTTCAATATATTTTATAGTAAAACCTGTCTTATTACTGGATTAGAAAATGTTTCAGTAGTATAATGCATCATAAACTAATAAATTTTATTATGTACTTTCTAAATATTATTCCATTAATATCATTCTTTGGTCACGTTATTTTTTTCTCTCAGAAAACAGGGATTCAAAGACAGAATGCAGTGCCTATAGTCACATCATTATTGATTTTGGTTCTATATTTTTTTGCATATATAAAATTAATTCTACTTGCGACTATATTATTATATATATTTGGTCTTTGGTCGATTTATGATTCATACAAACAAGGGCTAAAGCTCAATCAGCTTATAACAGAGCCCTTAACAACGGGCATATTTTTGGGAATTGCATTGATTGCGGGGTTTTATTATCAAGGCGCCCAGTTTACTTTGATTGAAGATTTCAAAATTTGGGGCATAGCCTCTAAGGAATTGCTAACTCGCCACAGTATTGAATCCGGCTCAACCCTTACTTCTATATCAGATATGTATGCTGTATTTCCAAGAGGAATTGCTATGCTTCACTACTTCTTTATGCTCCCTTCTGGTTTTTTTGAAGGAGGGGCTTTGTATGCCCAGTTTTTAATTGCGACAAGTTTTTTGTGGCCATTTTTTAGAAATCAAAACTTATACAGGTCAGGCATATATGTTCTGGCGCTGATGTGTATAGGTGCCATGACGGCTTCTTTCTTGCGCTCGCTAGTAAATGAGGCTATTATAGGTTTTGCTCTATCTTCTATATTTCTCATTTATTCAACGGAAGAAAAAGATGAAAATCTGCTTTACAAACTCACCCCTATATTTCTTGTTATCCCGCTAATCAATCAAGGCGCCATTATTCTGAGCGTATTTTGGGCTGCCATAATCTCAAATCTTTACTTGAATTTGCTTAAAAAAGACAAATTGGGAATATCTCGAGATCATTTATTGTCATATGCTCTAATTTTTGCGCCAGTGATGCTCTATACCTTGCTCGGACTTATTTACGATTTTCTACATCCCACTCAAACCCCTATTCATTCAGACGGTAGTAATATTTACAATGAAATTTTTGGTATACTCACCCTTCTAAAAAAAATTATATTTATCTCTATTAAAGAAGGTGCGCTTTTAGTTTTTGCGCTTATATATGTCACTCATATGCTAACTAAAAAAGAGAGCACAAAGCTTCATAAAGAATATATAGAGTGGATGAGAGATATACTCACAATCCTTGCTGGTTTTGGTGTATATTTGCTCGTGATTCACTACGGCAAGTATGATGCAATTCATGATGGAGTATTATATAGAAGCTTTGCCCCAATATTCATTTTGACTGCTTCCATATCCCTATTTTTCGTTGAAAAAACAAGCCTTGAGCATAAGCAAAAAATTGGCCTAAATTTACTCTGCGCATTTGCAACTGTTACCTTATTATATAACATAGATAGGGTCAGCACGATTATATCTCTCGAAGAAGAGGAGCTGAACTCTCAGATCAAAAAAATTGAGGAACATATAAGCAAAGGTACTGTGGTTGAAATTAGCTTCGAGAATAAATCTAACAACGATAATTGCTATATTCTTGCCTATAATATGTCACCATTTATGAATAATGAGCAAATTCTTCAATGCATAAATCACCCAATATCATATAGATCATATAATTTAGGAAAAATCTCAAATATACCAAATGAGGTAGAGAAAAATTGCAAAATTATATTCAAGCCATTTTTACTATCTCACGAAGTTGAATGCGAGGCTCCACAGCAAATTGGAGATGAAATTGCGCCTGTGACTCTTAATAATTAGGTTATGAGTAATTCCCTATCTAATATGAGAAAAAACTAGTGGATAAAACTTCGATTTCAAGATAGTAGCCTGTCCACCCGCCAGAATTGTGGAAAGTCATATAAAATAAGGGATAGCAAGATTTTTGTTTGAAGAATCCATAAGAAAATGCTATTATTTAGGCATAAAGC
>JANRMF010000116.1:0-7785 GCA_033761815.1 Rickettsiaceae bacterium
GCATATGGATCGCATCCTAGTCTTTGACAAAGGCAAGATCAACGAGGATGGCACCCACAGCCAGCTTCTTGCCAAAAATGGGCTTTATAAAACCCTATGGGATGCACAAGTTGGTGGCTTTTTGGGTGATGAAAAAACGGAAGACATAAATGATTAATGTAAATGAAATTCTTTCGTGCGCAGAACCTAGAAGCAGTTATTGCAGTTGATTATAGAGTTAACTAAAAGCAAGCTACTGTGTGATTGTGATAAGTTATGTGAAGTTAGAAAGCTTGCAAAATCTAATAAATTATGATAAATGTGATAATAAATATAATGAATAAACCAATATATGGATTATACAAATCCCAATATTCTTCATCCTATACCAGAGGCTACAAGGGTAGTATACTTAAAAAACATTATAACAAAACCTCAAATTATTGTAGGTGACTACACCTATTATCATGATTACGAAGACGCATATAACTTTGAGAAAAATGTTCTTTATCTATTTGACTTTATAGGAGATAAACTAATCATTGGTAAGTTTTGTCAAATCGCTAGCGATGTACGTTTTATTATGAGCGGCGCAAACCATGCGATGAATGGCTTTTCTACCTATCCATTTAAAGCATTTGGCGGCGAGTGGGCAGAAAAAGACCTTATGAATGTTGTAAATAAGGGGGATATAATCGTCGGTAATGACGTATGGATTGGCAATAGTGCAACCATTATGCCTGGAGTCAAAATTGGCGATGGGGCTATTATCGGCACCAACAGCTTAGTAACCAAAGATGTGCCAGCATATACGATTGTAGGAGGAAATCCTGCAAAAGAAATTCGCAAAAGATTTGATTATGAAACTATCCAACTCTTGCATACAATAAAATGGTGGGATTGGGACGTGCAAAAAATCACAGACAATCTTGAGGTCATAACGGGTGGCAAGATAGATGAATTGAAGCGAATTTACGAGGAAAGCAAATGAATATAAGACTACTAAATAACGAAGATACACAGGTGCTAGAGGAATATTTGGCTCCCCATAGAGCCGAGTGTATATTTATTTGCAGTAGTATTAAATCTGCTGGTATTAACTATAATGGAGCAGATTTTGAAGGCGAATATTTCGGGTTTTTTGATAAGAATGACCAACTACAGGGTGTGATTGTTCATTATTGGAACGGCAATATTATGATGCATGCAAGAGATAATAATATATTAGAAAAGCTTATATCACATCTTAAAACTAATATAAGTAGGCCGCCAGAAGGTATCTTTTGCCCTAGCATTACAGCAGAATTTCTCATCAAGGAACTTGGGATATCAAGTAGTAGTTTTAGAGTTAATAGGAATGAAGGACTATATGAAATGAATCTTGAAACTTTGAATCAAGTAAGTCTAGAAGATTCTATGAAGGTTGTCGTTGCGCAAGATCTATCTAAAAATATATTAACTACGTGGATGCAAACTTATTATATTGAAGCTCTAGGGTTCGTAAATGACGCATATCTAGAACAAAAAGTTCAAGAATTCTGGAAGTTGCGCTTAAAGAAAAATGACTCCTGGGTTTTATTGTTAAATGGCACTCCGGTAGCTTTAAGCGCATTTAGGGCCCGGCTTGAAGATATGGTACAAGTAGGCCCTGTTTGGACTCCTCCTGAATATCGAAACAGAGGCTTTGCAAGGCTGCTTGTTAACTATACTCTGCAGCAGGAAAAACTTAAGGCAATAAAAAAAGCAGTATTATTTGCGCATAATCCAGCAGCGATAAAGGCTTATGTTTCTGTTGGATTTAAAAAGATACGTACTTACCGGATAGCGCTATTAGCAAAGCCTAGCGGGGTTATTGCAAGCTCCGAGGGGCAATAAATTTTATGAGTAAATTGCAAAAACTCATAGAGCTAGAACAAGATACTCGCAAATTTGGCTTCGATTGGCCGGATCAATTTATGATATTGGATCAAATTATTGATGAATGTCGGGAAGTGCGTGAGGAGATTGATCAAGGCTCTAACAAAGAAAAGCTACAAGAAGAAATAGGTGACCTATTGCATAGCGTAATCTCCTTATGTATTTTTTCTGGATTTAACGTTGAAGAAACTATAGATAAAACAAATGCTAAATTTTCTGGGCGTATGAAGCTACTAAAAGAGCTTACAAAACGTGAAGGTTTAGAGAATCTGCGCGGGCAAAATATAGATTTTATGCTGAAACTGTGGAAAGAGGCAAAGAAAATGGAGTATGAAAATAAGATCGTTGAGGCGCATATCAAGTTGGAAGGCGTAGAATGCACAGAATCGCCAGCCACCGCAGACATTGATTTTCTGACGCACAAAATCAATCAAGAGACACCTGAATTCGGCGAAGCTCATCCTTTCGCATTTTTTATGCGAGATGATAAGAGCCAAATTATCGCGGGATGCAATGGCAGTGTGATTTTCGGTAGCATTTATACGGATCAGTTATGGGTGCATCCGGCTCATCGTAAGAATGGTTTGGGCCACAAATTGATGGAGGCGGTCCATGATTATGGGCGTAAATCAGGATGTGCCATGGCAACTGCCTGCACAATGAGCTTTCAAGGCGCTAAAGCATTCTATGAAAAATTGGGATACGGGGTGGATTTTGAGAGGCATGGTTATATCCAAAATTCTAACTGCTTATTTATGAGGAAAGAGTTATGAAGAAAATTATTGAAGTCGTCCCCTATGACCCAAATTGGCCAAATATATTTGAGGCTGAGGCGGACCTTATTAGGCAAGGCTTGGGTGGTAATTGCATCGCTGTTCATCATGTCGGCTCGACATCGGTGCCAGGACTTGCGGCTAAGCCTAAGATAGTATCGTAGTGGTAGGCAGTGGAGATTTATCTATTGCACAGCTTGACAAAATTGGATTTTCTTATAAAGGCGAGCATAATATGGTTTATATGCTCAAAATATTAATTGATTTATAATATCATGATATGATATACTGATATCATATTACAAGCAATATTGTGAGTTATTTTATGAGCAGAACTTTAGTTGATATTCCAGAGGACAAACTAAGCAAACTAGATTTGATTGCAAAAAATAAACAAGTGTCACGTGCATTTATTATAAGATCTGCAATAGATAAGTTACTTCAAGAATACAACAACCAGCCAGATTCAGCGGATAAAGCTTTCGGCCTATTTAAGTCCCAAAAAATAAATTCACTGGAATTACAGAGACACTTAAGGGAAGATTGGAAATGAAAGCAGTGTTTGATACAAATATAATTATTGATTACTTAAACGGAGAAGAAAAATCTCGTAAAGAGATCGAGATGTATAATCATAAATATATCAGTATTATAACTTACATAGAGGTTTTAGTTGGAGTATTAGACGAGGCAAATGAGGTTATTGTTAAGAATTTCTTGGCATCATTTCATATGATAAATATAGAAAGAGAAATAGCTGATTTTGCAACAATCTTAAGAAAGCAATATAGACTCAAAATACCAGATGCATTAATTCTCGCATCAGCACAAAAAATTGGCGCAATCTTAGTTACTAGAAATACTAAGGACTTGAGCCATGATATACCTATTGTAAGAATACCGTATGAAATTTGATATTCGCCAATTAGAATTTGCAGATATACCATCTATCTCTAAGGCTTTTAACCACATCGGCTGGAATAAACCGGCATCGCTTTTCTCAAGGTATTTCAAGGAGCAAGAAGCAGGCGCTCGGCTTGCTTGGGTAGCTTACCTTCGGGGTCACCCCCTTGTAAAAGGGGCCCAGTATATTCCCTACGCGGGAACGAGTAGAAGTGCGGGAATGACTATGATTTGGTGCTGTGGTTTACGAAGAGATTATCATAAAAACTGGTTGACGTAGTGGTACCATAAGTGGTACAATAGACTCATGAATATTATATCAGGAGAATGCTATGGAAATATATACTACAAGTACCGCAAGACAATGTTTATTCAAATTAGTTGATTCAACTAACCAAACTCATGAGCCTGTTTATATAGTTGGCAAACGTAATAAAGCTGTGTTAATTTCTGAAGAAGATTATAGAGCAATGGTTGAGACATTGCATATCATGTCCGTTCCTGGATTGAAGGAGTCTATTATCGAGATGAATAATAAACCTCTCGAAGAATATTCCGAAGACATAGATTTATGACTTATAAAATATTATTTTCAAAAGCGGCGCAAAAAGATGCGGACAAGATTAAAAACTCTAATTTAAGCAATAAATGCAAGAGTTTAATTGAGATTATTAGGGCTGGCCCCTTTGCTACAATACCCCCATTTGAGAAATTAGTTGGCGAACTAACTGGATTTTATTCAAGGCGCATTAATATTAAGCATAGACTTGTCTATAGCGTATACCAAAAAGAGAGGATAGTTAAAGTATTAAGAATGTGGACACATTATGAGTAATACTACTGTCCCTTACAAACTTCTAGACAATCAATTATTCAATTTTTGAGAATAGGTAAATTATGAAAAAAGTTATTTTATTGTTATGTTATATTATGTTATCAGCGGGCGTAGCCTTTGCTGCTGAAAGCTGTTTTATTGCAAAAGAAAATGGAAAAGTTTTACAAATTGAAGGGGATTGTGCGACTCGCTATGCACCTCAATCTACATTTAAAATTGCCTTAAGTTTAATAGGGTTTGATTCTGGTCTACTAAAAGACGAAACGCATCCGTTATGGTCCCTGCCTGATGGGCAAGATCCTTATATAAATGTTTGCAAGGAAGATCATGATCCCCGTACCTGGATGCGAGATAGCTGTCTTTGGTATTCACGGATTTTAACCAATAAGCTTGGGATGGAAAAATTTCAAGATTATGTGACAAAATTTTCTTATGGTAATATGGATCTTTCAGGGGATAAAGGTCAAAACAACGGCCTTACACAGGCTTGGCTTTCAAGCTCATTAAAAATATCACCCGAAGGGCAAGTAGATTTTCTGCAAAAGGTGGTAGATCGCAAACTTCCTATAAGTAGCAGAGGTTACAATAAGACAAAGAAAATTATGTTTATCCAAGAAATGGCTGGTGGTTGGAAGCTCTATGGCAAAACTGGAAATGGCGCGCAGTTTGACAAAGATGGCAATAAAACGGATCTACAGCATGGCTGGTTTACGGGCTATATTGAAAAAGACAATCGAAGAATTGTATTTGCAAGCCATATCGCGGACAAAGAAAAACAAAGTACCTTTGCCTCATTTAGAGCAAGAAACGAGGCTTTAAATAAGCTTTGGTATCTTATTAACGAGAGTCTTGAGAAATGAATAATCAATTGACGTATGGCAAACTCAGGTAAATATTTCTATGGCAAAAACATGAATACAGGCTGTCTTAGATTCCAATTATATTCCCATTGCCTGAAAATCTAATGAATCTATGTACTATAGTAATATATCTAAACTAATAAAGTTTATGAACGCAAACAATAAAAACTACATCTCTTTAATTATCTGGATCGTTGTACTGATCGCGATCGGAGGTCTAATTGGCTCTTTAACCAAGACAGAAATTACCACATGGTATATTACGTTAAACCGTGCACCTCTGACGCCTCCAAATTATATATTTCCGGTCGCTTGGACTATTTTATACGGCATTATTGGTGCTTGTGGCTGGCTCATTTGGGGGCAGTCTCAATTTCCCAAGCTAAGTATTATCAAAGCCTTGTATGTGGCGCAGCTCATTTTAAACTGGAGCTGGACACCTTTATTTTTCGGCTATCACTTAAGCGGACTTTCCCTCGTAGTTTTGGTGGCTATGGATATTCTGGTCTGCGCGCTCATTTGTATAGCTTGGCAAAAAATGAGAGCCGCATCTCTGCTGATGATTCCTTATCTGTCATGGATTCTGCTTGCTAGCTACTTAAATTTTTATATATGGTGGTATAATTAGTGCGCAAATTTATGTGCACCTTAGATAAACCTATTCCCTAGCTTATTCGCTATGTATCGAAGAATATATACACATATAATTGCTACATCAGATATTAGGACTAAAATCCATCCTATTAATATGGCTTCTACTTTATCAAGACGATTATCGTGCATTTTCAGATAAAATCTAAATTCATCAGAATTTTTGAATTTTAGTAGATGCGGCGGGATTTGAGAAGGTTGCGCCCCACTTTTTACCTGATCGAGTGTATGATTTTTTTCGAGCTCAACAAATTCTTTTAGATAACCATATTCTTCATTTTGAACACCTGCTCCACCTATTTCCATAATAAATAAAATACAAAATAAAAGAATATGATAGAGAAAAATTGATGTTTTTCTTTTGATGAATAAATGCCTGAGGAGGAAAATAGTAAAAAATGCATATAATATAGGCAAAAATAATTGGTAGCTTGATATAATACTATCGAACAGCATATAACCTCCTTTTGTCGATTTGACTAATCACTTTAATTATTTGATGGAAGGGTTTAAAATTTGTAGGCATGAGATAAGCTCAATATCACTTTCTTTCGTGTTATTTTGCCGATAAACGGCGCATAAGTCAAGCATAACATGACGATAAAATACATAACAATGTTTCATTTAACCCTCTACAAGTAGGCATCTATATAATAGACCTATTCGGAAACTAGACTTTTTATAAGAAAAATGTAATACCAATCTTCATTTTTAAATGATCCAAATGAATTTAGCGGATCTCGATTCCGGCTACCAAATTAATATAGGCATGCCTTGCTTAGAGCTAAAATTCATTTGTCTAATTTATTCTTACGAATGGTATAATATACTTGCCTTCATATAGTCCAGATCTCAACCCTATTAAAAAAAGTTCTGGGCTAATATGAAGAGGTGGATTAAGGATAGAATATCCGAATTTACTCAGTTACATAAAGTAATAACGCAGTTCTTGCAATTATGCTAATTCAACTTAGTTTAGTATATATCAACGAGCCCGTGAAATATCGGAAGCAAATAACAGAGGCTTGTGAAGATAGACCTCTTCCTCCAAATAAAAGAGGCAGAAGGGTCCGAAGTGACTCTAGGCTCTTAAGAATCTCTGAGTAATAAAGCAGCATCCTCTAAGGCTTTTATTTGATCTCGAATTTTTGCAGCTTGCTCGAAATCTAAATTACTTGCCGCTTGCCTCATTTCTTTTTCCAGCTTTGCTTTGTATTTTGCAAATGTAGCTTCATTAGAGACTAGGGCTCCAATATTACCAGATAGCTTATCTCCATGTTCTTTTACTTCTTCTAAAGCCTTAATAGCAGAAATTGTCTTAATTGTACTAGTAGGAGTAATACCATGTTTTTGGTTATATTCTTGCTGTATAGACCTTCTGCGATTAGTCTCAAATAATGCCTTTTCTATAGATTTAGTAATATTATCTGCATATAATATCACTCTACCCTCGCTATTTCTTGCAGCTCTTCCTATTGTCTGAATAAGAGAAACTTCCGACCTTAAAAAACCCTCTTTATCTGCATCTAAAATAGCAACAAGGCTACATTCAGGTATATCCAGCCCTTCTCGTAACAAATTAATACCTACAAGAACATCTATATTTTTCTTTCGTAAATCATTAATAATCTCTATTCTATCTAATGTATGTACCTCGGAATGTAAATATGCTACCTTAATACCCGCCTCTGTAAGATATTCCGTTAAATTTTCAGCCATTTTTTTTGTAAGAGTCGTAACCAATATTCTAAATCCTCTTGCAATAGTTTTGCGAATTTCTTCCATTAAATCATCTACTTGGTTTTGCGCAGGCCTGACCTCGCACAATGGGTCCAGCTGGCCAGTAGGTCTGATAATTAACTCAACA
>JANRMF010000117.1:0-2332 GCA_033761815.1 Rickettsiaceae bacterium
AATATAGGAATAGACGAAAAAGGTTTGGTCTTAGATTTAATTTAATCTCTGCTATTTACAATATGGAACTAAGAAAATGATAGTTTCCGAAGAGGTCTAATATTTCATATAAAATTTTTTCCTAAAAAACCTTAGTCCAGAGATTTTTTCTGATATAAGACGCTTATAATTTATGAAGTCACTTGGATAAAACTTAGCTTCTATATTTGCATAAGACTAAAGATGTTAAACTATAAGTTATATTTCTATTGACGCAAATTCTAGCATTTTGTAAATTTATTTTATCAATTATTTATCACAGGGTAAATGATATTTGAGTAATATTTATAGTGCGAGATAGTTATGAGTAAGAGTAGTAGTATGGCTTCTAGTTTAAGAGAAGAGAATGCTGAGACAAACAAAAATATACAAGAGAGTAGCGAGTTAGATCAGCAATTTTCATCCGAGACTCAGCAGAATGATAATAATTCATACCCAGGCATAGAATGAATGAATAACAAACTTCATCCCGTTCCTTACACTCTAGCGCTATTAAGTGCTGATGTTTATGAAGATCATCAAGAAGAAGGCGGTATATACCTGATAGATGAGCAATATAAAAACTACCTTCCTGACTGGGATATAAAAGAGATAATGCATGAAGATAGTAGCGGCTATTATGGCATTATCTATCAAAATACAATATCCAGGTTTCTTGTAGTGGCTCATAGGGGGACAGTTTTGCAAACAAAAAGTATGTTGCAAGAAATCTTCTTGAAAGATAGTCCAGTAAATACAGATTTTGTGGGGGTGATAAAGGGAGAAATTACTAATCAGGAATCACAAGCTATAGAATTAGTATACAATGCATTGAACATAGCGAATAGATGCAAATATAGCCTAACTATAACTGGCCACTCGCTAGGATCTTTCCTGGCCGAAGTAAGTGGTTATCACCTAATAAAAGGCGGGCTCGATAGATCCCTAAAATTAAAAATAGTAACTTTTGATGGCCCTGGCTCTTTGGAGGCTCTAGACAAAAGACGTTCTAACGTGAAAAATAGAGATACTTTAGATGATCATCAATTAATTTATGACTATACTACATCATATCTTTCGGAGCCAAATTTTGTAAATTGTTGCAATATGCATGTAGGTAGAGTTTTTCAAGTTAATGTAGAGATTGATAGGATTGAGTTTGGTAAAAAGATTAGAGAAATGTTGCAGGAGGCGGCGCGGAATATTATTTGGTTCGCAGAGCAATATTGTTTAAGTTACCTTCCGGCCAATCTCAAAGGCTTTGTTAGTCAAATTGGAAACTTCGCTTCATCTACTATCTACTCTGGGGCAAGTGAAGTTGCGCAGCATTTAGAAAATGCTCTTGCAAGAAATACAGGCGTTGATATGGATCTGTTTATTAGAGCCGTTTCATCTATTGAGGGCCATCATCTGTCAAAAATATTAGATGCTTTTGACTCAGAGACTGGCTATCCCCATCCACAAAAAATCCGCAAGGTAAATGATTGGCCAAAACTTGAATATGCTAAAGAAAGAACACCAACCTCAGAAGGCCTTTTGATATATAAAATTCCAGAATTACTAAAAATTACCATCAATGCACTCTCCATAAACAAAAGCTTTTTTGCAACACATAGTGTAATGTTTGAAAATGAGAGAGAAGAGTCATATCAAAAAGCCTTGCAAGGCACTTCGTCAATTATAGACTGTGATTCAGAAAATCGTGTTTTTAGCATGATTCATTTATTATCACACTATGATGTAGAGGAGTATGATATGTATAAAGATAGAATTAGACCTAATGAAAGCAGAGTTGATAGGTATCTAGATTTAATTTACAGGGCAACAGAGAGGCTACTAACCCATAGGCTAAATAACCGCCCTGAGATTTTACAAGCAGTAATTGAGCTAAAAAATAAATACAAAATATTAGATGGCGTTATTGAATCAAGTAGCTTATTAAAAGAAGAAGTCGAATCGCTTAGAGATCAAATGCTATTGATTGAGGCTAAATATCTAGAATATAACCCTTCAAAAAAATTCATAACAGAGTTGCTGGATGAGAAAAATACTCTAGACGTCGCGGAAACAAACCCCCCTCCTATATTCCTTTCTTCAATACTCAAAGGTTTTGATACGCAAAAAATGGTAGGAAGGGGTAAAGATGAGGTGAACATATTTAAGAATTTTGCGGATAACAAAATACTAGTCATTAATGGTTTGCCAGGTATCGGTAAATCATTTCTTGCTGAAAAATATGCTAAAGACTATTTTACTCAGCGGCCAAATAGGGTTGCTATTTCCATAGACGCTACTACGAAAGAAAGTTTTGATA
>JANRMF010000118.1:0-12770 GCA_033761815.1 Rickettsiaceae bacterium
TCATGCCAAAACCTATTAACATAGACCCCATCATTGTTCCCCCATAAGAAATAAGTGGGAGAGGTATTCCCACAACTGGAAGCATCCCAGAAACCATCCCGATATTTATAAAAGCATGGATGAAAAAAATTGAACTTGCGCCAGATGCAAGTAATTTTCCAAATATAGTCCTGGCATTAATTGCAATACTCAATGATAAATGGGTGATTGAAATATATATCATCAATAAAATAAATGCACCAATAAAACCAAGATCTTCGCAGAGGCACGCAAATATGAAGTCAGTTTGATGCTCGGGCAAAAAACTCAAATGACTCTGACTGCCCTGCCCTAAGCCTTTGCCAGTTAAGCCTCCGGAGCCTATTGCTATTTTCGATTGAATTATATTATATCCTGAACCTAATGGGTCTTTGCTCGGGTCCAAAAATACCTCTACCCTTTTTTTCTGATAATCATGCAGCTTATACCATGCAAAAGGCATAGAGGCTAATATCGCTAAAATTACCAATAAGAAAATCCAAATACGAGCCCCTGCAATGTAAAATAAAATACCTGATACCATAATTACTACAATCCCAGTTCCAAGATCTGGCTGTTTTATTATTAGAGCTGCTATTCCAATTGATACAAGAGCTGGAACTATCAAATATCTTAATTTTGATATTGTTGAGCCTCGAAGATTATGAAAATAGCGCGCAAGAAAAAAGACGATACCAAGCTTTGCAAGCTCGGAGGGCTGAATACGGAATGATCCAATTCCTAGCCACCTTGTTGCACCCATAGCAGTATGTCCAAAAAAATGGACTAAGACAAGGAGGGTAAATACTACTAAAAAAAATGGGTATGAATATTGGAATAAAGTCCTGATATTAGTTATCGCAATTAAAATCATCACGGGAAAAAAGAATGCAAAATTTATTATTTGCCTCAAGGCCCATGGGCTTAGTTGATTTTGCCCCGCTGAATATAAAATGACGAAACCATATAAACAATTTAGTAAAATAAAAAATAGTAGTGTTTTCGGTAATTTATTGATCTGAGAATAGAAATTATTACCAGAAAACTGAGGGTAATATGATTTTGTCATTTTTCTAAACCTTAATATTATTATTTATGATGTTAGGCTTCTTTGCATATTTCTATCTAATAGAAGAATTTATAGGCATTTTCGCCCGCAGAAACGCAAGGTGTATGGTGTATACATGCGTATTGTAGACGCGAAAATAACGACTAAATTACCTATTGGACAGGAATGAATCATAACCTAGGGAGTAACTGCAAAATCTCCATATATATTATCCAACTTTGCTTCCTTAGCTGAATAGGAAATAATTTTAGATGTCCGAAAATCAACATAGCTCATCCTAGACTTATCAAAAACAGCATCAATAGATGCATTTCTCATATTATTTTTGTAAAAAATACATTCCAAAAAAGATGCTTTGTCAAAACTTGCAGACTCAAAATTTACATAAGAAAAATCAGAATTTTTAAAGACGGCATTGGTCATATTAGATCCTCTAAAAATTGCGCCATTAAACTTGGCGTTTTCAAATTCTTTACCTGATAAATCTAGGTTTGCAAAATTATAAAAACTATAATCTCCTGAAGGATTAAGTGTTGTTAAATCTTTTATAGGTTCTACTCCCTCCAATAACTCAAGACTAGTATTACTATAAGCTATGTTTTTTTGCCCGCTAATGTTTGAAAGAAGTGTATTTTCCGCGCTAGATCCCGTTATTTGGGCAAAATTTATGGTTATATTTTCAAGATTTGAATCGTGAAAAACGGATGAACTAATCTGTGTCTGACTTAAATCTGATGATGAGATTGAAGATGAGTCAAACTGAGCATCGCTTATGACCATAGTTTGCATAGAGGTTTGGGTAATTTTTAGGGTATGAAATTTCGAAGCAATCATGAGAGATTCATTAAGATCTGAATCTTTTATTTCTAAATTTGAGATATTCAAAATATCTCTGAAGCTAGATTTTCTCATAATCACTTTTAAAAAATTAGAATTTAGAATAGCGCTATTGTCAAAAACAATTCCATTAGCTTTGGAGTCGTTTATGTCTATGTAATTTGCTTAAAATGCACTAAAAATTGCCCAATTGAGATAAGATTTTGCAAATAGCAAAGAGTAAAAGGTGGATCTGCTGAAATTAGCGCTATTGAATTTTACGTTGGTGAAATTAGAATTATTAACAATGGATTTATAGGCATATGTATTGGTCAAATCACAATCCGTAAATTCAGCATCGTCAAGAGAAAGCTCTCTCATCATTGAGTTTGATAAGTTTGAGTTAGAAATTTTGATTTTATAAATTATCGACTCGGAAAAATCTGAAGATTCAAGAAATACATCGCTAAAAACTGTTGTTTTAATTTGCGTCCACCCAAAGCTTGAGCCATATAAATCATCTTTTGTAAATTCACAATTTTCTATGTAGCCCTTGAGAAAGCTTGCGCCTTCAAATATGTTACCCTCAAATTTAGTATCTGAAATTTTTGCCCTCTCTAATGTACTATCAGAGAAATTAGCACTAGAGATAATAGTATTTTTTATTATTGCATCATCAAAAGTTGAATTTTTAAATGATGATTTAATGATTGTGGTTTTATCAAATATGGATGACTCAAAGGATGAATTATCAGCGGTTACATGCTCCATTTGCGCTCCCGTTAAGTTGCAATCTGAAAAACTTGCATTTTTTACTGTAGATCTTGATAAATTAACCCCAGATAAATTTACACCAAAAAACTCAGCACGAGATATATTCACCCCTGTTAAATCCTCTGAGGACAGGTCAAGCTTCGTCAGTTTTAACCCCGGTAGCTCTGTTCCATATTTTTTCTTGAGATCTATTTTCTTTTTTGTTGCATTGCAATCTGCTATGTAATCTGAAATTTCCTGGTTGAGCTTTTGTGAAATTCTATTATCACCCTCAGAACAGGATGCTAGAATAAAAACCAAAACAAGACTAAGTATTTTTGCCATTTATGAATCCCAAAATTACAGATATTATCACAGTTTTTATTACTCCGGTCGGAATAAATACAAGGAAACCAGAATATAGGGCATTCCAAAATCCTATATATATTGATAAAACTGTAACGCCGAAAAAATATAGGATTCCAAGGCACATAAAGGAGAGTAGGCCTATATGATAAGGAGACTTAAGATCAAAGGAATATGTTGATCTAATGATTGATACTGTAGTAGCACCTACTAACATACCAAGTAAATAACCTCCTGATGGACCAATTATTCTTGCAAACCCTGAGCCGAATGATGAGAATACTGGCGCGCCTATTGCTCCGATCATAATATAAGATAGCAAGGTAATAAAAGCTTCTCTTGGGGAGTAAAGCAGTGAAACTAAAATGACGGCTACTGTTTGAAGTGTAATTGGAACTGGTTTAGTAGGTATGTTTAATTGTGCCATAGAGCTAATTAAGACAATTCCTATCGCAATTTTTGCAAGTGATACTGAGTAATTATTTTGATCTGCTGCGCTCGTGATGAACATGATCTCCCTCTTTATTTTTGGTTATTTTCGAACTTTGGAGTATATCACCTTGATAAATTTATGCACTATTTTTTATTTACATTCATCTAGACTAGTGCAAATTTTTATTTAACGCTCAAATTATGTATTTATTCTTATGCGCTAAGTTCTTCCTCTTGAAATTCTATCTCCTCCTCCATATCATCGTCAATTTTTGTAACTCCTGAATGTATGTTTAGAAGCTTAAGTTTTCTGTGCAAGGCTGATCTTTCCATTCCTACAAAAGTTGAGGTTTTAGATATGTTATTATTAAATCTACTCATCTGAGCAGTAAGATACTGCCTTTCAAAAACTTCCCTAGCTTCCCTGAGCGGCATAGACATCATATCTAAATTAGCATCTGGCTTTGAAATAATAGCGATACAATTATTAGTTACTTCAGAAGGTAGCATATCCGCTTTGATACCAGAATTAATAGAGCTAGATGCAGGATTCATGATTAGAGTCCATTCTACAACATTTCTTAGCTGTCTTATGTTGCCAGGCCAGTTATATGCCTGTAGAGCAGCAATTGCCTCCTCTGAAAATTCCCTCTCTTTTAGGCCAGAAAATTTCGCAAGTTGTTTGACAAAATATTCTACAATAGAGTGCACATCTTCTTTTCTTTCTGAAAGTCTTGGAACTTTAATATTCATCACTTTCAATCTATGATAAAGATCATCCCTGAATTTACCCTGTTGAATCAAGGCTTCTATATCTTTACTTGTAGCAACAACTATTCTAATATCCAGCTGGGTTTGTTTATTTGAATAAGGTTTTTCGTATAATTGGTCTTGTATAAATTTAAGGAATCTTGACTGAACAGCAAGTGGGAGGTCAGTTACCTCATCAATAAATAATGTGCCAGTATTAGCAGCCTCAAGGACGCTATGCCTTCTTGCAAAGCTCCCATTAACATCATTTCTTTCAGGATCTCCAAAAAGCTCTTGCATAATTTTATCCGCTGATAAACCAGTTGGACTAAAGACAATAAAAGGTGAGTTAGACCTTTTGGATTTTTTATGAAGAAGCCTTGCAGCTAGCTCTTTACCAGTTCCAACCTGCCCAGATATGAGTACGCGTCCAGATGATACGGCCGCTCGCTCAATTTCAGTTCTCAGTTTGCAAACAGCGGGGGAGTGACCTATCATTTCAGTGCGATCAATAACTTTGGCTTTAAGATCTATATTCTCTCTTTTGAGCTTGGAGGCCTCACATGCTCTTTTAAGCACAATCATCAATTTTTCGTGTGTAAATGGCTTTTCTATATAATCATATGCTCCCATCTTAATCGCAGAAACTGCAGTCTCAATTGTTCCATGTCCGCTTATTATAATCACGGGCATTAACGGGTATCTTTTTTTCACAAGCTCGAGTATTCCAAGCCCATCCAGATCGCTCCCTTGTAACCATATATCTAGTATAATAGCATTTGGAACTTTTTCTGAGATGGCATTAAAAGTAGCCTGACTATTGGCTGCACCCCTAGAAGAAAAACCTTCTTCCTTAAGAATGTCGCATATTAATTCTCTGATATCAATTTCATCGTCTACAACGAGAACATCTAGTGCCATAATATTTACTTAGTTTGGTTTCTTCTTAAAAGATAATTCTAATATTAATCTTTCTACAAGATATTAGCTTAGTCAGCTATTTTACATAAATCAATACATAATCTGCATTTTTGAAACAGATATTACATAAAAATTGCGATTTTAATTTTTACGACTCATTTTTTAATCTTTGTGCCAATAGTAGAACTACTAAATATGAGCCTTACACAACCACCCCCTTCTTGCAAATTCGATATAACAATATCACCACCATGATCATATGTTATCTTCTTTACAATAGAGAGGCCTAGACCCATGCCTTTTGATCTAGTCGTAAGATATGGATCTGTTACTTTATCAATTAAATGAAGGGGAAAGCCCTTGCCGTTATCCTCTACTGTAATAAGCATTTCTTCCTGATCAAGCATTACTGAAACAGAAATTTCTTTGGCCCTGGAATTTAGATTTTCCATTGCCTCTTCTGCGTTTTTTAGGAGATTAATGATCACCTGATGCATTTGTGTAACATCACAGACAAATTCGACATTTTTAACATTTGAATGAAACTGATATTTGATCGCCTCATTGATAATTTGCCTTGAATCAACAAGCTCCCTTATTAACCCAACAATATTTACCTTCTCAAAATTTGGGGCTGGCATTTTTGCAAAATCAGCAAATTCTGTTATAATTTTTTGTATATCATTTGTGTGGCGCTTTATAATTCCTATATATTTCGCAAATTCAGGATCTTCTCCAACCTGAGCTGAGAATTTTTTTACAAGTCTATCTGCTGATAAAGATATAGGAGTAAGGGGGTTTTTTATTTCATGAGCCACTCTTCTTGCAACATCAGACCAGGCCATTGCTCTGTGAGCAAGTGCTATGTCTTTTTGTTGAATATCTATTTTTTTTATCATCCTGTTAAATGCATGTGTCAAAATTACAAGCTCATCCTCCTGGGAATATGGCAAATCTATTTGAGTAGTTAAATCACCTGATTGCACTTTTTCAGTTGCCTGAACTAGCATTTTGATAGGGCGAGTTATTCTTCCAGCAAAAATTGAACCTACAACAATAGTAGCTGCTACTATAACACCAGAAACTAGTAAAAAAACAATTCCAAAACTTACTTGGAATGATAATTTCTTATGCATTAAATTTTGGTATTTTGCAGCAGCGCCAAGGGTTTTATCTAAATATTGAACCGTCTCTTCGTCAATTATCTTTCCCACCATTAGATAAGTTTCCCCGGGAAATTCCGAAAGCCTTACCAGCATCTTTAATTTACCAGGATCATTCTGAATCTCAGGCACATCTCCAGCATTTGCTTTATCAAATATATCCTGCGGCAAAGCCCATAAAGTTAAGGCAAAGCTCATCTGAGTTTGAGCGAGGATTGTCTTTGAGCTTCTATCAAATATCATAGCTTCTGTTAAATTTCTCATCTCAGTGTGTGCAGAAAGAACGCGTGGAAGAAGTCCATTTCTTTCAAGCTCAAATCTTAGAGAGTTTAAGTCACTTGCTATTGCGACAGCAGAATCCCTTAGCTGAAGTTTATTTTGGGAAACATAGATACCTGCAATATGAACTGATTGATTCACGGCAGAAGATACTTCTTTATCAAACCACCCCTGAAGCCCCAGATTAAAAATCGCAACAGAAAATGTGGATACTAGAATAGTTGGAATAGCGGCTATGATGCTAAACATCATAATTATTCGCATTCTTATTCTTGAGTTGTTATAGTCCTTGAAGATAAGCAACAAAGTTTTTCTTGTGGAAAAAATTATGAGAACTAGGGTGATAATTAGATCAAATAGCAGCAAGGAAACTATTCTTGCAAAATCTACTTTGACATAAAAACTATATAAAGTCAGCGAAAAAAACAGAATTGCAACGGCAACTAAAATTGTCAAAAAAATATCTGAATTTTTTCTACCCAAAATTAGTTTTGCGATTTTTTTAAGTATTTCGTTCATGATCTATGAATTGTTGCAATTTTTTCCTGAAGGTATTTCTGTTAATCCCAAGAATTTCCGAAGCTTTCAATTGATTATTGTTAGTATATTCTAATGTTTGTGTAATAAGCACCCTCTCTACTTCATGAAGAACTTTATCATGAAGATCCCCACTAGGCGCAACTCCATCCAAAAGTGCAAAATAGTTTTTTATAATTTTCGACAGCATATCTCCTATTGAGGAAATATCCTCTCGGTTACTCAAAGAGTGAGAATGTGATTTTTTGCTATTCACGATTTGGTCTTCTAAAAATATAATTTGTAAAAACGTTAGCTTTGTCTGGGGATTCTACCCAAAAATTAAGTCAAAATCCAACAGTATCATTTCTATATGCACCATAATAATAAAATATGTAACAATTCCCAGCACCAAACTTTTATAGTAAGTCCTACTGGGTATATAAGGCATTTAAATAATGAGAATTAACTTCAGCTCTTAGACTCATTATCAGGTTTTATACGATATAAATAAAAAAGCTTCAAGGAATATTGTAAAAACACCAGAAACTCTGGTGTATTTTGCCTCAAAATCTACACACCATTCCCACCTTCAAAGCCTTCTCCTATTATATGTAGATTGTCATCCATAATTTCTGAGGTAGAAAATTCTGTTTTTTTATCGCAATTTTGCTCCTCTGGAAAATCAAATATATCAGGGGCCCCAAGACTCTGAGATGTTATATTCAAAAATAATTCCTTCCTTCTTTGAATCCTAGCCTCAGTAAGACTTGCGCATAGTTCCGTTGGAGACAGTATTCCTAAAATTTTTATAAAAGACATAATTACAACCATAAATTTAAACCGTAAACCTATAGTAGCACTTATTGTTGAAAATGCAACTACTAGTTTAGCACGTATTTTTTTCTTACTTTTTCTCTGAGGTGGGGTTATGGAAGGAGTTTTGAGATGTTTTACAAAATTTTATATATAATCTAAACAAAGATAGTGATAAAAATATCACATTAAATGAACTTTGATCATTCTTAATATCTATATATTTTTAAAATTTAAATTTAAGTATCATGATTAACTTATTCTAGACAAAGTTTTTTCAATTCGGAAATTGACGCACTCTTTTGCGACTCCTATTTAGCCCTAATTTTAAACTTAAACATCTAGAAAAGAAACAAGGGGTTTGGGTAATGAATTTTATAAAAATTTCGTTTTTTTTTAGCTCCGTAACAAACCCTAGTGACTCATTTAGATCAAGAAAAGAGCACGCAAGCGCCTATAGGTCGGTCTCTGATTCACAAACTCTTGAAATGAAGAAGCGGGACAAGAATTCGCATACAGATAATGATATTTTTTCGCATTTAAACGGGGTAAATAGAGCAAAAAAAAGCCCTTTAAGAATAAGATCTCACGGAAGGATTTCAGCGCTAATAGATTTTGTGGAAATAGTAAATACAGTAAAAATTAGAGGCGTCTCGACAGAAAATAGGGAGAAAAATTTAGTTTTCAAAGACCACCCTCATACTAAAGAAGGTAGAAGAAATAAGCAAAATAGGTTGCTTGAATTAATGTGCGATGATAAAATAAGCTCAGCAGATAGAGGGTGGCTCAAGCAAGATTACAACGCGATTCTTAGAAATCAGCGAAGATATCTGAGAGTGCCTCCTGGAAAACAACTTGCTCACAAAAGAGGATTTGAGGCTGCAAAAGGATATGATTATTTTCATTCAATTTTGCAGGATGCAAAGCTACATAGGCTGCAGCATAAATTTGATGATTTTGGAACTAAAAACCAAGATCGTGGGAAAAGTTTACTATTAATGAAACCTTGTAAAGAAAATGAAGACTCTAAATAAACACGCAATAGACCGAGTAATTAACCTTAACGCTAAGGAAAGGTATGACTATTTTGTCAAAAAAGTTGTTGATAGTGAAAAATTATGGGGTCTTTTTGATGGCGGGTGGGCGCTTGTTGGAGATATAAACCAAAACGTATATTTACCATTATGGCCTGATGAAGAATTTGCTGAAATGCTTACTGCTAAAGAGTGGAATGGATATTCTCCCAAAGAGATTGATTTATATGAATTTGTTGATAAGATTGTCCACAAATTAGAGTCAACAAATGTTTCAGTATGCGTCTTTTTGACTCACAAAGAACAAGGTGTTTGCATACCTTGCAGGCAACTTGTGTTTGACTTAAAAAGAGCTATGTAATTTTATGAAAATTTTTGTAGATAGTGCAGATATTCAAGATATTGAACTAGCTCTTAGTCTTGGAGTTGTACAAGGCATCACGACCAATCCGACATTAATATCCAAAACCGGAAGAAATCCATTGGAAGTTATAAAAGAAATTTGCAATATCACAGCTTTTGATGTTAGCGCTGAAGTTTTTGCTGAAAGTTATGACGAGATAATAGAACAAGGCAAAAAACTATTATCAATCGCAGAAAATGTTGTACTTAAAATGCCTGTTACGCAAAATGGGATTATGGCTTGCAAGTTTTTTTCCTCAAAAAAATACAAGACAAATTTAACCTTATGCTTTTCTCCTATGCAGGCGCTAATGGCCGCTAGAGCAGGTGCCACATATGTCTCGCCCTTTATCGGGAGACTCGATGACATAAAGCAAGATGGGCTTGGTTTGATCAGAAATATAAAAACCATTTACTCAAATTACCCTGAAATTAAAACCCAGATTCTTGCAGCCTCAATAAGATCTATACATCATGTTGAAGAATGCGCAAAAATAGGAGCCCACGCAGCAACAATGCCAGTTAAATTAATTGATGAATTATACAGGCACGAGCTGACAGATAAAGGCCTTGAAATATTCAGAAAGGATATTGAGTCTCTTGGTATCCCAATCTAGGCTCTGTGTATATTAATTTGGCTGTAAGTAATATAAACTTGACATTATTTAACCTCATCTTATCAACAAGAATAAGATTTGGACTTAAAAACCATTGATTTCGAATATAGTGCTATATATGTATTTCGCTTGTAGACATTTAGCACCAGAAATTGAGTCACCTCAAAGACTATCCATAATTTTTTTTGTGAGTGTATTTGCGCTAATCCATACTTCCTCAATTCTAGAAGTATAACACCAATCACTTGTTGCACCGATTTTGTTAATTTCATCAAAATAAGGGCCTGTTTTTTTGCTACTAGAGACTATAGCATAGAGCCATCTATGAATCTCTGAAACTTGCGGCTGGTCTAAATTAATGGCGGTTATCTTTGCAAGCTCCTCCATCATTATTTGCTTCACTTCTTTAAGCTGGGTATCTTTATTTTTTTGAGACCAATTGCTTCTACTATGGGCAACTAAAGAAGTTAAACCCCTATTTCTGCTTGGCTTTGAAGAATTAACAGAAACCCATTTAATAGGATTTGAATGAATTTTTGCTGCTATCCATTCTCTCTGCCAGATACCCTCAAGCCCTACCATTAAAGCAAAGCATACTTGCATTTTTTGAACAAGAAGTGGGTGGTCATGCTCAATCATACCCTCAAATAGTCTACTCGTCTGAACAGGTGGTGCCGTCGAGATCACTATATCAAATAGACCTAGATCCTCGGAAGAAGAGGAGGTTAAACGCCGCTTACCCCCTTCCTTCTCAGAAAGGGGCGCAACTTCAGTATTTAATTTGATATTTTTGCCTATAGCAAGGATTTTGCACAAACTATTCATATTGGGAGATGATACGAGATGCCTCTCCGTCCAGATTCTAGGCTCTAGGTTTTTATCTTTCGGGATGGTAATTACTGAGCCGCTCCACTCTTCTATCGTACCTTTTTCCTTATATTCATGTATGAACTCTTTAAATTCCTTGGTTCTTGCCGTAAAACACTGAGCCCCATGGTCAAAGTAAAATGGGTCAATAAAACGTGTAGACATACGCCCTCCTACCCCCCTGCTTTTTTCAAAAATTGTTACCTCAGCGTGGTTTTGCAGGTTTTGTGCTATAGTGAGGCCTGAAATCCCAGCACCTATTATAGCTATTTTTTTTCCCATGATTTAGACCCGATTATTTCTGGTTTTGTATAATTATATTCATCTATATAGCTGTTTCAAGAAAGGTTATTGAAAAAACCAGAGTAAAAAGGCTTGATTGTGAGTCTTTGTGCTTTTATTGTAGTTCTTTTTTTATGTTAACATGATTTCAAATAAAATTTCTTATCTTGCATCTTGCGCTCTAAGATTCTTAATGCCTTACAGATGCATAGATTGCGCCACTATAGTTGAGAACGCAGACTCTCTTTGCTCTTTATGTTGGCCTAAATATTCTTTTATTGACACGCCTTATTGTATGATATGTGGCAGAGCTTTTGAATTAAGTTTTGATAGTGTTGATTCGGAGGTATGTATGGGATGCCTTCATAAAAAACCAGATTATGATATGTCTAGAAGCCTTCTTAGATATGATGATAACGCGAAGTCGATTATATTTAACTTTAAATATAATGACAAAACCTATCTCTCAAATTTTTTTGTAAAAATGATGATTGCAAAATATTCCTCATTAATTGAGGATGTAGATATAATCACTTATGTGCCTATGCATAAATTTAAAAGAATTTTTCGGTTATATAATCAGGCTTGGGTTCTTGCAAATGCAGTAGCTAAGGCCTCGAACAAAAAGCTCCGCCCCAATCTTATCATAAAAAAACGCAACACTAAGTCCCAAACTACACTCTCAAAAACACTCCGCAAAACAAACCTAATTGATAATTTTGAAGTTCGAACAAGGCTAGATGGCTTGAAAATACTTTTAATTGATGATGTAATCACAACGGGATCTACAGTCAATTACTGCGCAAAAGCCCTAAAAAAGCAAGGTGCACAAAAAGTCTATATTCTATCTATTGCAAAAACATATTAGGCTCTGCGCTTTACTTAACTAATAACGCAATTACCTGCAATCTCAATTTGCTCCTCTTGAATAGTCTCTAGTTGAGTAATAAGAGCCACACCCTCTTCTACAAAATCATTTTCTGCGCTAGTTGTTCTTGCTGTATCCGGAAAACTCCCGCCAGATTCACAGTTTTTTATAGCATTGTGATATTGCATTTTAAGTTGTTTGATATATTTCATCGTTTTTGAGTTGTATGATGCTAGCTCTCTACTATAAAAATCAGTATCTATTGAGTCAAATATACTAAAATCTGCCCCATTATGATATAGAATATCTACGATTTTCGTACTCTTTTCTTTTGCGGCAAAAAATAGTGGTGTATGCCCTAAATTATCTTTGGCATCAACATCAGCTCCATGATTACAAAGAAAAGTAACCATTTCCTCATCTTGCCTGGATACTGCTATGTGAAGCATTGCGCAAGAAAAAAATGGATCCGAAATACATCCCTTTGGCCCATGCTTGATTAAATAGTCCATGATAGGATAAGATTTATTGCAAAAAGCGTACATTAAGGGCGTCTTATTTAATTTATCTCTCTCGTAAAGAGGTGCTCCATATTGATGAAGGAGCTCTATAATCCTTAAATTTTCGTACGAAACTGCTGTATGTATAAAACTTTTTTCAAAATTATAATGCAATTCATGATCTACAGATGCTCGGCGCTCTAGAAGAAATTCTAATAAAACTGGATCATGCTTTCGGATTGCAGCATGAATAGATGCAACCTCAAGAAAATATCCATTTATATCAGCCCCCATATCAAGG
>JANRMF010000119.1:0-2094 GCA_033761815.1 Rickettsiaceae bacterium
AGAGAAGAAAATGATGTACTACTCGGGTCTATATACAATGACAATTCAGTTATCATTGCACCACTCGAATTTATTCTGGATATTTTTTTAAATCACCAAAGGCAAGAAGGGGGCTCATTTCCCCTTCACTTTGAATCTATGTCAAAAATCATAGAATTATATAAAGAGCTTTATCCTGAACTATCATATAATCTTGATATATTTAGCGATATTAACTCTAGTTTTGAATCAGGCAATAGGGCCCTTTCTAATGAAGAACAAGAGATTATCCAGGAACTTTCATCTACTTTAAAACATTCTGATTTTCATCATAAATTACTAGCATTTGCAAAATGGCTTGATGTTGATCTAGAATTTGCTGAAGGATTCAATCAATTAACATCCAAACTTGGAATATTATATAATTATTTCTACCCCGTGCATCATGATGCGATTGCAGTTATGGAGATTGAGAATTCTGATTTATGCCCAATGTGCCTAACGGGAGATTGGGAAGGGATTTGGAAATATGTTGAGTTGGGGATGTCGTATTTTTTTGATACCTAATTTGCTCCTATTTTATATATAAAATATCGCCAACTTCTCTTATGTTTTTTCCCTCTACAATGATATTTTCTGCTCCTGTTGGGTTATTCACAATCCGACCCTCAACAACAAGAGTGGATGACCCTCCCCCGTCAAGATTAATAGCATTTTTGCATTTTAATTTTGCTAAATATGAAGCAAGTTCGTAGAGACTCATACCATAAGAAACATCCTCTCTTTTTTGCTCGTTTTTATTCCACTCCTCAATTAGATCTTTAGTTTTCATTTCTAAAATTACCTCCCTATTTAGGCCATTTTTTCTAAGCTGAGTAATCATCTCTTTTAACTTTATATCGTATATATCTTTCACAATATTATGGTCCGCAACAATGACTGAATATTTTGTGTTTGATATCTGACAAAGTGATGTGCGGGCAAATTCCTGATCTCTAAAAGCTGATTCATTTTCTATATTTGTGATCTCTTTTGGTATTTTTGAATCCTTAATTAAAAGGTCAGACCCAGCAATCATCCATTCTATCTCTTCATTGTTGATCAAGGAATTATTCACAGAAAGATCGGCTCCATATTCTATTTTAGAGCCTATTTCTATGGTTTTTAGCTGCGCTGCATTTTTTTCATCTACTGCGATAACAAAATTCTGAGATCTCGGCCCTTCTGGTATTTTGCTATTTCCGTTAATGTTGATCTCTTGAACTATACCAGATGAAACTACAATTTCGTAAGAACTCTGCTCAGTCAGAGTTGATGTCCAGTAACTGGAGGTGTAAACCCTGATGCCTTCTTGTGCTTTTTGGTTTATTCCTTCTATCTCAATTTTGCCAATCTTTTCTCCAAGTATGTATGGGCTTGAGGAGATTATGTCAAATTTTATAGGGCCGTTTTTTGTTTTGTAAATCGCTGACTTTTGTAATTTAGGGGTAAAAATATTATCTTTAGTGAATAAAAAATTTGCAGGAAGGCCCCTTCTTGCATGCCCTATGTGGAAATATCCTGCGTTAAAAGCTGCCTTTGCATTGTGCCTTTTTGCAAAGCTATATACATCCTCAAGGGCGAGTTTTCCATCATCAAGTGCTCTTGAAAGATGAATTGAATCTTTGCTTATATCGAAATCATATTTGTATAATATGTGATTTTCGAGGGTGATTTTTTCGTATGAAGGGGTTGCTGATTTTGCACACAAACTATAAAGCATCACCCCGATTATAACATATTTTTTCACCACGCTAATACCTTTTCATACATAATTTTAAATATTCCTGATAACCACCAATAAATTTATCATCCACAAAAACATAAGGCACTGTGTATTGCGAAGTTTTCGAAACAAGCCAAGAAACGATGATCGGACTATAGCTTATGTCTTTCTCTTCAAATTCTATATTACTCTCTCTCATTAGAGTTTTTATTTTCTGGCAATATATGCAAGAAGGCTTTGTGTAAATATTCACTTTTTTACTCAAGCAGTCTTTTTTAAGAGCAGCAAATGAAGTTAAAGGCAAAAAAACATGTAGATAAAATATGAAAGATAAAATTTTTTTCATAAAA
>JANRMF010000120.1:0-6888 GCA_033761815.1 Rickettsiaceae bacterium
TTTCAGATTGATCGTATATTTAGCGCATTTGGGATTTTCTAATGTTTGTTTTACAACCCATACTAATAGGTGGTCCCCATGTATCTTTTTGCCATCAAGTTCTTTTAGCCTCTGATCGGAAATTGTTATTCTCGTATAATCCTTTTGCTTCATGAAATATTCTATAGGATTAAAGTTAGCTATTTCCATTTTCATTTCTACAGCGTAGCTAATTGGGTTGCATAACTTTTGTCCGACTTTAAAAAACATCTTCTTGCTTTGAACTTGCTCATATCCTTCCGATTCTTTATCTTTGATTGAGTCTAATTTTCCTTGTATATCTCTATTGTGGAGAATGGCTTTTTCAAGGGGGGTCATTGCATAATTAAGCATCTCTTTGTAATCGTTCAACTTTATATTTTCGGATTTAATATTACATAAATTATCAACAGCCCTGACCCTACTTCTGACTTCTTTAATGATAATTAATTGTTTTTTATATTTTGTGATAAGAAAATCCTCCAAAATTTCTTTTATTTTTTTACCTGGGTTTGTTTCAATTTCTTTTTGTATCTCATAATAATCAAGCTTTTTAAAGTCATATCCTGCTTTTTCCAATTGATGAGTTTTGATTTTAATCGACTCTTCTATCTCATCTTCGCTTAAATTGCATATTTCATCCAGAGCAATCAAAATATTTTTTGGACTAATATTTATTCTACTGTCGTAACTCGATTTATCTTTATAAACGGGTTGATTGAATGCATTCAATATGGCATATATCATTTGATCGGCATCATCTGCGAAGTCTGTAGCGGATTTGCCGTGGTCAACTTTTGCAGCCCCTTCGCTGTTTTCGTTTATATTGGATATTCCCAAATTTCTGGAATGTAAATCTATTTCTGCACAAAAAACACTGGCTATGATAGTTTTTTCAAAGTTTGGGACAATATATTTTTGATCTAGTTTAGGGGGTTTCCCTTTTTCAATAGTAACAAATTTAGGCAAATAGTTAGACCTTATTTCTATTTCCACCTCACCATTCTTCTTCTGAGTTGAAGATAGTCCGTATATTGGAGTCCGTCCAGGCATTAAGATATTATAAAGACCAGAAGTAATATATTCTATAGGCCCTTCCCGAGAATCCTTGTTATAATAATAAAAATCATAACTTTCTACATCAATAGTATAGAGGTTTACGCCAGATGTGTCCGGTGATTGAGTGGATTTATATAATACACTCTTTTCACTCTGATTTAATTTAGTATCAAAATATTGAGCACTCTGAGCAACTCCCGCATTATTATTCGCACGTTGAAGAATCTGCATTTCCTCTTTGCTTCTGATGATAGATTTTTTCCTTAATAGATCCTCCAAAGCCTCATTTTTGTGTTTTTGTTTTATCATTACTGAACTAAACTTTAATTATCTATAATTATTGTATCTTATTTGAGCAAAAACACTTTATTGTGTTTAAATAATAACTTTCTTTCTTACTCTATTTGATATTTATGTAACATATTATTTTCAAAATATGATTTAGCGGCGTTTACAGATTCCTGAGTAATTACTTGACCCGAGAGCATTCGAGCAATTTCTTGTAACCTCTCTTGTTCGTTTAGAATTTTAGCAGATGAAATTGTGATGTTATTTTCCGCCCTCTTTTCAACTAGAATATGGGTTGTAGCCTTGGATGCTACTTGTGGCTGATGAGTAATAACAAGGACTCTACAAAGGCGAGATAATTCCCTTAGCCTTTCGCCTACACTATCTGCGATTTTACCTCCGATTCCTGTATCTATCTCATCAAATATAATCATGGGCAAAATGTTTGATCGCTTCAAAAAAACAATCTGAAGAGCAAGCATGAATCTTGCCATCTCGCCCCCTGATGCGATTTTATCAATAGGCGCAAGTAAAGTGCCGCTATTTGTAGATGCGGCGAAAATTACAGAGTCTATTCCGGCTTCAGAGACTATTTCTTGGTTGCTTTCTATTTTTACCTTAAAAACACAGGAATTCATGTGAAGATGAGCAAGTTCAGATTGTATATTTTGCTCTATAATGCTCGCGGCTTCTATTCTGAGAATTGATAATTTTCTAGCAAGACTTTGGAAATTTTGCTTCTGACTCTCAAGAGCCTTAGAAATTTTGTTTATTTGATCACTCGCGTCTTCAAATAGGTCCAGCTTATTCTTAGTTTCTTCTTCTAATATCTTTAAATCGGATGAAGAGCAGTGATATTTTCTGCACGCTCCTTTGATTTTGAAGAGCCTCTCTTCCACAAGCTCTAAATTATCCCCCGAAAATTCTGCGCTAGTTATTTCTTCAAGCTCATCTAGTGAATTTGAAAGATGATTAATCGCAAGGTCAAGCTCCGAGAGGGCTTTGTCAAATAATCCATCAGACCCTTGTCTTGTAAGTTGCTTTGAGACGCTGAGGAGATTTTCGATAATTTTGTTGTTATTAATTAGCGATACAGAATCTGCAATAATTTGAGATTTTTTTGCTATTTGCTGTAATTTTTGCCTCTTTTCTGTTAACGTGGTCTCTTCATTATCTTGTACATTTAACGAGGAGATTTCTTCGTGCATAAACTTCAAAAAATCATATTCTTTTTGTGTTTGGGCTATATCCCTCTCCAGAGCGCTAAGTTTTTCCTCTAGATTTTTAACCTCTCGCGCCGAGCGCAGTACTTCATCTATCAATTCATAATCCTCTACAAAATAATCTAAAAATTTCAGATGATACTGATATTTAAAGAGAGCGCTCAGTGAATGCTGAGCATATATCGTAATTAAATTTGGACTTAGCTGGTCTAATAATTTTTGCGTAACAGGCTGATTATTGATTAGGCATCTTTTTTTGCCATCTTGCCAAAGACTCCTTGATATATAAATCTCCTCCCCTTCGATAAATATATCCAGATTCTCTAATATGGATTTTACCCTATCATTTGCCTTAAAAGTCATGACCACTTGCATATAAGGCTGATCTTGCATAATGAGATTGGTTTTACCAGATCCGTTGATACAAAACTCAATCGCATCAAGAATTAAAGACTTTCCAGACCCACTATCTCCTGTGATGCAATTTAGCTGAGTTTCCAGCTCTAGCTCAACTTCTTTGATGATTACGAAATTTTTTATTAGAATTCTATTTAGCACTATTTAAGACCCAATAATTATGAAAGTTATTGCATAGCAAATAATCGAGGCAAATATTCCGGCAACTACATCATCTAGCATCACTCCAAGTCCCCCTTTCACTTTTTGATCTATCAAGTCTATTGGCCATGGTTTTAATATGTCAAATAACCTAAAAAAGAGAAACGGCAAAAGGAGAAGGAAGATAAAATCTATCATATCAGGAGAGAGATAATTTTTCAAATAGGACTGATGTACAAAAATAGGACTCATTGAACATAGAATGATTGTAAGCATTTGTCCGGCTATTTCATCTATGACTATTTCTTTTGGATCTTCGATTTTGCAGCGATCTATGTATATGTCCGAAAGATATTTTCCTACAAAAAATATCAGGATAAATGAGATAATAAAAACTGCTAAGATGCCAAATAATTGTTCTTGCTCAGAGCTTGATGCTAATATTTTTATTCTAGCATCAAAATATGCTGATAAAAATAGTATTATGTAGCATAATGGAAACGCAACAAGAGAGCCAAATGTACCAGGAGCAAATGGAATCTTGCCTGCCCAAAAGCCTGTTACTATAAATGTCACAAAATTGGCCATAGAAAATACTATTTAAGTTTATGAATTATATCAAAGATACTAATCAGCTCAACCAAAATAAGCAAGCAATTGCTCTCGGATATAATAAATATCAGGATATAGCCCCGAAAATACTTGCAAATGGACGGGGTAGAATTGCTGAAAAAATTATAGAAATTGCAGAAGAGCTTGATATACCAATAAAAGAGAACAAGGAACTGGTGAAAATTCTTTCAGTTTTGGAGATTGACTCTATAATTCCTCTCGAAGCTTATTCAGCAGTAGCAGAGATAATTAGCGCTGTGTATAAATATAAAAAACATGAATAGAACTATAAAAAGATAGAAATATGGCCGAATTATTACTCAAATCCTTTGCCGCTTTGATACTTATATGTATTCTAATGTATCTTATGCTGCATTTGCTGAAATATATATCAAAATATACAGGGCATAAATTTTCTTACTCAAAACGAGAAGGGCAAGTGCAGATTAACGCAGTGACCTACCTTGATTCGAACTCAAGGGTAGTTAATTTCAAGTGCAAGAATAGGAATTATATAGTCCTTCTTGGCAAAAATAATGACTTACTAATAGATTTTTATGACTCAGAAAAACATTAAATACATCTCATTTATTCTGATCCTTCTATTTTCAGCATCTAGCTATGCTGCTACAAAAGGAGTTGCAGGAGATATTGCGGAAATGTTATCGGACTCGTCTAATACAAATAGGGTGCTTCAGTTACTCGTTCTGATTACGATTCTATCTGCCTCCCCAACTATTTTGATCATGGTTACTTCTTTTGTAAGAATTAGCATAGTTTTTTCATTTCTAAGATCAGCGCTTGGTCTGCAGCAAACCCCCCCAAACCAAGTACTAATCAGTCTTGCCATGTTCCTAACGCTGTTTATCATGTCTCCTGTGATGGAGGAATCATATACTTATGGCATAAAACCATGGGTTGATGAGCAACTAACAGAAGCAGAGGCATTTCCAAAAATTGTAACTCCTTTTAAAAAATTTATGATCTCAAACACAAGGCAAAAAGACCTGGATTTATTCATAGGTATTGCAAAGCTAGATCCAAAAATAAGCAACCCGGAAATACCCTTTAGCGTTGTAACTCCTGCTTTCATGATAAGCGAACTTAGAAGAGCCTTTGAGATCGGATTTTTAATATTTCTTCCATTCTTAATCATCGATATATTAGTTGCATCACTTTTGATGGCTATGGGTATGATGATGATGCCCCCAGTTATGATAGCATTGCCATTTAAGATTATATTTTTCGTGGTAATTGATGGTTGGTACTTGATAGCAGGAAGTTTAGTAAAAAGTTTTCACTTATGATTAGTCTAAAAAATATATACAAAAAATTTGAGCGCAAAGAGGTGCTCCATAACATAAATTTGGAATTTGAGCAGGCAAAAATTTCAGCCATCTTAGGGCCTTCCGGAAGTGGAAAAACTACCTTGATAAGATGCATTAATGGACTTGAATCTTCTGACTCTGGTCAAATATTATTTAATCAGAAGAAGATTACCAAAAAAAACCAGAGTAGTTACAACAAAAAAATTGGCATGGTATTTCAGAATTTTAATCTTTTTCACCATATGAATGTGCTGGAAAATTTAATTTACGCACCCGTTAGCCTAAAGATTTTGAGCAAAGAAAAGGCGATAGAAAAAGCCGATAAAATCCTAAGTGATCTTGGGATAGGGACAAAAAAAGATAATATGCCTTCTGATCTTTCTGGTGGCCAAAAGCAAAAAGTTGCGGTAGCAAGATCTATGATGACAAACCCAGAAGTAATCATTTTCGATGAGCCCACCTCTGCCCTTGACCCGGAATCCATAAAAGATCTTGTCTCAATAATTGAGGACTTACGCAAAAATATCACCATAATTATCGTAACTCACCACTTAAGTTTTGCAAAGAAACTCGCGGATCAGATAATTTTCATGGATCAAGGCAAAATTTTATGCAGTCAAACTACCCAGGATTTTTTCAATAACCCAGCATCAGTCAGAGCAAAAATGTTCATGGAGTCCGTGGGCGAATATATGTAATACCGATCAACAGTTATAAATGACCAATTATAATAATACTAGGCGCGAGGAGCGAAGCCTACTAAATGCTAGGTTAGAGACGAGCAACAATGTAGGATTATAGATGTTGATTGGTATAATTAAGGATGGCTAAATTAGCCGCATATTCCAGAGCTTGAGGTTTTCTCTTGTGGTGCTCGTGGGCGGCCGGCGCGCGTCACATAAATCTAGTTTTGCAAGAAATCTGTTATTGTAAATTTGTTAGGGTATGTCGTCACGAGATTTTGCCCCATAATATCATCGCTCTTATCGACAATCCTGCCATATAAGATTTTGTATTCTTAGAGTATCTCGTAGCAATTCCCCGCCATTCTTTGAACTTCTGGAAGGTATTTTCTATTATGTGCCTTAATTTATATAGATATGTATCTATATTTCTCTGAATTTTTCTGTTTCTTTTTGATGGAATTACGGGATTTGTATTTGCCTTTTCAGCTAAATCTATTATATTGTTAGTATCGTAAGCTTTATCAGCCATTAGATGCTCCGCTTTTATATTCTTTATCAGACCATCAGCCTCTGAACAATAGCTTCTTGCACCTTCCGTAACAATAATTCTGACCGGCATACCATGCGCTATCTGAGGCCATATGCACTTTGGTGTTGAGCCCCCTTTTGTGCGGTTAATCGTCTGATTTCCGCCAACTGCTCCCATCGCTGCTTTATGAGCTTTGACAAACGCAAGAGTCTATCATAAGCCACTCAAAATCTGGTTCGAGTATCATAATTTCGAGTAGATGCTCCCATATTCCTTTATCTCTCCACCTGCAGAACCGTCTATGAATATTTTTCCAATTCCCATAATCAGGAGGCAAATCTCTCCAAGGTGCGCCGGTTCTGAATATCCAGATCACCGCATTTATAAAAGTTCGATTATCCTTTGCTATCCCCCCCAACTACCTTTCTTGCCTGGTAAATGAGATTCTATCTTAGACCAAATTTTATTGCTAATATCATGTCTTCTGTGAGCTTTACTCATAATTACTATACCTAATTTTAGTTGATATAGTAATAGTAAACACATTAATTAGTTATGCAAGTAAAATCTCGTGACGACATACCCTA
>JANRMF010000121.1:0-6759 GCA_033761815.1 Rickettsiaceae bacterium
TTTATTTTGCCGAAAATTTAAGACCCCTAGGTCAACACAGCCAAAAATTCTGTTGTGTTTAAAAATAAATTCATTATTTTATGTAATACTAATTTTGACTTATTTAGATAAGTATTTGTTGTAGAAGATTTTTTGGAATCAAGGCAGCTAAATTATTACACAGCACATCCTATGATACTGTTACATTTTCTTCTGAATAGCAAACTCGTAAAAAACAAAATAAAACCGTGATACTTTCTATAACAGCTAATCAATCACTTAGAGACTTGGGATATTTACTCAACAAAGATCCTACTAAATTACACAATACATCATTATCATATGGGAATGCATATTTATTCTTTGCTGATATTGGAGATAAAAAATCTATGGCAACACTACTCCTGGATATTAATCCTGTTGCCTTAGTGCGCAAGAATGATGCTCATAACTCTGCCTTTCTTCTTGAAGAATATGTGAATGATAGGCCTTATGTAGCTTCTTCATTTATGAGTATCGCTATTAATAGGGTTTTGGGTTCTGCGATATCAGGTAAATCTAAGTTAAAACAAGAACTATCAGAAACTTCTATAGAGCTTGAGGTGACTATATCAGCTTTGCCGTCTCGCGGAGGAAAGGAATTACTATATAAGCTTTTTGAGCCCTTGGGATATAATATCAACATTAAAGGGCATGTACTTGATAATAAATTTCCAGAATGGGGAAATAGTGCTTATTTTACTCTTACATTGCAGCGTAAATGTTTACTTTCCGAGTTCTTAACTCATCTCTACATACTCATCCCGGTGCTTGATAATAAGAAACATTATTGGATAGACGAAGAAGAAATTGAAAAATTATTGAGGTTTGGAGAAGGTTGGCTGGCATCTCATCCAGAGAAAGACTTGATTACCAGAGACGTTATTTGAAGAATTTTAAATCATATTCTAATGAAGCTCTAGTTAGGTTATCTGAGGACTCGTCTGTTGCTAATACCTTGGAAATAGATGAATTAAATATTACAGAGAAAGAAGAGCTGATTGAGGGCAAAATCAATTTAACTCAAGAGCGCATAGAATGGGTTTCAGAAAAAATCAAACTCTTAGGAGGCCAAAAAATAGTTGATCTAGGCTGCGGCGAGGGTAAACTTATTTCTCATCTCATGAAAGATAGTTTCTTTAAGTATATTACCGGAGCTGATGTTTCAATACATTCATTATCTAGAGCAAGAAAAAAACTAAATATAGATAATTTGCCGAGTTTTCAGAAAAATAGAGTAAATTTGATGCAAACTGCATTAACTTACCGAGATCAAAGACTTGCAGGGTATGATGTTGCAACTTTGATAGAAGTAATAGAACATGTTGATTTACCTCGTCTTGACTCATTAAAGCGAGTAGTATTTGAATTTGCAAAACCATCCTTCGTTATAATTACCACCCCAAACGCTGAATATAATAGCTTATTTGAGAATTTGCCAATCGGACAATTCCGCCATAATGATCATCGCTTTGAGTGGACTAGAGAAGAATTTCGTATATGGGCAGAAGATATTGCAAAGAAGTTTGGATATAATGTTACTTTTGAAGACATAGGCACTAAACATGAAATACTCGGATCTCCAACTCAAGCAGGAGTTTTTATACAAAAATGACCAAAAACACTATAAAAATCCCCGAACTTTGTCTTGTATTGCTGGTAGGGCCTTCGGGATCTGGCAAATCATCATTTGCCAAGAAGCATTTTAGATCAACCGAAATCATTTCCTCTGATTATTGCAGAGCAGTTATATCAGACGATGAGAATGACCAAAATGTAACCAAAGAAGCTTTTGAACTACTCCATTTTATTGCCTCAAAAAGACTCATTGGTGGCAAATTAACGGTTATAGATGCTACTAATGTTCAGCCAGAATCGCGAAAATCATTAATTGCTTTAGCAAAAGAACATAATGTTATCACTGTTGCGATTATACTCAATTTATCCTCAGATATATGCATAGAGCGTAATGCAAGAAGGCCTGATAGACAATTTGGTAAACATGTAGTTTTGCGGCAAAGCGACCAATTACAACACTCCATTAAAAACATCAAAAAAGAAGGGGTCAGTCAAGTATATGTACTAAATTCTCCAGAAGAAATAGAAAATATATCTATCGAGAAAAGTTTATTATGGAATAATCTTAAAGCAGAAAAAGGGCCTTTTGATATTATAGGAGATGTTCATGGGTGTTTTGATGAGTTGCTATTGCTGCTTACGAAGCTCGGATACCAAGTATCTAAGCAAGAAGATGGGGAATATATAGTTACTCATCAAGATGCAAGGAGATTGATTTTTGTTGGAGATCTAGTAGATAGAGGCCCAAAAACACCAGAGGTACTGAGAATAGCCATGAATATGGTTGAGTCGTCAATAGCTTTTTGTATTAATGGTAATCATGATGAGAAACTAAAGCGTAAACTTCTAGGCAAAGATGTCAAAATTGCCCATGGTCTTGCTGAGTCACTAAAACAACTAGAATTAGAGACTCAAGAATTTAAGGATAGAGCTATAAAGTTTTTAGATGGATTAATAGGCCATTACGTATTCGATGATGGAAAGCTTGCAGTTTCCCATGCTGGTATAAAGGAAGAATATATAGGAAGGGGCTCCCCTAGAGTGCGTGCATTTTGTATGTTCGGAGAAACAACTGGTGAAATAGATGAGTTCGGTTTGCCAGCACGTTATCAATGGGCTAGAGATTACCGTGGTAGTACCATGATTGTTTATGGTCATACGCCAATTCCTGAAGTTGAGTGGATAAATAATACAATCAATATTGATACAGGCTGCGTTTTTGGCGGCAAATTAACCGCCCTACGATATCCAGAAAAGGAGATTGTTTCTGTTGATGCAAAGCAAGTTTATGCGGATCCTATAAAACCTATTGGATTTGCTCCTGAGGATAAATCTCATAAGGAAATTTTGGATATTAGCGATGTTTCTGGAAAGAGAATTCTTGAGACGAGTCTTAATAATAACATAACGATCAGCGAAGAAAATGCTACCGCAGCCCTTGAGGTGATAAGCCGCTTTTCTGTTCATCCTGGATGGTTAATTTATCTACCGCCAACAATGTCTCCCACTGAAACGAGCGCAGAATATGGCTTGTTAGAACATCCCAATGAGGCTTTCGCATTTTATCGTAATCGTAGAGTAGATAAAGTAATTTGCCAAGAAAAGCATATGGGATCACGCGCTATAATGATTATCTGCAAAAATAATGATGTTGCCCGCAAACGCTTTAGGATTAATGGGGCTGAAATCGGAATATGTTATACAAGAACTGGCCGTGCTTTTTTTAACGATACTGAAATTGAGAAAGAATTTCTTGCTCGTATATCAGGTGCAATTACAAAAGCAGGACTATGGGAAGAATTTAATACAGATTGGTTTTGTTTTGATTCTGAAATTATGCCTTGGTCCGCAAAAGCATCTAGCTTGTTACAAGGTAAATATGCTGCCGTAGGTGCGGCAGCCATGGCATCACTACCAGAATCAATTACATTACTCAAAAAAGTAGAGAAGCATGTTGAGGGGGCGGCTGCATTGCTCCGCAAATTTCAGTCAAGACTAGAAATGCTAGTGAACTTTCAGGAAGCTTACAGGCATTATTGCTGGCCAGTAGAAAATATATCAGATTACAAAATTGCTCCATTTCATATTTTAGCATCAGAGGGTAGTTTAAACATGGATAAGGATCATCAATGGCATATGGATGTTATTTATCGTCTATGTGAGATTGATCCAGAATTATTCAAGAAAACAGTATATAAAATTGTTGACACTAATGATGAATTATCCTGCAAAGAAGCTTCTTCATGGTGGAGCGAGATGACGGCAAATGGAAGTGAAGGTATTGTAGTAAAGCCTATGAATTTTACTCAAAAGGGCAACAAAGGGTTGATTCAACCTGGGATAAAATGCAGAGGCGTAGAATATTTACGTCTAATTTACGGACCAGAATATACAGAACCTTCTTATCTGGAAAAGCTACGCGCTCGTGAACTCGGTGTAAAGCGCTCTCTTGCATTACGTGAATTTGCCTTAGGATATGAGTCACTTAAGAGATTTGTACAAAATGAGCCTCTTTATAGAGTCCATGAAATGGTATTCGGAGTATTGGCTCTGGAAAGTGAGCCAGTTGACCCTAGGTTGTAATACCAAATTCCATTTTTAAATAATCCAAATGAATTTAGCGGATCTGCTTATGCGTAGGTATTGATATACACTTAAGCGCCATCGCCTAATTGATGCGACGCGTTCAATCTGCTTTTAGAAAGACCTTTTCTTTGTCTTTATACATATAGAGATTGGCTTCTCGGCCAATGAGCGCAGCGTTTTTAATAATGCTTGAGAGAGTAGTCTGATTGTCGCATCCATTATCTTTGAGCATAGACTCTAAATCGCCTACGCTTAATTGATTATTATCAGCAGACTCTACTTGCGTTCTAATATATTTAACTATATCTAGATTTTCTAAAGCTGCCTCTGCAAAGATTTTTTTTCTTTTGTAAATATCGCCTATAGCGAATTTAACTCCTGATGCGCTAAGAATTATTGAAAAATCATTTATGACTGCAAATTTAAGCGTAGCAAGTAGCTCTGAAATTTCAAGCAAGTGGGTTATATCCATTTTTAACTTGCTAGCAAGCTCATTCATATCATTCATATCTCCTTCTTCATGCTTTATAAGCTCTTTTATAAAGCCCGCTATCTTTGTGATAGAAATATAATTTATAATTTTGCTGTAATTGTTTTTAGACTTAATTGCATTAGTGGTTGTTTCATTTTCGGTCATAAGGCCGTATATTTCATCTACTAATTCGTAAAAAACTTTGCTAGTATTATTTCTAGGATATGGTAAATTAACTTTTACATCATGGGTAATAGTCGCAGGAGATCCTTTTAAAATAAGTATCCTATCGGACATTATAATCGCTTCTTCTATACTATGAGTAACAATAAGAACAGATTTTAAAGGGGTTGCCTTAGAATGCCATAATTCTAAAAAATCCGCTTTTAGAGTATTTGCAGAAAGTATATCCAAAGTAGTAAAAGGCTCGTCCATAAGTAGTATTTCTGGCATAGCTCCAAGAGACCTTGCTATAACTAATCTTTGTTTCATTCCTCCTGAAATTTCACGAGGATAAGCAGATTCAAAGCCGTTAAGTCCTGTAATATTAATAGCGTGCAATGCTCTATCTTTTCTTTCTTGTTCGGTTAAATTTAGGGATTTAAGTCCAATTTCTACATTTTCTAAAACATTCAGCCATGGAAAAAGTGTAATATTTTGAAAAATCATACTTGTGCCAAAATTCTTATCGCTATTTGTAAGATTTTTTTCAAGCACTCCTTCGTTAAGATTATCTAATTCTGCTAAAATTCTTAGCAAGCTTGTTTTACCTGACCCAGATTTACCAATAAGACCAACAATTTCTCCTGATTTAAGCTCAAGATTTATATCTTGTAATATATTAATTTTCTGTTTATCTGCGCCCTCAAAAACCTGAGTCCCATTTTTAAGCTTCAGCATTATTTGTGTATGATAATGAGATTCTGTCATATTAGTTACTATTTACATTATAAATTAAATATTACATTTTTTGGCTGCGTAATCGTAGAGTTTTTGCCAAAATAATTTATTGAAGATAACTACAAATATAGCCATTACTAAAATGCCAAGAGCGATTCTTGCAAAATCGCCTTTATTTGTCATATCCGCAATATAAGCACCTATGCCCAAACATTCAACTTTATGATTTCCATAAGTTACCACCTCTGATACTATACTTGCGTTCCAAGAAGCTCCGTAAGCAGTAATAGCGCCGGTAATATAATATGGCAATATTGCGGGCATAACATATTCCTTCCACCAGACAAATCCTTTAATTTTATGTAATTTGGCTACGTCCCTGAGTCCAAGTGATATAGAATTAGCTGCGCCAACTACATTAAATAATATATACCACTGAGTTCCTACTATCATAAGAGGGCTAAGCCAAATATTAGGATTAAGATTATATTTAGTAATTACTAGATATACAAAAGGAAATAGTAAATTAATCGGAAAAGCTGCAAGAAACTGGGTTAATAATTGTATTATTCCTGCGATTTTTGGATTGAGACCCATATAAACGCCTAAGGGCACCCAAACGATAGAAGCCAGCATCACTAAAACCATAATTTTAAACCATGTAATAGTAGCAAGCATAAGAACATATAAGACTTCGGTAAAATCTACAGCAGCATCGATGAATCCAACAAGTTTAATACTTATATACACAGCTATATAAATGAATAATAAATTAAATAATATGTTGTAGGTAAATTGTATATATTTAAATTTATGATTTTGAGATCCATTTAAATTAGAAATATTGACTACTCTAGGAGCTGTAAGAATCCTTGTATAGATGATTTTCGAAATTAATCCATTAAAATAAATAGAGATTTGGTTGCATAAGTGGCTTCTAGAATAAAAATTCAAAGCCCATGAAGTATTTTTTACACCCACTTCGCCCGACATATCATAAACAAATCTATCAGACCATACTACTAGGGGGCGCATTATTAGTTGGTCGTATAATATTATAATCAAAGACATTACAACTACTGCCATTAATGTAGCATTTGTGTTTTCTTCTGTAAGTGAAAGGGCAATATAAGAGCCTATGCCATCCAAAATAATACTTTCATTTCCAACATTAATTACTTCTGAGGCTACAATAAAAAACCACC
>JANRMF010000122.1:0-16112 GCA_033761815.1 Rickettsiaceae bacterium
CCATAAACCTATCGTGCTCTGCATAATCGCCCCTACCCGTCTTAAAGTAAATTGAGAGTTTTTCTGGGGTCGAATCAATAGAGCCTTCTAAAATTTTTCGTAAATACATCGTATCAAACATTGCTTTTCTCATGCTCTATACCATTTTGCTATAATGTATATTATAATTCAAGATCTCATGGTCTTTACAGAGATTGAGTGGAGCTTTGAGTGTAAAAGATCTTTTAAAGCTTCTTTGACTAATTTATGCTGAGAGATTATGCTAATATCGTTAAAAGATGGGTCTTTTATTGTGAGGTGATAGTGATCTTCATCCCCAACTGTATCCTCAAGGTGAATTTCTGCATTAGGAAAGGAAGTCTTAAGGACTGTTTCTAACTCATTTTTTGCAATAGCCATTTTTACCTTATATTACTTTTCTATGAATGAATATATTACTGTAGATAACATATTTAGATACAAAAATCAAAATCTAAAAATCGGAGTGCTAGGGGGCTCATTTGACCCCGCTCATTACGGACATATACACATAGCGACAAAAGCTTCAGAAAGTCTGCGACTAGACGAAATATGGTTCTCTATTTCCCCTCAGAACCCCACTAAGCCAAAACATAAATATGAATATGACGAGAGGAAAAAGATGCTTAGCGACTTGATAAGCAAGTTTACTAGCTTTAAGATTCTTGAGGTTGAGTCTAACCTTGGAATCAATATCACATCTAAGCTTTTTAGTTACCTAAATCAGGAACTACCCCAAATCAAATTTTACTTTATTATGGGTCTTGATATAGCTGCCAAACTTGAAAGCTGGGAAGGGTTTGAAAAACTAATAAATTTAGTAGAGCTTGTTATTTTCTCAAGAGGAGGGTATATTGTGGATGAAGAGATTGCAAAATTGCTGAATAAATATCCAAATATCAAATATATACAAGTGGATGAAGTAGAAATTTCCTCAACGCAAATCAGAAATAAGGAACAAGATAATGATAAATAGCACTGAAGATTTAAAAAATCATATAATTAATTTATTAGAAGATAAAAAAGCCGAGAATATAACCATCATTCCACTTGGGGAAAATATTCCTCTTGCAAAATACATTATAATAGCAAGCGGAAGATCTGTTAAAAATGTTTCTGCTATAGCTGAGCACGTTAGCTCGGAAATTCACGCAAAGACCAATCTAAATATTGGTCTAGAAGGAGTTGGATCATCAGACTGGGCGCTTGTAGACTGCGGAGATGTAATTGTCCATATATTTCATCCAGAAGCAAGAGAGAGATTTAAGCTTGAGGATTTATGGAGAAAAAAACGTGAGATTAGCTAAGTTTATCATCACAGCAACGCTTACCTTCTTGATGGCTTTGCATGTAGATAGCTCTTATGCTGCAGAGTGCGTTGTTCTTATACATGGATTTGGCAGAGGGAGTTTTTCGATGGGTAAAATTAATACTAATCTTATAGATCATGGATATAAAACCATAGCAGTAAATTACCCCTCAAGAGATGGGAACATAAAAACTATTGCAGAAACTCATGTTTTGCCCCAGATAGTGAGTCAGTCGGAATCTTGCGATACTATTCATTTCGTAGGTTTTTCCATGGGGGGGATTATAACTCGTTATATACTTGAGTACCATAGACCTAATAATCTGGGGAAAGTTGTTTTTATAGCAAGCCCTCACTCTGGCACTGAAATAGTAAGCTCATTTGAGAGATTCGATTGGTTTAGGAGTTTGATAGGTCCAGCTGCTATGGATCTGAGTATAAGTAGCCACTTTCTGAGGACTATTCCAGATTACGTAGATTATCCAGCAGGAGTTATAAGCGGAACTTTTTCAATAAACCCAATATCATATTTAATATTTTATGATAAAGAGTGCGATGGAACAGTTGGCCTTGAATCAACGAAAATAAAGGGTATGAAAGATCATTTAATTTTAAACATCAGTCATACTTTGATGCCATATAACCAGAGAGTGGTAGAGGAAACTCAGTATTTTATATCTCACGGAGAGTTTAGGAAATAGATACCTTATTTTTTTGATTCAATTTGCAAACAAGGAGCTTGTAAAATTTCACCTGAAGGGTAATATTAGTTCAGAATTAATATTAGTGCGAATATGAACAAATTAAATCTGACAAGAACAATTTTTACCATAGTTGCTTCATGTCTCTCTATTCCTATTTTTTTCAGTTTTTCAGCCAGTGCAAGCTCCGTAAAAGCTAAAATAACCGGCGCGATGTCTTTCTGGGTTGGAGGAAGAAGCGCTGATGGATACAAAGATAATCAAAACGTCACCAAATCCCTTTCTAACAATCAGAAAAATTTCGTATTCTATTCTCAGGCAAATATCGCGGCTAATATCACAAGCCTTGAAGATAGCGGCTTTTTATATGGCGCAACAATCAATCTTTCAACCTCAACCCGTACTTCATTTACCCCTGGATCCATGATTTTTGCCGAATCTTACTTTGGCAGATTTGAGGCGGGGGCCGCGAGTACAACAGCTCAGTCTATGTCTGTTAGTGCGTATACAATAGCAGCAGGTACAGGAGATGATTTTTTAAGATACGCATCTCTTGCAAGAAAAATCGATAATTCTAACCTTATCACAGATTATTATACTAGCCCAACAGACTATAGCATTGTCTATGCCGGAGGGTTTGAAGGTAGAAACGAGCAGGCAAGATTAGTTTCATATTTTTCTCCAAAATTTCATGGCCTTCAGTTTGGCCTTTCATATACTCCGGATGTTTCAAATATCGGAAGCGGAGATATTAAGCCAGATGCAAAAAATATTACATTCATAAGCACTTCTCGTCCAAATTCCAGCTATAAAGTTGGCGTAAAAAGTATGGTCAGTGCAGCATTTACTTATGAATGGGATTTTTCTGAAGATGCTAATGCAAAGATTGGCGGAGGGTACGAGTTTGGAGAGACAAAAACGACAAAAATTTCTGCATCTGAAGATAATTCCAATAAATTTAAAGATTTTAGTCTCTATAATTTAGGGATCGTATATACTTACGGCAATTATTCTGTTGGTTTTTCTTATGCGGATAATGGAAAGAGCTTTGCTAGTAAGGAGTTAAGCTACGCATATCCAAAAATTAAGAATAAACTATACACCTATGGCGCTGCCTATAATCAAGGCCCATTTGCGCTTAGTCTAGTTTTTTTGAAAAATGAGAAGTTTAACGGAGATTTGAATGCCGCTACTCTCTCGGGACAATATAAACTTGCACCAGGACTTTTGACTTATATAGAAATTACTCCCTACCAATATAAATATAAAGGATTTCGCGGCGAGAATATAATAGGCAGAAGAATTGACAACTCAACCCAAAAAGGTTATGTATATTTACTTGGATCAAAAATATATTTTTAGGATTCCTTTGCGCAGCGGGGCGCTTGGTGCCTAAGCAACTTCCTAAATTTGGTGCTGAGAATTTGATAAAATACTACTTATATGATTTTTGCGGATATAATAGCGAGTTGTTTCATTCTTTAAATTCATTGTTTTCGGGTCATCTTACTCAAAAATTCTTAAAGTTTTTTACTCTTTTTTTTGAGATTGAGAATTTTGCAATATATTACATAGCCGCACTCTCATTCATTTGGTTTAAGTTTTTGAAAAAGCAAAAAAGTAAAGAGCAGTTTTTTGATATATATAATTATATGGTCAATATTGGCCTCATATATGCACTTACAGGAATTGTCTACACCCTTCTTAAATTCGGAGTCGGAATGAAGAGACCATATTGCAATGAGAGTGCAAATTCCTTCACCACCATAATAGACACTGAGTCACAAAGATGCTTCAACAGTTTCCCAAGTAGTCATACAGCGATTAGCATTCTCTGCGTTTACGCTCTTTGGCCTTTTATGAATTTATGGCAAAAATGGCTATCACTCATAGCTGTCTTGGTTGTTTGCGCATCCCGAGTCGCACTTGCTATGCACTACCCATCCGATATCATATATAGTATTGCGATTATTTTTATCCTAATCTCAATATGCAAAAAGATATTTAATTTACTTAAACCAAGTATTGTCAGATATATTGGGGAATTTTTGTACAAAAATTTTTTTTCGTAATACCCGCTTTTGTTATTTTTATAGAATCACTCTCATAATTTGCTCAACCTATCTTTGACAATAAAATAGAATTTAATCAATTCTCTTCTTGATTTTATCAAAGATAAGCTTTATACTGCTCACTCATTTTAATTTGGGAATGTTCAAGAAAAAGTAGATTAAAGCATAAATTTGAATAATTTCACGTTTAAGACATAAACATATGTTTCCTATTTAAAGATAGGGTGATATTTTTTTGCGATATAATGCGTTTTTTTCTTGAGTTTGCTTTACGATGCAAAATAATTCTTGATTCTTAAATTAATTTATGATAGGAGTGTAGCTCAATTGGTAGAGCGCCGGTCTCCAAAACCGGAGGTTGCGGGTTCGATGCCTGTCGCTCCTGCCAGTAAAATTGTGTGTATATGAATATATTAAATGGTATAAACAAGTTTTACGACCAAGTAAAACAAGAAATTAAAAAAGTTACATGGCCTTCAAAGCAAGAGCTAATTTACTCTTCTCTGATGGTAATTTCTGTTGTGACTGTCTTTAGCTTCGTTGTGCTGTTCATAGATTACATAATTAATATGGTAATTCAGTTCTTACTGAGAATTGGGAAATAAATTTAGAGAAATATTGTGAGCTTTAATTGGTATATCGTACATGCACTATCGGGGTCTGAAAAGAAAGTAAAACAGGCAATAATAGAGCAAGCAGAAAAAAGAGGTCTTAGTGATTTATTCGAAGAGATACTTATACCTGCAGCTATGGTGCCAGAGATAAAAAAAGGGAAGCAAGTTAATATAGAAAAGAAATTCCTCCCTGGCTACATGATGATAAAAATGAATTTGACTGACGAAGCTTGGCATATTGTAAAATCAGTGCCTAAAGTCAGTGGTTTCTTGGGTAGCGGAGGTAAACCTCTTCCCGTTTCCGAAAAGGAAGTTCAGAGGATTATGGATCAAGTTAATGACAATCCTTCAATCGTAGCTACTAAGAAAATTTTTGAAGAAGGTGAGAAAATTAAGGTCATAGATGGACCCTTCGAGTCTTTTTCAGGTACTATTGAAGAAGTTGATTTGACAAAAATGAGACTAAGAGTTTCTGTTTCAATTTTTGGTAGAGCAACACCAATAGAATTATCCTTTAGTCAAGTCGAGAGATTATAAGGATATTCATTGCGCATTTTTATAATACGCAAAAAAACTTTTTTCTAATTGAAAAAAGAGACAAAATTTTGATGATAAAATAATTTTTACCATCTTTTAAGGAATAATAACTAAATTAGGTATAAAATGGCAAAAAAAATATCTGGCTATATAAAGCTAACCTTACTTGCCGGGAAAGCGAATCCTTCCCCTCCCGTTGGTCCTGCTCTTGGTCAGAGAGGTCTGAATATTATGGAGTTCTGTAAGGCTTTTAATGCTGCTACACAATCTATGGACCCAGGCACTCCTGTTCCGGTGGTAATTACTGCGTTTGAAGACAAAAGCTTTACTTTTGTAACAAAAACCCCTCCGGCAAGCCATTATTTAAAGCAATTTGCTAAAATACCAAAAGGCTCAAGCGCTACAAAAAAAGAAGCTTTTGTTGGGAAAGTGACTCTTGACCAATGTAGAGAGATCGCAAAAATTAAATTAGCAGACCTGAATGCAGAAGATATAGAAGCAGGAGCAAGAATAATCAAGGGCTCAGCAGAGTCTATGGGTATTGAGGTGGTAGGAGAATAAAAATGCAGCAAATCAAAACTACAGGCGGAAAAAATATTAAAACAGCTAGAGCTAAGATAGATAATACAAAACTCTATCCAGCGCTTGAAGCTATCGCCTTTTTAAAACAAGAAAGTTTTACGAAGTTTGATCAAACTATGGATTTAGTCCTCAAGCTAGGAGTAGATCCAAGACATTCAGACCAAATGGTTAGAGGCATGGTTTCTCTTCCAGCGGGCACAGGTAAGACTGTGAAGGTTGCGGTATTCTGCAAGGACGATAAACATCAGGTAGCAAAAGATGCAGGAGCTGATTATATTGGTAATAATGAACTGATCGAATCAATTAAAGCCGGAAAAATAGAATTTGACATCTGTATAGCATCCCCAGATATGATGGGAATGATAGGGGGTGTCGCAAAAATTTTGGGACCAAAAGGCCTTATGCCAAACCCAAAACTTGGCACAGTAACCACTGATGTAGTTACTGCAATAAAAAATGCAAAGAGCGGACAGGTAGAATTCAGAGTCGAAAAGGCTGGAATCATCCACGCGGGAATCGGAAAATTATCATTTTCGAATAGTGATTTGCATTCAAATCTCAAAGCTATTGTTGATGCTGTTAATAAGGCAAAACCAACAGGAGCTAAGGGTGTATATATGAAACAAGCATTTTTATCATCAACAATGGGGCCAGCTCTCAGAGTTGACTTAAGTACTGCTAGCTAATTTTGGAGGAAAATAATGTTAAGATCAGAAAAAACAGAATCAGTTAGTCAGATTACTAATTTATATCAGAATAACTCATCAGTTATAATTACTCACTATCATGGTTTGAGCGTAAAATCCCTTGCTGTTTTGAGAAAAAATCTCAAAAAAGAAGGAGCTGGACTCAAGATTGTGAAGAATACTTTGGCAAAAATTGCTGCTAAAAATTCCGGAATAGAAGGTGTTGAGCCATTCTTGAAAGGTCCAGTTGCTATTGCTTATTCATCAGATCCTGTATCTGCTGCAAAGGTAGTTTCTCAATTCGCAAAAGAGAATCAGTCCTTTAAAGTAGTTGGAGGTATATTAGAGAAAAATGCTATAGATGCTAAAGTAATAATGAAGTTATCTACCTTACCTTCACTAACGGAGTTAAGAGGGAAAATTGTTGGAGCTATCGTTGCTCCTGCGACAAAAATTGCTTGCATAGCTTCAGCTCCGGCAGGGCAGCTAGCAAGAGTTATTGGCGCATATTCAAAGAAATAAAACTATTAATATTAAAGAGGTTATAATGGTTGATTTACAAAAAATAGTAGACGAGTTGTCAAAACTTACCGTTCTTGAAGCGGCTGAATTATCAAAAAAACTAGAAGAGCATTGGGGCGTATCTGCTGCTGCTCCTGTTGCGGTTGCGGCTGCTGCCGGACCTGCTGCAGCTGCGGTAGAAGAAAAAACAGACTTTGATGTTGTTTTAGTAAGTAGTGGAGACAATAAGATCAATGTTATTAAAGTTGTGAGAGAGATTACAGGTCTTGGGCTTAAGGAAGCAAAAGACTTAGTAGATGGAGCTCCACAAAATGTTAAGACAGGCGTTGCAAAAGCAGAAGCTGATGATCTAAAGAGCAAGCTAGAAGCAGCGGGCGCTAAAATCGAACTGAAGTAATTATGTTCTAAATTAAAGTCCAGGAAGGAATCTTTCTTGGGCTTTTTTTGCCATTTGCATTTTGCTAATTTTGGTATATAAAAATTCATCTCGAAAATATCAATGCAAAATTACATCTGCGAGAATAATGAACGCGAATTTGCCTAAAGCTATAAAATTAAATTGACAGGAAATATATGAAGGAAATTTTGGACTCAAAAAATCAAATAAGAAAAAATTTTGGAAAAATTAGTTTAGTTGCGTCCATACCAAATTTGCTCGAGCTACAAAAATCATCTTATGATGATAATTTTCTCCAGTTCCATGCCCCTGCTGATAATAGAAAAAATATTGGACTTCAGTCTGTATTTAAATCAATATTTCCAATTGTGGATCCTTCCAACTTATCTACACTTGATTTTGTTAAGTATGAATTCGATCAGCCTAAGTACGATGTTGAAGAATGTAGACAGAGAGGAGTGAGCTTCGCGGCTCCCCTCAAGGTTACATTAAGATTGATTGTGTGGGAAGTTGATCAAGATACTTCAGCTAAAGAGATTAAAGGCATCAAAGAACAAGAAGTCTACATGGGTGATATACCTTTGATGACTAAAAATGGAACATTCGTCATAAATGGCACTGAAAGAGTGGTTGTATCGCAGATGCATAGATCACCAGGCGTATTTTTTGACCATGACGGAGGTAAAACTCACTCATCAGGAAAATTTCTATATTCTGCAAGAATAATACCTTATCGCGGTTCATGGCTTGATCTAGAATTCGATGCAAAAGATCTTATTTTCTTTAGAATAGATAGAAAAAGAAAGTTGTATGTAACAACTTTGCTTAGAGCAATAGGAATGTCTACTGAGGAAATTTATAGTTATTTTTATAATTCTACCTCTTACTCAAAATCTGGTAAAAACTGGAAGACCCCGTTTTCTCCTGAATTATATTCAGCTCAAAGAATTTCATCAGACTTAGTTGACGCAGAAACAGGAAAGGTAGCACTTGAGGCGGGTGCAAAAATCACGCCAAGGCTAGCAAAAAAACTAGCTCAGGACGGGCTAAAAGATATTTTGGCATCCCCTTCTCAATTGATTGGTAAATATCTAGCAGTTGATTTATTCAATGAAGAAACAGGAGAAGTTTTAGCTCCTATAGGAACTGAAATTACGGAAGATCTGATTGATTCTTTAGGAAGCCTCAAGATAAAAGAGCTTAAGGTTTTAAATATTTCATCTCAAGTAGGGCCATATATAAGAAATACAATAGTATCAGATAAAGCTTCTGATCAAGAACAAGCCTTGATGGATATTTTTAGAGTATTAAGACCAGGCGAGCCTTCTACATTCGAGGCTGCAAAGCAATTATTCGATAGTTTATTTTTTGATCCAGCGAGATATGACTTATCAGAAGTTGGTCGAATTAAGCTTAATTCAAGGCTATCAAGTGATATTCCTATGGAAACTTGTGTATTAACGCATGAAGATATACAAAAAATTGTAAAAGCAATTGTTGAGCTCAAAGATGGTAAAAATCAGGTCGACGATATTGATCACCTTGGAAATAGGAGGGTAAGATCCGTTGGAGAATTAATTGAAAATCAATTTAGAATCGGACTAGTGAGGCTAGAAAAAGCAATTGTGGAGAGAATGAGTACTGTATCAATCGACACAGTAATGCCACATGATTTAGTAAATTCCAAATCCTTGTCTACTATTGTAAAAGAATTCTTTAGTTCTTCGCAATTATCACAATTTATGGACCAAACAAATCCTTTATCTGAGGTGACTCACAAAAGAAGACTTTCAGCACTTGGACCTGGAGGTCTAAGTAGAGATAGAGCTGGGTTTGAAGTTAGGGACGTTCACACTACTCACTATGGAAGAATCTGTCCAATTGAAACCCCAGAAGGACAGAATATTGGTCTTATTAACTCTCTTGCTACTTTTGCAAGAATTAATAAATACGGCTTTATAGAAAGCCCTTATAGAAAAGTTCAAGATGGCGTGATTACTGATGAAGTCATTTATCTGTCTGCTATCGATGAAGGCAAATATAAGATTGCGCAAGCGAATATTAGTCGTGATGAAAATGGAAAATTGCAAGACGAACTCATAAACTGTAGATTTAATTCTGATTTTACAATGGTTTCTCCTGAAGAGGTGGATTTTGTTGATGTAACCCCGATGCAGGTAGTATCTGTTGCGGCATCCTTAATTCCTTTCCTTGAAAATGATGATGCGAATAGAGCTTTGATGGGTTCAAACATGCAGCGCCAAGCAGTTCCTCTTATGAGAGCGGAAGCCCCAGTTATTGGTACTGGTATTGAGAAAGTTGTCGCAAAAGATTCAGGAGCAGTTATCGTAGCATTAAACGATGGTATTGTTGATCAGGTAGACTCAACAAGAATTGTAGTTAGCACTTCTGGTTCCAAAAAAGATGGAGCTCCAGAAGTTGATATATATAACTTACAAAAATTCCAGCGTTCGAATCACAATACCTGTATAAACCAAAAACCACTTGTAAATGTGGGTGATGTTGTTAAGGCTGGTGATGTAATTGCAGATGGACCAAGCACGGAAAATGGAGAAATAGCTCTCGGAAGAAACGTTCTTGTAGCATTTTTACCTTGGAGTGGTTATAACTTCGAGGATTCCATATTAATTTCTGAAAAAATTGCAAAAAATGACGTATTTACATCTGTCCATATTGAAGAGTTTGAAGTAATTGCAAGAGATACTAGATTAGGCCCCGAAGAAATTACACGAGACATTCCAAATGTTAGTGAGGAGAGTCTAAGACACATTGACGAGGTAGGTATCGTTCATGTTGGCGCAGAAGTGAGGCCGGGTGACATATTAGTAGGTAAGGTTACGCCAAAAAGCGAATCTCCTATGACGCCAGAAGAAAAATTACTCAGAGCGATTTTTGGAGAAAAAGCTGGGGATGTTCGTGATTCATCTCTGCATGTACCTCCTGGAGTTCAAGGAACTGTTGTAGAAGTTAGAGTATTCTCAAGAAGAGGCGTAGAAAAAGATGAGAGATCAGTTGCTATCGAACATATGCAGATTGAAAAATTAGCAAAAGATAGAGATGATCAGCTCTCGATAATCGAAAGATTTGTGTTTATTAAGCTTGAAAGCTTGTTGATGAATCAATCAATCATATCAGGTCCAAAAGCAATAAAGCAGGGTGAAGTTGTTACTTCAGAATTGCTCGAGAGACTTTCAAGAGGTCAATATTGGCAATTAGTTGTCGATAACCCTGAGGCTATGAACGAGATTGAGCAAATTAAAAGAAATTATGATGAAACAAGAGATTTTCTAAATAAGACTTTCCATTCCAAAGTAGAGAAGCTACAAAGTGGAGATGATTTGCCGCAAGGAGCACTTAAAGTTGTTAAAGTTTTCATTGCCTCAAAACACAAGCTTCAGCCTGGAGATAAGATGGCTGGAAGACACGGAAACAAAGGTGTTATCTCCAGAATTTTACCCGAAGAAGATATGCCCTTCCTAGAAGATGGAACGGTGATAGATATAGTACTAAACCCACTCGGTCTTCCCTCAAGGATGAATATAGGTCAGATTTTAGAGACTCATCTTGGATGGGCAGGTTTCAATTTGGGTAGGCAGCTAGCAGAACATGCGAGAAAATTTAAAGAAGAAAATGCAGATATTGAAGACACAAGGAACTTACTTCAACAAATATTTAAGAATAGTTCTGATGTTCTTTCGTCGATAAAGTCTATGAATAACGAGCAGCTTGCAGAATTCGCATCCAAAATGGCAAAAGGCGTAAGATTTGCAACGCCAGTTTTCGATGGGGCAAAAGTATCTGATGTTAAGGATATGCTCGATCTTGCTGGAGTGAATCAATCAGGTCAGACAAGATTAATCGATGGCAGAACCGGTGAATATTTTGATAGAGATGTTACTGTTGGATATAAGTATCTACTTAAGTTACATCACCTTGTTGATGACAAAATTCACGCAAGATCGATCGGTCCATACAGCCTTGTTACACAACAGCCTCTCGGAGGAAAATCAAGGTTTGGTGGTCAAAGATTTGGGGAAATGGAATGCTGGGCACTGCAAGCATATGGAGCTGCCTATACATTACAAGAAATGCTCACAGTTAAATCAGACGATGTAACCGGAAGAATCAAGATATATGAATCTATAGTTAGAGGTGATAATAACTTTGAGTCTGGTATACCTGAGTCGTTTAATGTGATGATTAAGGAATTCAGATCGTTATGTCTAAATATTCAATTAGATGCAGATGATTCAATTAAAGGAAAAGCGTAGGATTATAAAGTATGGCAGAGACAGTAAATTTTTATGGGCAAGTGAGCAATGTGCAACAATTTGATATACTTAGGATAAATATTGCAAGTCCTGAGCAGATCAGATCTTGGTCTTATGGCGAGGTTGCAAAACCAGAAACAATAAACTACAGAACTTTTAAACCAGAAAAAGAAGGTTTATTTTGCGCTCGAATATTTGGTCCGGTCAAGGATTATGAATGTTTGTGCGGAAAATATAAAAGAATGAAATATCGCGGCATAGTTTGCGAAAAGTGCGGAGTTGAAGTTACAACTTCAAGAGTTAGAAGGGAAAGAATGGGCCACATCGAGCTAGCGGCTCCTGTTGCCCATATATGGTTCTTGAAATCATTACCTTCAAGAATAGGTACATTACTAGACATGACGCTTAAAGATCTAGAGAAAGTGCTATATTTTGAGGCTTATGTTGTTATAGAGCCTGGTTTGACTCCGATGGTTAAAGGGGATACGCTATCAGAAGAGGCATATTTAAAGGCGCAGGATGATTACGGTGAGGATAGTTTTGAGGCTTTGATTGGGGCTGAGGCAATAGGAAGACTGCTTAAAGATATGAATCTTGAGGAATTGCAGGTCGAATTAAGAGAGAGTCTGATATCCACAAATTCCGAAGCTAAAAGAAAAAAGCTAGTAAAAAGGCTGAAATTAATAGAAGATTTCCTAGGATCTGAAAATAAACCGGAATGGATGGTTATGACTGTTCTTCCGGTTATTCCGCCTGAAATCAGGCCACTTGTGATGCTTGATGGGGGAAGGTTCGCAACCTCTGACCTCAATGAATTATACAGAAGGGTAATCAACAGAAATAACAGATTAAGAAGGCTGCTAGAGCTAAAAGCGCCCGACATTATTGTTAGGAATGAAAAAAGAATGTTGCAAGAAGCAGTCGATGCTTTATTTGATAATGGAAGAAGGGGCAGAGTTGTAAAAAATAACAATAAAAGGCCATTTAAGTCACTTAGCGACATGTTAAAAGGTAAGCAAGGTAGATTCCGTCAAAACCTCTTAGGCAAAAGGGTAGACTATTCCGGAAGGTCTGTAATTGTTGTTGGTCCTGAGTTGAAGCTCCACCAATGCGGCCTTCCAAAAAAGATGGCACTTGAGCTATTTAAGCCATTTATATATGCAAAACTTGAGTTATACTCACTAGCTACAACTCTTAAAGCCGCAAAGAAAATGGTTGATTTAGAAAAGCCAGAAGTTTGGGATATATTAGAAGAAGTGATAAGAGAGCACCCAGTTTTGTTAAACAGGGCGCCAACTCTTCATAGACTTGGAATTCAGGCATTTGAACCAACCTTGATTGAAGGAAAGGCAATTCAGTTGCACCCTCTTGTGTGCGCTGCATTTAACGCAGACTTTGACGGAGACCAAATGGCTGTCCATATACCGCTCTCAATAGAGGCTCAGCTAGAGGCGAGAGTTCTTATGATGTCTACGAATAATATCCTAAGTCCAGCTAACGGTAAGCCTATTATTGTTCCTGATAAAGATATAGTACTGGGATTATATTACCTAACACTTGAGCTTGAAGGCGAAATCGGGGAGGGTGCTTTAATGTGCGATATGAATGAAATTCATCATGCTCTATTTACAAAAGCAGTAAGTCTTCATTCAAAAATTAAGTATAGAATGACCCTTCTTAATGCAGAGGATGAAATGATTCAGTCTATTATAGATACAACGCCAGGAAGACTGATTTTGAGAGAGCTTTTACCGGATAATAAAAATATCCCATTTAAGGTAATAAATAAGCCTATGACAAAGAAAGATATTTCATCAGTAATTGACCTTGTATATAGACATTGCGGACAAAAAGCCACGGTGATATTTGCTGATCAGCTTATGAGCCTTGGTTTTAAATATGCTTGTAAATCAGGTATTTCTTTTGGTATGGATGATATGGTTGTACCTAAAACCAAAGATGATCATATTAAGGACACTCTTTCAGAGGTTAAGGAATTCGAGAATCAATATTCGGACGGATTTATTACGTTCGGTGAGAAATATAACAAAGTCATAGACTCATGGTCCCGTTGTACGGATAAAGTTGCAACAGACATGATGAAAGAAATTTCTGCTCTTAAGCCCGAAAGAGAAGATCAAGCAGGTCACTCAAGATTTAACTCTATTTATATGATGGCCGCTTCAGGTGCAAGGGGTTCTCCTGCTCAGATTAAGCAGCTTGCGGGAATGAGGGGTTTAATGGCAAGGCCATCAGGTGAAATTATTGAAACTCCAATTATTTCAAATTTTAGAGAGGGTTTAACTGTACTTGAATATTTTAACTCAACTCACGGTGCTAGAAAAGGCCTTGCAGATACGGCCTTAAAAACAGCGAGCTCAGGTTACCTAACAAGAAGACTTGTTGATGTTGCACAGGATTGTATTGTTACTGAAGAGGATTGTCATACAGATCACGGTTTAGTTGTTGTTCCAATTATAGATGGAGGTGAGGTAACTGTTTCTCTAGCCGACCAGGTTCTCGGAAGAACTGTATTAAAAGACATAAGACATCCAGTAACTGAAGAGATTATTGTCAAATCTGGAAGTTTAATAGATGAGAGCGCTGTAGAAAAAATTGATGCAGCCGGAATGGACTCAGTGATGGTGAGATCTGTTCTTACATGTAAACTTACAGAGGGCGTCTGTGCAAAATGTTATGGACGAGACTTGTCAACTGGTGATCTTGTGTCAGTAGGTGAGGCAGTAGGTGTAATTGCGGCTCAATCTATCGGTGAGCCTGGAACTCAGCTGACTATGAGAACCTTCCACATAGGTGGGGCGGCGACAAGAGGAGCAGAGGTTTCATCTATCGAAGCTTCGTTTGATGCAAAAATTAAAATTTTGAATAGGAATATTGTTCTTGATTCAAGTAAGAATCAAATAGTCATGAGTAGATCATGCGAGGTTCTGCTTGTTGATGAAAAAGGTCAAGAAAAAGCAAGGCATAAAGTTCCTTACGGAGCAAAACTTGCGGTTGATGATAGTCAAAAAATCAAAAGAGGAGAAAAAATTGCAGAATGGGATCCATATACAATTCCTATCATCACAGAGAAGACTGGAAGAGTTTCGTTTAGAGATTTAGTAGATGGAATATCTGTTAGAGATATTACAGATGAAGCAACTGGAATTACTAATAAGGTAATTGTTGAATCAAGGCAAAGCGCTAGAGGCGCAGAACTCAGACCAAGAATACATTTAATAGATGAGAAAGGAGCGACGATGAATCTCTCTAATGGTCTGGAGGCTAGATACTACCTCCCTGTCAATGCTATTTTGAGCGTTGAAGACGGGGTTCAGGTTAATGCCGGGGATATAATTGCAAGAATTCCAAGAGAGTCAACTAAGACTAGGGATATTACTGGGGGTCTTCCAAGAGTTGCTGAGCTTGTTGAAGCGCGCAGACCTCAGGACCACTCCGTAATAGCTGAATCAGATGGAAGAATAGAATTTGGCAAGGACTTTAAGTCAAAAAGGAGAATTGTAATTCACCCGGTTGATGGAAGTCCTCCAATTGAGTTCATGGTACCTAAAGGTAAGCACATAGTTGTAAATGAGGGTGATTACGTTAAGAAGGGTGACATGCTTATTGATGGTAATGCTGTCCTGCAAGACATCCTAAGAATTATGGGAGTTGAAGAGCTGACTAGATATATGGTTCAAGAAATTCAGGCTGTATATAGGCTCCAGGGAGTAAAAATCGATAATAAACATATAGAAGTAATTATCAGACAAATGCTGCAAAAGGTAGAAGTTACTGACCCAGGAGAGACTACTCTATTGAGCGGTGAAAAAGTAGACAGGGCAGAATTTGAAGAGATTAACGCAAAAGCTCTTCAGAGTGGATTTAAACCCGCTGAGGGCGAATTAGTTCTTCAGGGTATAACGAAAGCATCCCTACAAACGCGTTCATTTATTTCAGCGGCTTCTTTCCAAGAAACCACGAGAGTACTAACAGAAGCAGCAGTTGCTGGAAAAATTGATAAACTATATGGGCTAAAAGAAAACGTTATAGTGGGTAGATTGATCCCAGCCGGAACTGGATATTACGTAGATAAAGCAAGAAAATCTATAAACTCATAAATAGTCCACCCGCTAGAATTGTGGAAAGTCATATGGATCATTCTAGTTTCAAGCGCAACAAGACTGTATTTGAAATTTATCCCAGACTTCATTAGGAGTCAAATAGTTTAGACATTTTCGGATTATTAGCTCTATCAGGCAAGTATCCGAGTTTTTCTGACCTGTTCCTTGCAATCTCTCTAGAAATAGTAGATTTATGCCTACCAAGCAGGGCCGCAATTTTTGTTAAAGATATTCCAGTTTTTAAAAACTGGAATATCT
>JANRMF010000123.1:0-12241 GCA_033761815.1 Rickettsiaceae bacterium
TTCTTCCAATGACAACATTATCCCAGTAATTGAGGCAAATTTTGATTTAGATATTTCTTTCGATAAAAGCTGGTATATAGTTACTGACATCTATCCAGAACCAAAATATACCCAAAATGAGATATATTAAATTTTTTATTATAATACAGACTCTTCTATTTAGTTTTTGTGCGCTAGCAGCAAAGGAGATCTCTGTGGAAGCAAAGGAATATGATTTGGAGGATGCAATCATCCTTTATCATGACAAAAAATACAAACTTAAGACAAGTTATTATAACGGCAAGATAGTTGTAAGGTCCAATATTCCGATAAAATTTAATGTGATAAACCAGTATAAGTTTAAAAACTTAGTGCAAAATATCGAACTTAGCGACCCTAAAACCATCCTAATTAATACCAAGATTAGGTACCAAACATATCATATTGTTGATGGAGAAAAGCTGACGGCTGTAAAATTTAGCACAACAAAGAAATTTAATAATAGCGAAACCGGGGCAGCGCCCACCGAGAAAAAACCAAAACAAGAAAAGGTGGTAAAGCAAGAAAATAGTGAAATGATTTTGTCCCACCAAAAACAACCAGAGCAAAAGGAGGAAAAAACCGAGAACCTGCAAAATGTCTCTGTCACCAAAAAGTCTGATGCTATCGAGTTGAAGCTCCCTTTTGATGAGCAAATAGGAATATCTAGCTTTAAACGGGATAATAAAATATTTGTCGCTCTAGACAAAAAAACCGACCTTAAATTTCCAGACACAGATCTATTTGTAAAACCAAAACAAATACAATCTGATGACGGTCAGGTCTTTATGTTCGCCCCGCCTGAAGGTTATTTCATGGATGTCATACCGTCTGGCAAGGACTGGATCCTACGCTTCAAAAAAGTGCAAACAAAGACAAAAAACCCATTAAAACTCGAAGTATCCCCATCTGCAAATATTGTGAGCGTCTCTGGAGGCGAATTCAAAAAAATTATAAGTTTTACCGACGAAGAAATTGGCGATAAAATTACAATGATTACCGATGCTTCATCTAAAAAAAACATAGATACACCAAGGTATTTTAATGATTTCATCGTCTATCCTTCTGTATGGGGAGTTGCAATAGTTAGGGTAGCAGAAGATTTGAGGGTAAGTTTAGCGACTAATAATAAAGTTGAGATACAATCTTCCACGCAAGTTCCAACATTCAAATCTAAGGTTGAGAGCGAGATAAAATTACCGGAAGCGCCAGGCTCTCAAAACTCTGAGGTAAGTCAGAACTCATATATTCCATTCGGTAATTACAACAAACCAGACCCAAAATTTTTAGAAACAAAAACTATATTACTAAAAAGAATAATCTCGGCCACCAAGGCAACAGAAAAAGATAAAATGGCAACCCTTTCTGTTTTTTACTTTGAGAGGGGTTTACTTCATGAGGCCCTTGGGTCTGCCAATAATATCACCATAGATGCTGAGTTTTTGGAAAAAAACCCCGAATTTCCTTTCTATAAGTCCGTTATATACAGTTTGCTAGGAAGGTATAAAGATGCAAACGAAATACTCCAAACTTTTCTGAAATTAGACATACCAGACTCCCTTAGACAAGAAGCTGAAGTCTGGCAGAGATATAATAGCTTTCAGATGGGCGAGAAGATGGAGTATCTTAACATCACAAAATATTTAGATGGTTTTGTAAAGAATTACCCTGACGAAATTTACTGGAAGCTTGTTTTTGCTGAATTTGAAATTGCTGCATCAAATAACGACCTAAATTTCGCAGATGCATTTTTTAAGAAAGTAAGACACCCATCCCTATCTGAAGATCTGGATATGCTGAACTTCTATAAAGGTACTTTTTTCAAAAAAAACAAAAGATATAATCAGGCAGCAAATTACTATGATACAGTAAAACTAGATCCCAAACGCCCTAAAACCTATGTTAGAAGCCAGTTTGATAAAATTGATATGCTAGTCAGAATCCAGAGAATGAATATTGGGGATGCCGTAAATAACTTGCGTAATTTATCATTCTTGTGGAGGGGAGATAAGTTAGAATACGAAATCTTGCTCAAAATAGGAGAGCTTCTTCAAACTGGCCAACAATACCTGAAGGCTCTGAGGATCTACAAATATATCCTAGATGCCTTCCCAGAAGATTCTGGAAGGGTTTATATAAGCCAGCAAATGGCAGAGATTTATAATAATTTCGTATTTAACGAAGGCGGGATGCATGAAAAAATGTCAGACTTTGAACTAGTATCGATATATTATGAATTTAGAGAGCTTACGCCACTTGGGGAGGCGGGAGATAAAATTACTCTTGCAGTAGCAGGAAGGTTGATTAAGTTAGACCTTTTAGATCAGGCCGAGAAGATTTTAGACCATCAGATTAAATATAGACTATCAGGTAGAGATAAGATCATTAGCGGAGACCATTTGGCCGCTATTTACATTATGAACAAAAAAGCTCAGCTTGCGATAGATGTTTTAAACGAGACAGATTCTGTAAATTTTGGCTTTTTAGAGCATGTAACGAGAGTGAGACTTAAAGCAAAAGCTATGATAGATATGGGCAATTTTGCTGGAGCTATTGAGTCTCTAAAAAACGACGATAGTTTAGAGGCAAAAATGATGAAAGAAGAAGCCTATTTTAAAATGGCAGATTGGGAGCATTTTAGTATGCTTGCTGAGTCTTCTGTGCTTCAGAATATTTTGTCAGGTAAACTTATTCCTCAGGAGCAAGAAAAAGAAGTTCTAAGGCTTGCAATTTCATATTCACAAATGGGCAAGAATTCTGAGTTGAAATTACTAGGAGAAAAGCTAAATACAAATAATGACCTTCTTAGGGAGTCGATCAATTTACTAGTATTGTCAGGAGAAACTTTTGATATATACTCGGTTGATAATAGATTTAAGGTTGATGAGGTAGAGAAATACTTCAAATCAATCGTAAATAAATTGTTTGACTTTAAATGAGAATTGGATGAGCTTTTTCAGCAAAATAAAAAACGCCCTATTTAAAACTTCCGCTGCTATTGGTAGTATCACGGATATTTTTACCAAAAAGGGTATAGATGCATCTACCCTAGAAGAACTTGAAGAAACATTATTGCTCGCAGATTTTGGAGCTAAGACAACGGAAAAAATCCTATCAGAACTGAAGAAAGTTAAAATACCAAAAGACCAATTTCAGGAAATGTTTAAGCATGAGCTTGTAAAAATTATTGCCAAAATCCTGACCACATCAGAGTCAAAGCTAAAACTTAAGGATGGGCGCCTTAATATCCTTGTTTTTTGCGGAGTAAATGGCAATGGGAAAACAACAACAATAGGCAAGCTCGCGAGTTTGTTTTCTTCAAAAGGATACAAAGTCATGGTGGCAGCTTGCGATACATTTAGATCAGCTGCTGTATCTCAATTGGAAGTTTGGGCACAAAGAGCGGGATGCTTTATTGTCACCGGCAAAGAAAATAGCGACCCCGCATCTGTTGCGCATCTTGCTACTACAAGTGCTACTGAGCAAAATTATGACATTTTAATGATCGATACAGCAGGAAGGTTGCAGAATAAAACTAATTTAATGAGCGAGCTTGCCAAAATCATTAATGTGATAAAAAAACTTAGCCCAGATAAAGATATCGAAATAATTCTCACCTTGGACTCAACAACGGGGCAAAATGCATCCGTGCAGGTAGAAAAATTTAGTGAAATAGCAGGTGTTACCGGATTAATTTTTACCAAATTAGATGGAACGGCAAAAGGAGGGGCAATAATAGGGATTGCAGATAGATTTAAGCTACCTATATATTACATAACGACAGGAGAGTCTCTAGATGACATAGCAGAATTTGAGGCTGAGTCATTCGCTAAAGCCTTGGTGATGCCATGAAAAAGCTAGTAAAAAAATTTACCTTAATTTTTTGTCTACTCAATTTTTCTGCAGAGGTGCTTGCGAGTCAAAAAAGAGTAATTGCTTCCCTAAAGCCAATCGCAAGTATTGCAAAAATGCTACTTGGGGATCTTGCAGAAATTGATGTGATTCAAAAAACATCATCATGTCCCCACCATTACTCTATAAAGCCAAGCCAGATTCAGATGATAAAAAATGCGGACTATTTGATATTTATAGATCCAAAATTTGAGTTATATCTCCAGCAATTTATAAATCAAGAGAATACCAAGCTCCTCATTCTATCAAGTTACCCAAAGCCCTTGGATCATAATTTTCACTTTTGGGTGGATATAGATATCATGCTAAAAATACTATCTGGTCTAAGAGATTACTTTATCGACCAAGGTTTTGATGAGAAGGCTATAAATTCAAACTATGTTGATGCAAAAGATAGAATAAAGAGTATTAAGACTCCGGATCTGAAGGGGTCTATAATCGCAGGGGATAGTTTGCGATATCTTAGCGGGCAAAATACTCAATTTTTTTCAGATATAAAAAGCCTTAAGGCAATAAATGAAATAAAAAACGCATCATATACAAAAAAATGTATAGTTTTTGACCCAGCAAATGATCTTTCCTCGATGGAAATAAGCACAAAGTTAGTTGAAATAGATATTGAAGATTGGGATATAGGAGACGTAGAATTGGAAGATTATTTCGTAGAATATATGTCCTTAATCTTTGAAAAAGCTTCCTTATGTACCAATTAATAGAATATTACAACCAACTTTGCAAAAATAAAACTATTTTTGTCTCTGTTCCAAACATCATGTTTTAAGAATTAGAAATAATCGCCTGCAGTTCTTGCCATTCTCTTTTGGTAAGTCCGCTATTTTCTTGGTCAACTTTTTCCTGTGCAATCATTTTTCTAATTACCTCTAGGCCGGTTCTAGAAATAAGAGCCGCATCTTTTCTGTATTCAACAAAAGCATCATAAGTATGGGGAACCCATAGCTTTACAATATCAAGTATAGCTTCTGCGTAAACCCTAATTTCATACTGAGCGTGAGAGTCGGCTCTTAGAGCAAGAAAATGAAGTAGATTATGCAAATTGATCTTCCAGTACCATTCTGTGTAATGATTTAGCGTCAGATTCATTCTGGCCAGCTCTCTTGTGATGCCTTGCCTTGATGGATCCTGAACGTTACCCTCTTCATCTTCATTCATCATTTCCACATAATCTCTGTAGCAGTTAGAGGCATCTTCTCTGAGAATAGATAACACCCTCCCCGCTTCTTCTGCGCTAAGGACGTCATCTGATCTACCTTGTTTATTAGTGGTTGATTGAGGGGTTAAATTTGATAATTCGGGTATATAAAAATCCTTACCCATTATCGAGTATCTAGCTGAATATTCATTTACACTAGCAGTTCTATGCCTAATCCATTGTCTTGCGACAAATATAGGTAGTTTTATGTGAAATTTTATATCACACATCTCAAATGGAGTTGTGTGTCTATGGCGCATTAGATAATTAATCAGGCCTTTATCTTGGTTTACTTGTTTTGTTCCTTTGCCGTATGAGACTCTTGCTGCTTGGACTATAGCGTTATCATCGCCCATATAGTCGATCACTCTTACAAATCCATGGTCAAGAACTTTAATCGGTTGATAAAGTATTCCCTCAATGGAAGAGGCGGTAGCCCTTTTTGTTCGATTTGTTGTATCTATTATTTCTTCTATATCTTCTTGTTTATTTAAGGCGGTTTGTGTACTCATTTTCCTCTATTTAGTGCTTCAATTTTAGCTTTTAAGTCTTTTTTTAGGTCCTGAAAGCTACCGGTGCTGATGATATTTGTAAATTCAGCTTGGTTAGAATTTATCAGGCTTATACCTTCTGTTACTATATCAAATACCTTAAAACCACTATTGTCAAACCTTCTGATTACATAATCTATCCTAATAGGATCAGCATCAGGAGAATTGAGGGATGTTTTTACTACATATTCCTCAGCACTAATGTTTGATTGAGATAGAATTTTTACAGAATGCGAAGGTTTGTAAAATTTTACAGCATTGCTATAGGATTTTATTATAAACTCAGAATATAATTTTGAAAAGTCCTGAAATTCTTCTTTTGATAATATTCTTCTATATTTTCCAAGAACAAACTTGGACATCCATTCTAAATCAAGGTTTTCAGAGATCAAAATCTCAGATTTTTTCATCTTTTCTGAGGTTGTATTTGACTCGTCTCTTAGTATGGTAAGTGATTTTTGAACCAAATTATCAACATAATCGCTGACATTTTTTTTCGCCATAGAGCTTGCGCTGCAAATTAAAGCAAAAATTACTACTGCTATTTTTTTTAACATAAAAACCTCACTAATAGATTTAAGTTATAGCTAACATCTTTATAGATAGAGAAACGTAACTATATTATTTAAATATTTTTCCTATTTTAAATGTAGCATTAAAATACATAATACGTAAAGTAATTTTTTATATAAGGGAAATCAATAATTGAGAAAATTGGGTGGCGGGAGTGACGGGACTCGAACCCGCGACCTCCTGCGTGACAGGCAGGCGCTCTAACCAACTGAGCTACACCCCCAAAATAATCAGCTCTAATTAATATACGCATTGTTGCTAAAAAGCAAGAAAAACTTATTCTAAAAGACGAAGTTTTGCAAAAAACACCTGTTTGTTGCTTATTACAAAATCGTTTGATATTGCAAATGCAGTGATATATAATTGCCAGCATGATATAAAAATGAGGATTTAAATGTCTATTCAAGTGACTGACGAGAATTTTGAAGAAAAAGTTCTAAAGTCGGATATGCCAGTTTTGGTTGATTTTTGGGCGGAATGGTGCGGTCCATGCAAAATGCTATCGCCAATACTAGACGCATTAGCTCCTGAATATTTAGGAAAAATACAAATTGTTAAGATGAATATTGACGAGAACCCAAAGATACCCTCTGCTTTTGGCATTAAAAGCATACCTACTATGATGATTTTTAAGGGCGGTGAATTAATGGAGTCTAAAGTCGGAGTCCACCAAAAGCCCGCATTATGCGACTGGATAAATGGAGTAATTTAATTTATCATCATGCCGAGGACTTATATAAAGATAAAAAATTGCTCAGTAGATGGGATCAATACCTATCAAAGAGCACAGGGGATAAAACATTTCTTTCTGGGCAAGGGGACATTCTCCTTATCTACCATCCCTATATTAAAAAACGTATCTTTTACAGCAGGCGAGGGAGAAAAAATCGCCTTTATTGGTACAAATGGCTCTGGAAAAAGCTCGCTTCTGAAAGTAATAGCCGGAATTTATCCTGTAAAATCAGGTAGCGTGGAGATAAAAGGCAGGATAGGTGCTACAATTGAAATGGGATTTGGCCATGAGCACGAAATGACAGGAAGGCAAAATATCAAGCTTATGATGGTATATGGCGGAATGCTTGAGCTATATAATAAAGAGCTCGAAGAAAAGATCATAGAATTCTCGGAGCTTGGTGAAAAGATAGACTGGCCCGTTAAAGCCTATAGTTCTGGCATGATTTCAAGACTTACTTTCTCTGTAAATTTATTCAAATCACCAGATATATTATTATTAGATGAAATTTTTGCAGCAGGGGACCAGCATTTTGTGAATAAATCTCTAAAAGCCATGAGAGAGAAGTTTTTAAACACTCCCATATCAATATTTGTAAGCCACCAAGAATCTCTCATAAAAGAAATGTGTAATGTAGCATACTTACTTAAAGATGGCGAAATAATTGAATCAGGATCACCTGATTATGTCTTGAATATATACAACAAACAAGAAAATGAGGTTGCTTAATGCTGAAGAGGCAAATTTTTTCAAAAACTTATATTCAGTCCCTAATAATTCTGACCGAGGCCTCAATTTTTAGGCAACATAAAAATTCATTTCTTGGGTCCGTCTGGGGCGTGGTGCAGCCTTTTATACATATCATGATTATTTCATATGTGTTTAGCTTTTTGTTACATCAACCTGCAGAAACATTAGTAACTAATCTTGTTGCAAGCGTCTCTTTATGGAATTTTATTGTAAACTCTTCAGTTTCATCGACAAAATCTCTTTTTGAGAGGTCGGATATCCTAAAGAAAGTATATATTCAAAAAACCCTTCTGCCAGTTACTGATACGCTTGTGCACTTATATACTTTCGTATATTCATTCATCGCAATGTATTCAGCTCTTATAATAATATATCCTTCTCATTTTAGCCTTTCCGTTTTGTTTGTGCCAATTGTCGTTCTTCCGGCTATTATATCTACTATTGCAGTCGGGATTGCTTTTGCATATATCACTCCCTACATTATGGATGTGCCGCATATTATAACAGTTATACTAAACGCTGTTTATTGGGCGGTGCCGATAATTTACCCATATGAAATGGTGCCCGAAAGCAAAAGATGGATTTTTGAGATCAATCCTTTGTTCCATCTAATAAGACCATTACAATTACTATTATCTGATAAAGCTTTCCCAGACCCGATTTATATGATCAAGGCATTAGTCACGACGTTAATATTATGCTTGATATCCTACTTATTTGTCCGCAAACTAAGTAGAAATGTTATTTATTATCTATGATATCATCATCTTCCTCTTTATATGACGTTAAAAAAATTGATGAGGAATTCCTGTATCTTCTGAACACAGAGCGGCCAAAATTACATGATAAATTGCAAGAAGCTAGGACAAGCGCCCAAAGTTTAGATTCCAAATCAATGCAGGAAATATCCCTCATTTTAGAGGATTATATACTAAATTTTTTCAGCGCTAAGGAAAGCGCCGATTTTTTTTTAAAAAAAATAGAAAAAGAGAAGGAATTTTATCTATTTAAGCGCAATTTTCTTCGCAGATATGCATCAAAAAAATACCCTAAAGAAACCCTGGACCATATATCTATAATCCAAAATTTCCAAGCAAAATACTCTTCATTAAGCGATGAAGAATTTGTCATACTTGTTGCGCGTGAAAAACATTATGATGATCTTGATGAATTAATAGTCCAATATGCAGCTTGCAGACTATATTACGGACCCAAATCTCGCCTTTTTTCTATGTCCCAAAATTTAGATTTCAGTGCCCTTATAAGGTTTGCAAGAAAAGGTGACTATATATTTAATAACGAAGAAGAGCCCCCAGAGAAGAATGCAATTGATGAAGCGAATTATTGCATAAAGTGCCACATACATAACAAAGATAGTTGCTCAAAAGGTTTATATGAAAAAAACGAAAGAGGGCTAGAGTCTATAAAAATTAACCAGCTAGAAAATAGCCTGTCTGGCTGCCCTTTAAAAATCAAAATATCAGAAATGATAGAAATTCTTTTGCTCGGCAAAGCCGTGGCCTCTCTTGCAATTGCTATGGAGGGGAACCCCCTAATATCCATAACCGGCAAAAGAATATGCAATGATTGCTCCAAAGCATGCATTTATCAAAAGCAAGAACCTGTTGATGTTCCCTCTATTGAGACATTCATATTTGAAACAGTGATCAACTATGAATATGGTTTTGAGATTTACTACTTATTAACACTTTGGAATCCGCTTTCTACATCCTCTCACAGGGATTCTGCAAATAATAATATTTTAGTAGTGGGAAGCGGTCCCGCAGCCATTTCTCTTTCATATTTTCTTCTAAGAGCGGGATGTTGTGTTATTATGATTGATGGTCAAAAAATCAGCAAAATAGATCAGGCTTTGATATCTCGTAAAATAAAATTTTATGATATAATAAGAGATGAGTATAAAACTAGTCCCTCACAGGGTTTTGGGGGTGTAAGTTATTACGGAATCACAGATAGGTGGAATAAAGAGAATCTTCTTATAACTAGAATAATCTTGGAGAGACATTCAAATTTTAAATTATTTGGAGGTATAAAATTTGGCTCAAACATAAATTATCGGGACTCAGTTGATTTAGGCTTTGATCATATAGCTCTTTGCATGGGCGCTGGAAGGCCAAACATACCGCATATTAAATCTATTACAGCTGGCAATATTCGTTTCGCTAGTGATTTTTTGATGTCGGTTAATTCAAATCATATTGAAGAGACTCAAGAGAAGCCAAATTTTTTTGCTACTTTGCCGGTTTACATAATAGGGGGAGGGCTAACATCAATTGATGCTGCAAGTCAGCTTATGAAATATATACCATTTTTAGCAAAAAAAGTTGCAAGAGCAGGTAACCTTCGATTTGATCCCAAATTCCCAAAAGAAGATTATTTCAAGCTAAAATCTTTGGGGGAGGAATTTATCGCAGAAGATGAAAAAGCAATACTAGCAAGCGCAAAACCAGATTACATCAGAATCATAAATAACCATGGAGGTGTAAATATTTTGTATAAAGGCAAAATGGAGAATAGCAAGGCTTATAAATTAAACCACGAAGAATTAGATTATGGCCTTAAGGACGGCTTTAGAGTGGTTGAAAATGCCAAGGTACAAGAAATACATCAAAATATTATCGGCAACATCGAGTCTATTGAGATTGAAGTTAATGATCAAACTAAAATTGTTCCATGTGGAACATTGTTAATCGCAAGTGGGACTGGTCACATAAAAAATTCGCTAGAGCACGATAATATATCAGTTTGGGGTGATATGGACCCAAAATATCATGGCAGCGTTGTTAAAGCTATAGCAAGTGCAAAAAATGGTTACAAGAAGATATTGCGACATAGTGAAGAGCAAAAAAAATTAGATATTTCTTATATCGAGAAATCACTATCTCACAAAGTAGAAAAAATCACGGATCTTAGGAGTGATCTCTATAAGATAGATATACATAGTCCTCAATGCGCCAAAAATTTTAAAATAGGTAATTTTTATAAATTGCAAATTCTAGATGACTACTTAGGTCATAGTAATCAGCAAATTGCCCTCAGTGCCACTTGCTCAAAAAATGATATACTATCCTTTTATTTACATTCTAATAAAAAATCTCAGGAATCTATAATAGATCATATCAAAAAAGGTGCGCCAATTAGCTTGATGGGGCCTTTGGGCTCTTCTTATAAAATATACAAGGACTCATCCATCCTTCTTCTTGCGTCTGAGGTATATTCATTTGGGTTGTGTGAATATGCAAAAATTCTTAAAGAGCAAGGAAATGAAGTTTGTTTCGTGAGTACGTGCGAAAAGGGTGACGTCGCATTATATGAGAAACATCTTAATTGTGAGTTTGGGCACATTATCTGCGAACATAATCAGATCAAAAGATTTTTAGAAAAAAATTATGATCATATTCATGTTGCTGGTGATTGTGAATTTTTACGAAAATCTAAGGAATATCTTTATGAATTGTCAGGTGAAAAGCTTTTAAATGCAAATACTACTATGCAATGTATGATGGGTGGAGTTTGCGGGCGGTGCGTTGTTAAGGGCGAAGGTGGTATAAAATTTGCATGCGCTTCTCATGTTCAAAAATATGAACCTGAAATAATAGAAAATATAGAGCAGAGACTAAGTCAAAATCTAATGTTAATGAAGTGTTTTAAGTAAATTATAGTTATAAGTGATATCGTTTGTTCCAGGATTGTTTCATCTATCTAGTCGGCCAGGATTTCAGGGTGAGCCAGAAGTGTTAAGGACTTTATAAATTCTTACATCATCATCTAAAATATCGATTACTAATTCGGTTTTTTTGGCTTTAGACAAATATTGCTCTGCTATATCTGGCCATTCTATTATTACATAATAGCTTGAAATATTCTCCATAAGACCTATTTCCGCGAGCTCTTCTCTAGATTTTAGTCTATATAAATCATAATGAAAAATCGGACCTATTTGACTCTCATATATGTTTAGAATATTAAATGTAGGGCTTGTTACCCCTGAAATATTTGCCATATTAGCCAGCAATTCTTTTACAAATGTAGTTTTTCCCGCGCCTAAATCTCCCTTTAGTAATAGCAATTTACTCGTTGCAAAGCTTTTTATTACCTCGTTAATAACTGGTAACATCTCACTTATTGAGTGCACTTTAAAAGAATTTTTTGATTTTATCATTTTGATATCTTCTCATTTTGTGCTATAAGATATATTCTAAAACACAACAAAAAACTATAAGGAAATTAATTATGGCGATAGAATATACTTTATCAATATTAAAACCGGATGCGGTTTTAAGAAATTTGTCAGGCAAAATCAATGCTATGATCGAAGGGGCGGGATTTGAAATTGCTGCTCAAAGAATGTTAGAGCTAGATCCGGAAGAGGCGGCGGCTTTTTATCAAGTTCATAGTCAGCAACCCTTTTACCAAAGCCTTGTTGAATATATGTCTTCTGGGCCAATTGTTGTTCAGGTGCTAAAGGCTGAA
>JANRMF010000124.1:0-31514 GCA_033761815.1 Rickettsiaceae bacterium
ATTTAGTAAAATTTCTATAAACCTATTTTATATTTATTATGTTGTAAATATATCAGCTTATACTAGTCTAATCTAGTTAGTTTGAATTATATCCACAAAATACGTGGATAAGTCTGTTGATAAACTTGTTATTTAAGCTACTGAATCTAGCTCCCTCAATGAGTTGCTGGAGTTTGCACAAAAAATAGACACTGCCCTGAAAGCTTTATTGTTCCTAGGGTTTCTATATTTGATCATGTTTTTTTAAACCTAAAATATTATGGGATTATACCATAGGATATGAGTTGTTAAACTTGTGTATAAATATTATCTTAATACTATCATAAAAGGTTTTTAAATTGAGTCACAGGGCTCATAATCAAATGAGGTACAAAAACCGATTATAACATCACCCTCTTTTGGGCTATTATTTTGAACAATACAGCTATAATCGCAAAGAGAAGAAAGGGCTGCTTCCTTTTTTTCTGCATCGTTTAGAATAATCGCATGGAGTATATGAACCCTATCGCATGTAGCAATTGAGTTATTCGATAAAGAAAATTTTATCTGCGAGGTCGGGTTTAAAGCTACTAGCTTTTGGCAATTTGATGCGGCATCGTCAAATCTTCCTAGATATTTATATATAATAGAGAGATTATGGAGCGCATTATAATGATGTTTGTTTAGTTCCAGTGTTTTTTCGAGGTAAAGGCTTGATTGGTGGTGCTCACCCATTTTGAGATAGCTCGTAGCAGCATAAAAATAATCTTCCGCTATTTTGCGATTATCTAAGTCTCCTTGGCGCCCTGCGCATTTTTGTAAATCATCGGGAATTAGTGGGTATGCTGGGTTTTTTTGATATAGATCATATAGTTTTTGCCATAGGTCTAGCCTCTCATAATCTTTTTGTAACTGAGAAATTATGCGTTTTTCTTCGTCTTCGCTTTTTTTGTGATATGATAAAATAGGGCAAGACCGTCCAAAAAACGATTTGTTTATAAATTTCTTTGCAAAGTACATAATATTATTTTAATTTAATTTACTTACTATTATATACCAATTTTTATAACTTTAATTAATAACGGGTTATTTTGACTGAAAAAATTTGCCTTATATGACCAAAAGACTACTAAATAAGTTTAAGCCATAATGTTTTGCCAAAAAAAGTAAGAGCTGCGTGACGCATAAGCAACAGAAGGAACCAGAGGATAACTCACGCAGCCCTTGTGGGTAAGTACGATTTACTGTACTTATCAGTGATATTATCAACTAATAGTTGTATATGCAAATGTTTTTTTCAACTTTTGGATATTTTTTTTCACAAGAAAAATGCTAATATTGCGAGCATTGTTATTTAAATATGTAATTTTAGGTGGCGTAACACACCTCACAAATCACTGAGGAAGCAAATAATCAAATAAGCTCTATACAAAATAATTTTGCTCATTATACTTGTGGATAAATAAAAAATATTTATGTAATAACTCATGACTATAAATGTAAAACTGCCTGAAAATATCATCCTAAAACCTACTATCACAGTTTTTGGGGTTGGGGGCGCGGGCGGCAACGCTGTGAATAATATGATAAGATCTAACCTTCAAGGTGCAAAATTTGTTGTTGCAAACACAGATGCACAAGCTCTTGAATTTTCCCTTGCTGAGCACAAGCTCCAGCTTGGAGTCACTACTACAAGAGGCCTTGGCGCGGGAGCATCTCCAGAAGTTGGCGCCGCTGCTGCAAATGAATCCGAACCTGATATTAAATCTATGCTAGAAGGAAGTAACATGGTCTTTGTTACAGCCGGAATGGGGGGCGGAACTGGTACGGGAGCTGCACCAACAATTGCAAAGATTGCAAGAGATATGGGGATTCTAACAGTAGGCGTTGTCACAAAGCCATTTCATTTTGAGGGTAAATATAGGATGAATCTTGCCGAAAAGGGCCTTGAGGATATGCAGAAAAATGTAGACACATTAATAGTTATTCCTAATCAGAATTTGTTCCATATCGCAAATGAAAAAACCTCCTTTGCTGATGCTTTTAAAATGGCAGATGACGTTTTGCACTCTGGAGTCCGCGGGATTACAGATCTAATGATTATGCCGGGGCTGATTAACCTAGATTTTGCCGATATCAGAACGGTGATGAAAGAAATGGGTAAGGCTATGATGGGCACTGGAGAAGCTTCGGGTTCTGAAGATAGGGCTATCAGAGCGGCTGAGGCTGCAATTTCAAACCCACTCCTTGACCATAGGTCCGTAAAAGGAGCCAAGGGAGTGCTTATTAACATAACAGGAGGGGTCGATATGACTCTTTTCGAAGTTGATGCTGCTGCAAATAAAATTAGAGAAGAAGTTGGCGATGAAGCTAGGGCAAATATCATTTTCGGGTCAACTTATAATAAAGATCTTGATGGAACAATTAGAGTTTCTGTTGTTGCAACAGGGATTGACTCCGAAAATTTCAAAGATATTTTCAAGCATTCCCCCTCTCCTACTATTATCACATCTATTATTCAAACTTCCCAGGATTCTGAGGTCGAAACTACTTCGGCAGATAATTTCATTACCGAGGAGCTGCAAGACTCAACGATTCCCCCAATTTCAGCAAATTTAGATGAGGCAGCGCCGGAAAATCAAAACCCGTCTCAATCTCTCAATTCTTTTGAAAGAGCTGATGAGCTGGAGGAAGAGCCAAGAATTATTGCGGCAATAATTCCCGAGACAATAAAAAAGGAATCTACTTCTTCTAAGCAATCTATATTTACAAGACTGTTAAGTAAAGTTATGCCACCCGCGCAAACTCAAACGACTCCATCTTCAAGACTCATTCCAAAGGGAGATAAAGTTGAGATGATAAATGATTCTGCTGATATTTACGATGTGCCTGCATTCCTTAGAAGAAAGTAGCGCAAGAATTACTCTTATTACGCCCCCCTTTAGGGGGGGTAATCTTTTTTTGATACTCAGACTATTGTGAGATTATACCGAGGCTTCTGACTCAGATTCGTAACCACTATCTCCTGTAAGCTCGATTTCAGGATTCCATGCAGCAGCCTGGCTAAGCAAAGCTGTTGATGATTCAATAGCATGTGGGACACCTCTTTCTTCGCAATCACTATAATCTTTTTTATCAACATTACTACTATCCACCAAGTTCGCAAATTGATTTGAAAGTTTAGAGTTGCAAGACGTCTTGGTGGGTTCAGTTTGATCGCCTTTTTTCTTTAGGTCGTTCTCTTTATTACAATCCGGTAAGCCTATCGAACCTTTCAGGTTTGCTGGTACTGCTTTTGTCAGACCGTCTTTCAGTAATACTCCTATCTCCGATGTTTTCATGGTTATGCGTGAAGATAAAAAGTTTTTAAGCTGAACATCATCTTTTATCGGGTCAATATCTTTGTAGGATATTCTAAGAACATGAATTCCTGCAAGCTCAAGAAGTTTGGTATTAAGCTCAGTCTTGTGGTTTAGCATACCATTTATCTTATAATGCATTGGCCCGTCAATCTGAATTGCAAGATTAAACTTTTCTATATATATATCAACAGAATTTCCTAATTCTTGTATTTTGTATTCAGACAGAACCTTATCTTCTGCAAATTGATCCGCATTCGCAATAGCATATGTTGCTCTTTCTTGTAAAGCGCTAACCTTAATTTCCATAGCATCTATGACTTTCTTTGATAATTGCTCCTCTTGGGGTTCGTTCAAAAATCCCTGATTGCACTTCTTCTTAAGTATAAAATTAGCAGTTAAGATTTGGGATTCTTCAATTGCATTAAATTTTTGACTAGCACACTTAGCATTCATTCTGTTTGGAATTTCTGCTTTTAATAATTTTAATTTACCAACCTCAAGATTATCAAAATCGCATACATCATCACAATTTAACTTCATTACAGACAAACCCCAAATTAACTTCGCTAGATTCTCATTCCTCAAACTTTGAATTGATTGGTCAATTATATACTTATTCAATTTGGTCATAAAAACTTCGTTAGGTTTGATTGATAGTTTTGCAAATGAATGAATAATAGTAGAAAGGTTAGCTAAAGATTTTTCAGCGTCAGCAAAGAAAGTTAGTGATAATTGTACAAAATTAGGATCAAGTTCTACATCTAGTTTTGCAAATGATTGCATAACACTATTTAATACTTGGGATAACTCTTGTTTTTGTTGATTTGTATTAGGTTTATTCATACAGGCTAACAAATATTCCTGGCAGTTATTAGTAAATTTAGTTACATCTGTTGCTCCGGTTGCTGCAATAGATGCCAGAGATAATGATATATCGCTTAGGGTATAAGTTTCATGGTTTACAATTTTTGATACCTCGTTGAAGCAATTTTGGAATTCTAATTTATACTCTTCTATGAGCCAATCTATCTTCTTAATATTCGCTTCAATGTTATAAAGCTCACCTTGCTTGCCTTGTATACCAATTTTTTTTTGAATCGGATCTTTTATGTTATTTTGAGTTTTATTTTTTTGATCATTAAGTCCCTTGCGTCTCATGCCCAATTTATTTATAGTATAATCATAACATAGACGCAGGTTGGAGAATTGGACCGCTCCAAATGATCCGAATGAGTCTGGATCCTTCTCTGCTGTTTTTATAATCTTTTTTAAAGTTTGTTTTATTTGCTCAAGATTTGTTTCATTAGACAAATTCCTAAGGGTTAGATGCATATCACGACCTAATATTGTATCCTCTGTCGCATGAGTCGTATCAGGTTTTTGTTGCGTAAGTTTAACTGGCTCAAATGTCCATGGCTCTTTTCCGCTCATAGGGCAAACATCAACTTCTTCAGGTTTGTTGTTAACCACTCTTGTTTTTGGTAATGTCAATTTTCTCTCAGCAGAGGTTTGTCTTCTAAGAACTTGGGGGTATTGGTCTATAGTATTTTTTTCAGGACTGCTAACATCTGAACCTGGCATAATCTCAAAAGCGGCTATACTATTTTCGTGCAGATTTCCTGAGGTTATATTAATCCCTTCTGAATCTTGTTGATCCATAGGGCCAGTATCTGATCTCCGAAGTTTAGGGAGTGAAACTCCCCCCGTCTCTTCATTTGCAGGTATATTGCCCGCTTCCTGAGCCTTTGGATCTATAGCTACTGCATTAGGATAGCCATGTTTCTCTTGCTGATTGAAGGTTATTTGATGAACATGATCATATTGGTCTGCATAACTAACTTTCTCTACCATAACCGGGGGGGATGAGTTAGGATAAGGAGCTGCCCGGTTAAATCTAATAAGCTGATGTGCCTGACTAAATGAAAAAGTTAATCCATCAAGAGTACAGCTAGGAATTCCGAAGAGAATCATCTGAGACGCGTCATTCCATATCTCAAGTTGACGCAAAGCATCAGGAATGGGGGTCATATTGCCATTAAGATTACAACAAATAGATAAATAAAATTGTTCGAATCGTACATTGTTAATTAACATAAATTTAATAATGTTAAACGCATCAGTATTTGTGAGTATGGTTTCATTGAGCTTGCATAATGAAGGGTAATTTGCTTGAAACTGGTGATTTATTTTAAATTCAAGATACTCGAGTACTTGCTGAACTGGAGTCCATAACTCATTAAAATGACAACACTGAAATTGCTGCGGTGTATAATGTATCAATTGAGGGTTGTTAGGATGTTGATTATTAGGGTATAAATGAGTCGCAGATCCTCCAGTATGAACCTGATAAACACGAACATGAGGATGGTAATTTAATCCTTGGTAGCCACCCTGAGCATAGTTATCCTTGGATTGGTTTGGATATGCAGAGCCCCCATCAAACCTTCTCTTATTTGGGCTACTATTACCTGCTGCTTGATTCCTTCTCATAACATCCTCTGTTTTTTTTGCAAAGTTATAAAGATATTTTAACATTTGTCAAGTTGTTTGTCACTTTGACATTATATTTTTGCCTTATCCTCTTTGCATTTCAGTCGTTTAGTGGGTCAATGGTAAATTTGCAACATATTTTTTCTTCGGCAGATTAAATCTATGATTAACTATGTTATTATATTTTCAGTATTTGCTCTTGTTAGAAATAAGTTTCAAAATCAATCTTTGTAAACTTACAATAAATAATAAGGTCTGAACTTATGAAATACAAACACTCTGGAACTATATCGCTTTTTGATCAGCTAAAAAATATTGCTTGCACGGAGCTTGTTGTTGTTGATACTGAAACCACGGGGCTAAGCAGCGCCAAAGACAAAATTATACAATTTGCAGCTAAAGTTATTCATCCTGGGTTTAGAATCTCAAGCAAGCCAAGTGATACATTAATTAAATATTTTAACCCAGGCTTCTTGATCCCTCCGGAGGCTACCCAAATTAACCACATCACCGATGAGATGGTAAAAAATGCAGGATCTTTTAGGGACCATGCAGAGGAGATATACAAGTTTCTTGATGGAAAAAAATTGGTATTTCACAATGCGAAATTTGATTTATCATTTATTAATAAAGAATTGCAGCAAGCAGGGTTTGAGACTCTAAAAAATGAGTATATTGATACGCTTGAAATTTCCCGCTCATTATTCCCATTCCACAAACCTCCGCAAGTTAAGTATTGCAACCAGCTATTCTATCTTGTCTCTAGGTTAGGATATGACCTTAGCGATGCAAACCTCCATAATGCTGAGTGCGATATTGTGCTAACTGCAAGACTTTTGCCTAAGTTAGTTGCTCTTGTGGATTATGGGCAGATAAATAGCCACAAAGCACCTCTAAAATTGCCCCAAAAATGCGCAGTAATTGACTCAAGGTCGCTACCTGGGGGAGAAATATGCGAAATCTCAGTGTTCAAATTTGACGCGAATTTGCCCTATAATTATCATATTGACCCTCATTGTTTTCATTTATATATAAATAATGGCCCAGGCTCCATTGAACTTGCTACAAAAATAGAAAGAGGGAAGAATCCTGATCAGATGGCCGCTTACAAGCAAAGTATAGAAACCGCCTTTTGTCATTTGCTACCTTATGATAATTTTGATATCTCCGCGCAGAGAATCAAAGATTTTATAGGTGATTTGCCAATTATATCGCCAAAAAATGTAAAACAGTTTGATCTTGCGAATTTAAATATGGAATTTATGCGCGCAGATATGGACATCATTCCGCCATCTAGGGAGTTTGACTTCATCAAAGCTATAGATAATATATTCGGAGTCCCTCAAGGAAAAATCTTCGATTTATACAAAAAAATAGGGCTAAGTTTAGAGGGTTATCACACTCCAAGAAAAAGTGATATATTCTCAACCTTGTGGGATGCTGCAAGCTTGCAAGGTATTTGCTCATACCTCACAAAAAGCCAGAATTTGTGGCCAGAGGAAAAGGTATCTGAGTATGTTCATTTAAAGAAAATTCTAAACGGAGAAAATCCAGAAGGTACAGTATATATGGATCTTTCTTTTATAGGGCTAGATAATAAAGCCCCAATTATCGGGATAGGAGCCCTAAAATATCAAGATTCTCGCATAACGGGAGATGTTCTGGCTTCATATATTTTTCCTGGTAATTCTATTATAGCTGAAAAGAAGAAGCTCAACCAAAATTATGATTATTTAAGGGGCCACGCTACGATAGATCAAATTAAGTCTAACATACTGCAATTTTTCGGTGAATCTTATATAATCTGCTATGGAGATAAAGATTTTGCATTTCTTAGAAGAGATTTTGGCGAGGAATGGTTTTTGTCTAATCAAAATAAGTTAATTAATGTATTACCATATATAATTGAAGTTTTCAAATGGGAAGATAATTATACTCTCAACAATCTATGTAGCAAGAGGGACCATTTCGTCTGCAACCACAAAGGATATGAATCTCTTGCAACCTCTCACTTATGGGCTTATATTTATAGTAAATATATGGATAAGCAATTAAACGAGATGGAAGTTCTGCAAAAAGCATCAGGGGAAAGTAAGTTGCAGTCACGGAAGGCTAAAAAACTTACTATGCATGATTTTTATGATGAGGTTGATGGAGCTTCGGTCAACAGCATAAGTGACTTAAATATTGATGAGTCTGATGCTATTTCTGCTCAGAAAAAACCAAGGAGCGACAGCTTTGATAGCTACGCATCATCATGCATTTCCTCTGAAACGAGCACTACATTTGGTCACTCCACTTCACTAGAAAGTCTTAACGAAGAGGATATTCCTATTCGCACATCAAGGCAAGGTAAAAGAAAGGTTATTTTTGCTATCGACGAAGAAAATGATGTCAATTTGCCTGGATCAAATCTATCCGCTATAGAGAGTACTAAATCAATGAATATAGGTATTTTTGGTGGGAATGAGCTTGAAGCAAGAAAGGCCAGTAAATCCGAAATCTCCGGCTCTGCAATGGCAGAAAATAGTACTACATTTTCTGATACTAATGTTCATGACTTTAGTTTTGTTCTTTATGGCAGCATATCAGGAGATAACGAGACCGCAAATCATAATCACACAGAACAGCATCAAGTTGATATAGTAGGGAATTGCATAATTTCATGAGATCGAGATAGAATAGGATGGTTATTGCAAGCCAGCCTATTCTATCTCGCGCAGTAATAGTTTATGAAAGCGATGAGCCCGGGGTCTATATATTTTTAGGTTACAATTTCAAATTTTTTTGCCGTAAAAATAGACTCAGTTTCCATGACTTTATCATTTACGTCCCGCCTTAGCTCTTCTTTATGATCTTCCGCAGAATTATTAGCGGAAAGAAAAAATGCCTCGACATTCCCAAAAAGCTCAATGAGCTCATCGTAATCCTCAGGAGGGGCAGCCCTTGATATTAAATTATACACTGCATCAATTAGATTTTGTTTTATCTTGGAAACAATACTAGCAGCATCAGGATGTTCAGAAAATATTGCAATATGGTTTACCTGATCCAGTTCTTTGCCTATTGCAAATATCTCTGCTGTTCTTGCTATTAAATCCCTCTTTTCAAGAGCTGCTTTTGATTTTTTCAGGTGAATTTTGCACCTCTGAAAACTTTCCGCTAACATTTGCCCCTTGGTTTGAGAAGCTTGTTTGATAGTATTATACTGATTAATTGTGTCTAGATAATTTACTGTCAATTTTGTGAACTCCCTTTTGTTATTTGCTCTAGTATATAGCTCTCCGCTCTTGATGAGTTTAGAGTTGTTAAAGTAGAAGAAGCATTTTGCACAACCCTATCTATTTGACTCAGCACCATTTCTTGCTGAGTTTTGATTGAGTTTTGATATCCAAGCCTATCTTCTATAAATGATTTTAACCTAGTTTCCGATGAGGTAATGAAATTTTTTATTTCAGCCCAGGAATAATCCACAACTCCTTGTTTTATAACAACAGAAATGCCATTCTCATCCACATTATTTTTAAACACAAATACAAGGCCGTAAAGGTCTGAAGTTGCATCATTACAATCGATTTTATAATTACTTGCACTCCCGGATAATGAGTAATAATCGGTACTTAAAGTTGTGCCACTTGTATTCAGGATTTTAATCCTAACTTGCTTATTATCGGGACCAAGATTGCCAACTATATGAATAGTGACATCTAAAATCATGTTTTGATATTTCCCTCTCGAGGAGCTGATTTTTAGATTTCTACTTGAGCTTGTATGGCGAAATTCAAAAATCCTCCTCACTTGCTCAAAATTTGAAGATGTTGCTTGCTCAAGCTTTTTTTCATCAATAGCAAGAACATCAACCTCAAGCTGATCTTCTAATATCACTTTATCTAAAGTAATGCCGATATTAGGTAAAGAAATATAACCATCATCTTCATAAGTTACAGTGTATGAGTTAACTATACTAAGAAACGGTCTTACGGAGGTAATGATGCTATCAAGCCGAAGTGGGGTTGTGTCTTTATATTTTTCGGGGTCACCAGGATCAACCCTGGTTTGCTCTGCAACAAAAATTCTCAGCTTATTTATGGAGTCAATAAATCGATGGATTTTTTCCTTATAGATACTAACATTATCTCCAATGCTTATTGTCTGAGAATAAGATGCGCTTGTGTTTACCTTGAGCAACTTGATGTATACACCGTTATACTCGATTGTGTTAGAATTTGAAGTTACAAGAGGAGCAAAAGTTGAATTACCAACAGTTGCAACTGAATTGGTTGCTGGTGAGTCAAATTTTATCACGCTTGCAAATAATGTGGACGCAACATCCGCATCACTGGAGTCAAGAATGCTCATTTGATAATCAAGGCCAGAAGCTGCACTAAAAATATTCAGCATATAGCTACCAGCGCCAGTAGAGGGGGCGCTTGCAGAAACTCCGGAATAAGACGAGATGAAATTTATCGCATCAACAACATTCGAAAGAGTTTGGCCAGCGGTTAGAACTATACTGCAATTATTCTTAAACGCCGTTAATGCATCACTTGTTGCAGTTTGTACTGTAGCTATTGTTGCACTTGATGTATTTGCTGCATTAATTATAGCCTGCGTTAAATAAGTTAACCCTTTATTTGCTAAAATAGGTGAATTATCTCCATATTTATATTCCCCAAAATCTTTTGCGTATGTTTTTATATTATCAAGCGATGCAGCGCTGAGAGCTTCTGCTTTTACATCAGCAGCGGGGGCGCCAAGAGCTCCTGCTTCTGTGTATGCTGCATTTGCAATTAGATAAGCAAAATCATTATTACTCGGAAGTCCGCTTACATCATAAGTAAGACCTGAAATACCAGCTATTGCAGTTGTAACATCAAGTTGCGTGATATTTGGTAGTGCGGCAATCGAGTTAATAGCTTGATATACAGAATTTGCCTGCGTGATATAGGTATTTAGAGCCTTTGGGACAGAAACCCCACCAGGCATGCTGTAAAGATAATATGTTCCAGCGGGAAGTAAACTTGCCCCATTTCCAACAATAACTGTATCTTTTGTTGCAAAACCATCGCTTAAGGATTGATTCATTCCTGACCATATACTAGTAGCATTTGCCTTAAGGGTTACAAGATTTGGTGATGTTTTATACGACTCAGCAAGACATAATCCATATAATATTCTAGATGATGGATTGAGTGGTAGTCCGTCTCCAGAGAGGTTTGAGCCCACAGCAGCTAATGCATCTGTTTTTGCTGCATTAACACTTAGTGCAGCCTGAATTGCATTATAAACCGATAAAGGCTCCGTGGAATTCGCGGTACCAATAGAGATATTATGGGATGAGGCTATTGCCCAATTAGAAATTGTAATTTTTTGACTATAAGCAAGGGATGAAGCATCAACTGAGATATAATCCTGAGCATCCCCAGTATCGTTCGATACAATTGAAACGGTTTTTAACTCCCTCTCAGTTACCGGCAGTGCCGTGTAGTTTTTGATGTCCTCGGATTTCTGCAATATATCTTTATAGATCTCTTCTTGTAGAGTCTGTATTGCATTCATTTTATTTAAGTATTCATCCATATTGCTCTGAAGCTTTGCCGCCTGAGCTTTGAGCCTTATAATCTTTGGATCATAATCAATTATATCTTCATATGTCATGTTGTCATACTTTCTTCCAAAAGCATTGATTTCCATGGATCTTCCAGATTCTTTTGCACTTTTTTTGACCGGAGCTTCAGCTGCAGCTTGAGTCGTTGTTTTAGTATTCGTGGTTTTTTGAGTGCTAGAAATAGGTGTACTTGAAATTTTAGACAATTTATCACGTTTCTTTGGTTAACACCAAAGTTCAAGCAATCTTCGTGCCATATAGAAGCAGATACGAGAAAATAATATATAATAGGGTATAGGACCTTCTAATACCACTTCCAAGATTAAACTTAAATAAATGAATTTTCAGTCGCGAGCGCATCGCATGCGTTTATAAACGTTAAGAATGAGCGAGATCCACAAAATTCGTTTGGATCATTTAAAAATGGAATTGGTATAAGCCCTATTTAAAGCACCATGAAGAAGCTCATTAACCAGAGATGGGTTTGCCTTACCCCCAGTTTTTTTCATCACCTGCCCTACAAAAAATCCAAAAAGCTTATCCTTTCCATTTTTGTATCGCTCTACTGACTCAGGATTCTCTGTTAAAACTAACTCTATAATCTTCAAAATTTCATCTGAATTTGAAATCTGCTTCAGCCCATGATCTTTAATAATAGCCTCTGGATCATCACCACTTTCTGACATAATCTCAAAAATTTGCTTCGCAATTTTTCCTGAAATTTCACCACTTTTTATCAGTCCTATTAGAGTCCCCAGATTTACAGCAGAAATTTTGGAATTCACAATCTCTGTATTTTCTTTGTTTAAATAAGCAAATAATTCGCTGATAATCCAGTTTGCTGTTAATTTAGCATCTTTGCTGAGCGCGAGAGCTTCCTCAAAATAACTTGAAACGTCAGTATCAAGAGATAATAAGCTTGCATCATAGAATGAAAGTCCAAATTCGGAAATATACCTATCAAGCTTCTCATCCGGGAGCTCGGGAAGTGACTTTTTAACCTCCTCGATGAACTCATCTGTAATTTCTAGAGGAAGAAGATCTGGATCAGGAAAATATCGGTAATCATGAGCATCTTCCTTGCTTCTCATTGTTCTTGTAGTGCCCGTTGATGCATCAAATAATCTCGTTTCCTGAGAAATGACCCCCCCGCGCTCAATTATCCCAACTTGTCTGAAAGCTTCATATTCTATAGCCCTCATAACATTCTTGATTGAGTTTACATTTTTAATCTCGCATCTTGTGCCAAATTTTTCGCCCGCCTTTCGAACGGAAACATTCGCATCAACCCTTAAAGAACCTTGCTCCATATTCCCATCGCAAGTGCCAATAGTCCTTAAAATAGCTCTGAGTTTTTTAATATATTCTCCTGCTTCATAAGGAGAGCGCATATCAGGCTCAGATACAATCTCCATAAGACCGACTCCAGCTCTGTTAAGATCTATAAATGAATATATGGGAGACTGGTCATGCATGCTTTTACCCGCATCTTGCTCAAGGTGTATCTGATGTATTCGAACTTTTTTCGGCTCATTATTTTCATCAATAATATCAATTTGTCCACCCCTAATTATCGGGTGGTAAAATTGCGAAATCTGATATCCCTGAGGCAGATCCGCATAAAAATAATTCTTTCTATCGAAAACTGATTTTTTTGAAATATTTCCATTAATTGCAAGGCCGGTTCTTACAGCTTGCTCCACGCAGAATTTATTCAAAACAGGCAGCATTCCTGGAAATGAAACATCATAAAGCGCAACATTACTATTAGGAGATGCGCCATATTCAGCGGGCGCGGCAGAAAATAACTTCGATTTCGAATTTACTTGAGCATGAATCTCAAGACCAATAACATATTCCCAGTCTCCTGTGGATCCTTTTATAATTGACATTAAAACCCCCGTGGATTCAAATTAAGTTTCAGGCTAGACTCAATCGCACCAGCAAATCTGATCATACTCATCTCATCAAAAGCATTTGATATTATTTGCATCCCAAGAGGCAACTGATCCCCAGAGAACCCAGCAGGCACAGACATAGCAGGAAGTCCAGCAAGGCTTGCAGGTATCGTGAAAATATCATTTAAGTACATAGTCACTGGATCATCTTGCTTCTCCTTTAGTCCAAAAGCAGGCGTTGGAGCGGAAGGAAGTAAAATTCCCTGACACCCCTCAAAGACAAGACGAAAATCATCGCTAATTTTCTTGCGAATTTTCTGGGCCTTTAAATAATAAGCATCCATAAAACCGGAAGAGAGAACGTAAGCTCCTATCATAATTCTTCTTTTTACCTCTGTGCCGAATCCTTCTGCTCTAGTTAATTCATATAACTCATCAAGAGATGATACTTTTGCCCCTGTCCTATGGCCATACCTAACCCCATCATATCTTGAGAGGTTTGATGATGCTTCTGCCGAGGCGACTACATAATAAGTTGCAAGAGCGTATTTTGAGTGAGGTAGATTAACATCTACTATCTCAGCGCCCTCGCCTTTTAGCGCATCTACAGAATTTTGCCACATATTCAAAATTTCTTCTGATATGCCATCATATTGCATAATATCCCTAGGGATGCCGATTTTCATCCCCTTAATATTTCTATCAAAGCTACTCAAGGGTGGAATAGGCTCATTTGAGGAAGTTGAATCTTTTGGGTCAAATCCCATCATATTCTCAAGAATCAAAGCCGCATCTTTGCAATTTCTTGCAAAAATTCCAGCCTGATCTAGCGAGCTTGAGAATGCAACCATACCATATCTTGAGCATCTGCCGTAAGTTGGCTTAATTCCTACAGTTCCCGTAAAAGCGGCTGGTTGACGAACGGATCCGCCAGTATCGCTACCAAGAGCGCCCATTGACATGTAGCCACTAACGCATGCGCTTGACCCGCCGGATGAACCCCCAGGAACAAGATCTTCATCTTTTTCTGAGCTTTTCCATGGGTTTATAACTGGGCCATAATAGCTTGTGACATTACCAGAACCCATGGCAAACTCATCCATATTCGTTTTGCCAAGAGAGATTGCGCCAGCCTCTTTTATCTTATTACTAACTTCTGACTCGTATGGGGGGATAAAATTCCCCAGCATTTTGGATCCTGATGTAGTCCTGATTCCTTTTGTGCAAAAAAGGTCCTTCACTGCGATGGTTGCACCTTCCAGCTTTCTTGCCTCTTTTTTTGCATATAGTATATCAGAATTTTTTGCATCACTAAGGGCTTTTTCAAAGTTTTCTGTTATAAATACATTTAATTTTTTGTGCTTTTGCGCCTGATTTATGTTCGCGCTAACAACCTCGAAAACAGAAAAATCTTTCTTTGCATATCCTTCTAGGGCCTCATGCAGGCTAAGCTTAACTAACTCACTCATTATTCTACCACCTTAGGCACGATAAAGCCTTTAATTTCTCTTGATAAATCTCCAACATCCCCCGGAGAATTCTGAAATATATCATCCAGTTTGCTATATGGTACAACTTCATCATCTCTGAGTCTTAACCCCATTTTGCAAGGGGAATGAAATGGCTCAGTATTTTCGCAATCTAATTCTTTTATCTGATCTATCATATTCATTATGCTAGATAGCTGAGTTTGAAAATAAGAAATCTCACTTTCGTTCATCTTTATTCTAGCTAATCTCGCTACCTTATTGACATCTTGTGCAGAAATAGACATAAATAACTCTCTTGTAAATGGGGATGAATTTATAATGTACACAATTCGCCAAATGTCAAGGATAACTGTGGGGTTCAGCTCCTACATTATACAAAAAATGATAAATATTTGTTTATTTTATATCTTTATGGTTTATTTTATTTCTTTTTTGTGTATGATATAACTCTCATTGTGTAATCTAATAAAAAAATATGAGGTCTAAATGAGCAAAACAAATGAAAAAAATGCATTCTCATGCATACCTTTTCTAATAGACAGAAATCATTCTGTCTCTCCAAGCAATATCTCAGATGTCACAACAGGCGAGAGTAGTGGGTCCTTTGACTATTATCCAGAAAATGAACTAGGATCCGAAAAGTCATTTGATGATTCCTGGGCCATGATCAACTCCCCTTCTGACTCTTCCATTAATTCGGCAAGATCAGATATATCAAATTGGGATGATGAGGAAAGCCTGGTATCTGATGTGATGGAGCATACGCCAGACCTCTGCAATCTTATTCAGCAATCATATAATAGGTCTAAAAAATCGGGAAAGGACGGGTGGATTTTTATCGAAGATTCCACTTCAATAAAAAACACTGGTGGATTTTACGGTCAGCTTTGGATTAATAAAGACAAAAAACAATTATCACTAGTTTGCTCTGGGACAAAGATAAATTGCAACACAGTTGATGACGCTGAGAGTTATCTAAAACCTCTCAACAATGTTATGAGGATAATTAAAGATATTACTAATAACGTACAACTTGCGATGAATTTGTGCCCCACTCAATATAAAAGAGGGGTGGAAAAATTTGTAGATCGAATTTTTAGCGATATGGGAGCTTTGAGCGAAAAAACAGGCATTCATATTGAGGATTTAAAGCAATATCAATTAATATGCACTGGTCACTCTCTCGGGGGGGTTCTTGCAGACGGTGCTGGGCTATATTGTCATAAATATGAAGACTCTATTGGTCAGATTAAAGTGATTACGCTAGAAAATCCAGGGTCTCACAATTTAATCCATAGTATAGCAAAATCGGCTAGAGAATATCTTTCTGACGAGTTTTCGCTAGAGTCAATCAAGGCAAAATTTGTTGTCATTAACAATAAAAAGAATTTGATCAATAGCGCCTGCAAACAATTTGGCAAAGTGTATGAAAACATTGTGGAGCAATATACCGAATTTAGGGAGCAGGAAACTAACTACAGACATGAAATTACCGCTGTATGTAATAAAATTTTCAATGATCTATCGTCGCTGAGAGAATATCACAGAGATACTCATTTCGAAAATATGCAAAAAATAGAATTGAGAGAAAATTGGGATCACGGTCATTTTATTGGGTATTTGCAAAGTATCTCTGATTTAGTTGGAGAAACTAATCTTGCAAAATTTGTAGCAAGATATCCTTTGCTTCAAAAATCGATATCATCAATTGGGTCAATTATTGTTTCGGCGACTCAGGTTTGTGCTACAAATTATGACAAAGCTTTGGATTTTATGGATTTAGTCTCAGATAAATATGATGAATGTAAAATGACTTATTCTTGTGTTGAAGAATTTGTGGAAAAAATTCATCCAAAGCTTTACACCGAAGACGATCTGAGCATAATCGAATCTTAATATCATGCGCATGTAATACCATCAATAGCTATAATCCTACGTTGTTGCTCGTCTCTAACCCAGCATTTAGTAGGCTTCTCTCCTTGCGCCTAGTATCTAATCCAACCTAAAAGACTATATACTCCTGTTTGCTAAATTAATCTCCTAGAATAAATTCCTTCTTCTTGTCGTCGAACATAAAAAGGTTTGAATATCTTCCCCATAAGATTGCAGCCTTGAGAATATTTATGGCCTCAGATTTACTAAGACGCATATGCGATTCTAACAAATCCATCACCTCATCTTGGGTTATTTTGTGATCTTCGTCATCTCTAACTGAATTGGTAATATGCGCCACAATTGGAATGCGATCTATTAGTAATTTTCCAAAAATTTTCTTACGAGACTCTATATCATTCAAAGCGAATTTAAATCCGTTTTCAGTGAGGTGAATCTCTGAATCCTCGATTTTTGCAAGATCAAGCATCTTTAGCGCCTCAACCATTTGCATCAAGCTAGAAATATCGAGTTGTAATTTAGATGAAAGTTCTTGTATGTCATGTTTCCCTCCCTTGCCCTGCTTAATTACAGCTTTCATAAGTCCGATGAGCTTATTTGGGTAAATATAAGGCAAAATAGTATCTAGACCGGTTGTAGAGTATGGCTCAATAGGGTCTAGCCTATCACTTGCTGCATCAGACATTTTGGAATAAATTTCATCTAGTAATCTCCGAAATATTGGATCAGATGAATTGCGGGGATGGGGCAAATTCACCTTTACCTCGGAAACAATTCTACCCGGGCTAGATCCCATAATAATTACCCTATCTGCTATTGTAACAGCTTCTTCTATGCTATGAGTTACTATAAGAACTGCATTTAAGGGGGTTTTTTTAGTGGACCACAGCTCCAAAAAATCTGTCTTTAAGGTATTAGCTGTTAGAATATCTAAGGTCGAAAAAGGTTCATCCATAAGAAGAATTTCGGGTCTAACTACGAGAGCTCTTGCAAAACCGACCCTTTGCCTCATTCCAGAGGATAGTTCCATAGGGTATGCAGATTCGAATCCATTTAATCCCGTGAGATTTATTGAATCTATCGCCCTTTCTTTCATTTCTTTGGCTGAGAGGTTTAATGATTTCAACCCTATTTCCACATTCTCTAGAACATTAAGCCAAGGAAATAGAGCGATATTTTGAAAAATCATACTCATTGCAAAATTAGTGTCACTTTTTTTGAGGCTAGATACAATCTCTCCATTCGTTTTTTTTGTAAGTCCTGCGATAAGTTTTAAAAGACAAGATTTTCCAGATCCAGATTTACCAAGGAGAGCTATTATCTCCCCCTCCCTCAAACTGAGATTAATATCTTCCAATATTACGTTCTGACTTCCATCTGAAGCCTCAAAGCTCTGGCTAATATTTTTTAGCTCAAATATTGTTTTTGGCATTTTGTCTGATGTAATTTTTATCTGCTTCATTTTTTATACCTAAATTCTTTTAATTGACCAATCGTGTAGCGGTTGCCAAAAAATCCGGTTAAGGACCACAACAAAAAAAGCCATCACAGAAATACCTAGAGCAATTCTTGGAAAATCTGCTTTTATAGTAACATCGCTTATATATGAGCCGAGCCCTCTTGCAACAATAGTCTGATTTCCGTAATTAATCACCTCTGAGACTATACTTGCATTCCAAGATGCGCCAAAGGCTGTAATTGCTCCTGTTATATAATGGGGCATTATGGCTGGTAAAATACATTTTCTCCATCTGACTATACCTCTTACTTTGAAGATGCTCATCGCATCCCTTAAGTCGTTTGGTATTGCACTTGCAGCCGCTACAACATTAAATAAGATATACCATTGAGTCCCTACTATCATTAAAGGACTAAGCCAGATATTTGGGTCTAAATTATAAAAATTTATCACAGCTGCTGCTAATGGGAATAATAAATTCACGGGAAATGCTGCCAAAAACTGTGTAAGAGGTTGAACTATAGATGAAATTCTCGGATTGAGTCCCATAAATACCCCGGCAGGAATCCAGATAACAGAAACGATGATAATTAGAATGGAAATTCTAAGCCAAGTTAAGCACGCAAGGTAAATAACATAAAATAATTCAGGAGAATCTATTTCTGCATCTATAAAGACAAATAACCTAACGCCGCATACAAGTATTACGCAAATAATAATCCCATAACTTACTATATCAAAAAACAACTTGGAATATTTTGAAATTTTCAGTGTTTTTTCTTGGTAAACATTTTCACGCACTGAGGAAAAATAAGCCAAAAATGCCGGAGCTTTCAAATACGCAAATTTAGACTGTAAGTAAAATAGAGGAGTCAGGAATTTCTTCAAGATTTTGCTTTTAGATAATATATCCAGCACAAAGGACCTATTCATATTGCTAGAATTGGCGCTTGAGTCATATTTGAATTTATCAGACCATGCTATCAAAGGCTTCAAAAATAACTGATCATATAGTAAAATCACAATCACCATACAAAAAATTGCCATGAAGGTTGCATGTGAATTTTTTTGAACAATAGAAAGCGCTATATATGAGCCAATACCAGGTAGGGTGATCGATTTATCGCCAACCGTAATAACTTCTGATGCAACAATAAAAAACCACCCTCCGGATAATGATACAACAATATTCCAGACAATACCTGGTATTGCATATGGAAGTTCTACTACCCAAAATTTTGACCAAGCATTTAATTTGAATATTTTTGCAGACTCGGCAAGCTCAGAAGGTAATTTTTTAAAGGATAAATATGCGCTGAAAGCAATATTCCACGCCTGAGAGGTGAAGATAGCAAATATAACAGCAAGCTCTGCTCCAAGTACTTTTCCTGGAAACATAGCAAGAAACCCAGTGACCGTAAAAGAGATAAAGCCCAAAACAGGCACAGACTGTAGCACATCTAACAGGGGCACAAGAATCAATTCTAGTTTAGTACTTTTTGCCGCAATTAGGCCATAAATTACAGCAAAAAAAATGGAAAATAATAAAGCAACAAGCATTCTCATGGAAGTGTAAATTGAATATTGGAATAAATTTGAGTAATCCAATGCTACAGGCTCTATTTTTAGGATAGTCAGATCCTGCTCCACATTCTGAGATTTAGTGCATATAATCACTATAAGCGAGATGATGATTAAAAAAGCCGCAAAATCAAATAATACATCTCTCTTTGTATAGGCAAAATTCCCGCTCTTGAAAAAAAAATTCATAGTTTTCTCATTTTTTCAGAAAAACATTTGCGAGAGGCGAAATATCAATCTTGAAAATCAGTTTAGTAGTTACTATATTAACAATTGAGTATAAATTTAATTTTTGTAACTTACTATGAATATTGAAAAATTTACTAAAAAATCTAGAGCAATTATTGCAAATGCGCAATCTCTTGCCGCCAGTAAAGACCATCAGCAAATTCTGCCAATGCATATTTTTTCATCGTTAATTGACGATGAAGATAATATTTCGCAAACTATTTTGACAAGTTCAGGAGCTGTAATAAACGGCGTCAAGAATGATGTAGAAATCGCGCTGGATAAAATTCCTTCTGTAAAAGTCTCCGGTGGTGGGCAAGTTTACTTTAGCAGCGAAACTCTCAAGCTTCTCTCAAAAGCAGATGAGCTTGCAAAAAAATCTGGTGATAGTTTTGTATCAATTGAGAGAATGCTTGAATCATGCGTAAGTGACGATACTATTCGCAATATACTGCAAAAAAATGGCGCTACAATAGCCAAAATTTCAGAAAATATCATAGCTCTCAGAAAGGGTAGAACAGCTGATTCCGATGGTTCAGAAGAAAATCTTCAGGCTCTAAAAAAATATAGTAGAGATGTCACAGAGCTTGCAAGCCTTGGCAAATTAGACCCGATAATAGGTAGGGACGAGGAAATTAGAAGAGCTATACAAGTTCTCTCTCGAAGAACAAAAAATAACCCAATTTTAATAGGGGAGCCAGGCGTTGGAAAGACTGCAATAATAGAAGGGCTCGCTCAAAGGATTATAGCAAGGGACATACCGGAAAACCTAGCCAACTGCAAACTCATAGAATTAGATATGGGCGCCTTAATTGCTGGGGCGAAATATCGGGGGGAATTTGAAGAAAGGCTCAAATCAGTTCTAAAAGAGATACAGGAATCTTCTGGTCAAATTATATTATTCATAGATGAACTTCATATATTGATAGGGGCTGGCAAAACAGATGGTGCTATGGATGCATCAAACCTACTAAAACCCATGCTTGCAAGGGGAGAGCTTCACTGCATCGGCGCAACTACGCTTGATGAATATAGGAAATATATAGAAAAAGATGCAGCACTTGCCAGAAGATTTCAACCTGTATATGTTTCCGAGCCTAATATAATTGATACTATCTCAATACTAAGGGGCATTAAGGAAAAATATGAAATACATCACGGAATAAGAATATCTGATGGCGCGATTATAGCGGCTGCAAAATTATCCTCAAGATATATTACTGACAGGTTTTTGCCTGATAAAGCCATTGATTTGGTTGATGAGGCAGCAAGCAGAAGAAAAATCGAAGTCAGCAACAAACCTGAGCATTTAGATGAGCTGGAAAGAAAAATAATTCAACTAAAGATTGAGGCAGAAGCTCTAAAAAAAGAACAAGATGATGCATCAAAAGCAAGGCTTTCGGAAAACCAAATCCAGCTCAAAAAATTTGAAGAAGAAGCCATGGACCTCACCTCTCACTGGCAAAGCGAAAAATCAGCCCATGATCAAATCTTGAAAACCAAAATGTCCCTAGATGCTGCAAAAAGCGATCTAGAAAAGGCAGAAAGATCTGGGCAGTTTGACAAGGCTGGGGAGATAAAATATGGCATTCTCCCCAATCTAACTTCGAAATTAAAGGAATTAGAAGAAAGCGCAAAAACTCACGTTGTAAAAGAAGTAGTAACAGATGAAGATATAGCATCCATTATTTCAAAAATCACTGGAATACCAGTAGATAAAATGCTCTCAAGTGAAAAAGAGAAGTTACTACACATGGAAAAGGAGCTTGAAAAAACAGTCATAGGTCAAGAAGATGCGATCAAGGCTGTTTCAAACGCAATCAGAAGGTCTCGCGCGGGTCTTCAGGATGCAAATCGCCCCCTTGGTTCATTTTTATTTATTGGGCCAACAGGAACGGGAAAAACAGAGCTTACCAAATCTCTTGCTGAGTTTCTATTTGACGATCGCCACGCTATGCTTCGGCTTGATATGTCCGAATATATGGAAAAACATTCAGTTTCAAGGCTTATAGGGGCCCCTCCAGGATATGTGGGTTACGACCAAGGCGGGATATTAACCGAAAGCATAAGAAGAAGGCCATATCAGGTAATTTTATTTGATGAAGTAGAAAAAGCCCATCCTGATATATTTAATATATTACTTCAAGTACTAGACGAAGGCAGGCTAACTGATAGTCAAGGAAGGGTTGTGGATTTTAAAAATACAATCATAATTTTAACCTCAAACCTTGGCTCTGAGATTATCTCCAGCTCAAATGAAGATGAAATTTCAGAAGAGATAAAAAAGGGCGTATTTGATATTGTGCGCGCATCATTTAGGCCAGAATTTCTAAATAGGCTCGATGAAGTTATAATGTTCCACAAACTCTCAAGGTCCCATATTTCAAAAATTGTCTCGATACAAATAGAGAGGATAGCAAATATGCTGAGCCTGCAAGATATTAAGCTGCAAATTAATGATAAAGCAATATCATGGCTTGCCGAACATGGTTACGACCCTATATATGGAGCAAGGCCGCTCAAAAGGCTTATTCAAAAAGAAATTCAGGATAGGCTAGCCTTTATGATCTTAGAGGGGGTGATTCCCAGCGGAGAAGTGAATATAGGGGTAGATACTAATAATCAGATAATAATAAATTTTTGAGGAATTAAATCATGCTCTGTGTATTTTTTTAGTATTTTTACCGGGTTTTTGTGATGGACTGGCGCCTTGGCGGAACTGGTGGGGGATTTGCAGGCATTTGTTCTGAGACAAGTTTTGAGAAAGATGTCCTAATGTCCAAAGATTTATGCTTTGTAGCATCAGGAGTTGCGCCATTCTCTAAAAGTATCTCTTTTGTAGCATCAAGAGTCGCGCCATTCTTTAAGAGTATCTCTATCATTTCTTTTTTGCCAGTCTCGATTGCATAATCTATAGCAGATTTCCCAAAACTATCTTTCTCATTTACATTAGCCCCATTTTGTATCAGTATTTTAGCAATTTCTAAACAATTAATACACAAAGCTTTGATTAAAGGAGTTCTATTGTTAAGACCTTTCTCATTTACATTAGCCCCCCGCTTTATTAAAGTTTCTATAATTTTTGGATCTCTAGACTCCAAGGACATTTCAATAACTCCCTGACCATCATGACCTTTTATTGAATTTAAATCAATATCATCATGTTTTTTGAGAAACTGCTCTAGATTCTCATTACACCCTTTTGATTTAATAATGCCAACAAACTCCGTCATTTCAATTGCTTCCATTGCAGTAAATAATTTGACCATTTTATTTTTATATATTGTGTCTACTTCGCCTAACTCATTAATCGCTATACTGATATTAGCACCCATCTTCAAATCTCTACCAGTAAATTTTGCACCTCCTCTTAAAAGCATTTTTACTGCATCAACATTTCCACTCTTAATTGCAAGTGTTAATGGTGTGGACCCATCCTCAACTCTATAATTTATCTCAGATCCATTATCAAGTAGCATCTCCAACATCTCTATATCGCCTTTAGACGCCGCGGTCATTAAAGCGGTTTCTCGACCATTTAAAACCTGATTTACGCTAACTTTGTTCTGAATTAAATATGATACGATTTCTTTACGCCCATTGTAAACCGCATGAAACATAAGCGAAATTCCAAACTCATCTCTAAAATTTAGATCAAATTCTGCGTTTTTCTTCATAAAAGTTTTTAGCCTCTCTAAATCACCGTCTTGGATGATTTTAACAAGCTCTGACCCCTTCTTTTTTGATTCTTTAAGTGTAAGCTTTGCATCAGACGAAAGCTTTGTGCTATTATCTAATGCCTCTTTGACTGCTGAGTGATCTAAATCTGCTCCATAATTAATCAACATTTTAGCTCCTTCGATATTACCTTTTGTTATAGCAATTGATAAGGGTGTTTCTGTCGATGAATAAGAATGGTTTGCTTCTGCTCCTTCTGCAAGAAGGGCTTTTATATTTTGATTTTTACCATTATTAATAGCAACTATTAATGGTGTGTTTCCATTCTTATCTCTTAGTGAATTAAGAATATCCTTATTTTCAGCAATAAACTTACTTATAGATTCAGGAGTCCCAAAAGCTAGGTTATTAAAAAATTCTCTGATAGTTTTTGCCTTATTTACTAATCCCTGGATTTCCTCTTTTTTTTTCTCATCTGTTATCTGTTTCATTATATCTAATGCTCTTTGACTTATTTCCGATCCTTTATAAATAAGCTCTCTGACTTGGTCTACATAGCTTCTGTCTATTGCATAATCAATAGCGGAATAACCATAAAAATCTAGAGTATTTGGATTTGCTCCTTGACTTAGTATTTTTTTAATATAATCTTTTTTGTTTAGTATTGTTGCATATAATAGTTTATTATCTAAATCATCTTTTTCTGGAACATATTTTTTTTCCTTTTTTCTTAGTTTTATATCTTCCGGCGTTAAATTACCTTCAGGCTCCTCTTTATACATGAAATTTTTTTCATAAATCTTCTTGTAATTAGAATATTCAGTTTTTGTATAACCATTTTCTTTGTGCAATAAATAAATTATTCTGTTACATCTATTTATAGTATCATCCCCGCTGAATTTTGCCATTCCCCTATTAGGGTCAAAAAGGATCAAATCTCCCTTTATCTTATGAAGTGATATTCGATGCCCTCCTTTATCTCCTACCATACCTATTCCTATATGACCTTCTAAGTAAAGCTTTTCTTCCATCTCGGATATATAATCAGGAATATCGTTTGATAAATCATGTTTTTTTTGATCAAAATACCCTGCTTTTGCCGAGAGCTGAAAAACTTGATATCCCACTAATCTCCTCAAAAAATTCTCTGGGTTTTTGCGTGTTTTTGTGTTTTTAGGGTTTAGCAGTTGATTTAATTCCGTATCTATTTTTTTACAAAAATCACCAACAGGATCTGGATCATTTTGATGTTTTATCAAATATCTGGTAAATTCCAAAGTAAGGCCGCAACATAAACCGTCGTATGTTAGCTTGTATTCATCTGGCAAATATTTGTTTAGTTGCTCTAATAACTTGCTCTGACTCGTAAATTCATATAGGTTAAAGTTCCCTCTCCATGCCCTCTCCGTTAACATATCATCTGTAAAGAAGAAATTAAAAGCCTCGTTGAGCTCCTTTAGTTCATCAGGTGTTAATCTGTCCGCCATTTATTACCTTGTAGTATTTAACCTTAATTATGTTACATTAATATTAAATCTACATCAAACTGTATGAAGAATATGTTTGGGTTTTTTCTTTGCTTGAGGGTTATTTACAACACAACAGAGCCTAGAAGCTCTTAATAAGATCATCTATTGATTTGAGCCTGAGAATTATCTCTGGAAGATCTTCTAGCTTAAGCATACAAGGGCCGTCACTCGGTGCATTATCTGGGTCTTGGTGAACTTCAGCAAATATTCCTGCAATTCTCGTTGCAAGAGCTGCTCTTGCTAGTAATTCTACATATTTACGCTCTCCGCCACTTGCATTACCCTGGCCACCTGGCTGCTGAACAGAATGCGTTGCATCGAATATAACTGGAAAACCAGTTTCGGCCATAATATCTAGCCCTCTCATATCTGAAATTAAGTTATTATAGCCAAAGCAAGTTCCTCTATCGCATAGAATTATATCTTTTGCGCCAAAAGAAGTAAGTTTTTGTGCTACGTTTTTCATATCCCATGGGGCAAGAAATTGCCCTTTTTTGACCATAATCACCCTTCCCGTTGCAGAGGCGGCTGCTAGAAGGTCTGTTTGTCTACATAGAAAAGCGGGTATCTGGAGTATATCGACTACGTCTTTTAGAATATCGCACTGATTTTCCGAGTGAACATCAGTTATAACTGGGATTTTGAAAGTAGCCCGTATTTCTTCAAAGATTTTTAGTGATTTTTCAATCCCGATTCCCCTGATAGATGATGCTGATGTGCGATTAGCTTTATCAAAGGAGGACTTATAAATGAGCGAGACATTAAACTTTTTAGCAATTTTCACAAGATTTTCCGCCATGAATAATGCATGGTCTCTGCTTTCCATTTGACAAGGACCTGCAATAAGAGTGAATGGTAAATCATTTGAGATTTCGAAATTACTGATTTTTATTTTGTGCATATGTCTGATTTTTTTCTTATCAATTCTAGTGATAATTCGAAAAAAATCAACCCAAAAAACTTAGTGATAAAGGCAGTGGCGGCACTGTATAAGTTTTTGTAATAAGCGATATGTTTATCATACCAAATGAATTTTAGTAATAAAATTAATTTATTAATCTTGAAATAGATGCAAAAAGTGCTAGTGTAGCATATGGAAAATAAATTAAAAAGATGCTAAAATGCCAGCAACTAAGGAAATTTCAGAGGGAATAGCTAGGAAGAACAAAAGACCTACATCTCCTCATCTTTCAATATATAAACCGCAAATTACATCTGTCTTGTCTATATCACATAGGTTAACAGGTGTTGCATTATTCTTTGCACTTTCCATAATATCCTGGTGGATAATATATTTCGTATTCTTTGGCCCGTGCAAATGTGTTTTATACGTAGTTGAAAGCCAAATATTTACATTTGCTTTGCAAATTGTTTCAGTGTTCGCTACTTATCATTTTCTTAATGGAATTAGACACTTATTTTGGGATATTGGGTGGGGATTTTCACTTTGCTCAGTAAATTATTCAGGGTGGCTGGTTGTTACCTTGACCATTCTAATAACTTTCGTTTTGTGGAGCGTTGTTTTATGAATAATTATTCCTCTCTAAAATCAGGAGTTGCAAAAGCAAGAAACCTGGGCTCTAGCGGTCATGGAAGTGGTCACTGGATTATGCAGCGCTTATCTGCCTTATTGCTCATCCCCCTCTTTATCTGGTTTGTATATTTTATGTATGTAGTTGTACATACTGAAGAAGAGGATATAGCAAATATTTTGCAAATGCCGAAAAATTTTGCTCCTCTTTTATTGCTTATCACAGCATCGTTATATCATTCCATGCTAGGTATGCAGGTTGTAATTGAAGATTATATAAGCTGCTTATGTACTCGGAATTTTCTTATTATAGGACTTAAATTGTTTACATTTGTAACAATCTTTTTTCTTTCTATTGCAATAATATATTTTTGTCTTTGACTTTGGGTATGAACATGAATGAGTATAAATTAATTGAACACGAACATAATGTAGTTGTTGTTGGGGCTGGCGGTGCGGGCCTTAGGGCAACATTTGGGATGGCAGAAGCTGGGCTTAAAACAGCCTGTATAAGTAAGCTATTCCCAACCAGAAGTCATACAGTAGCAGCTCAGGGTGGTATTAGCGCCGCTCTTGCTAATATGGGTGATGATGACTGGAGATGGCACATGTATGACACAATAAAAGGTTCAGACTGGCTAGGAGACCAAGATGCGATCGAATTTATGTGCAAAAATGCAGCAGAAGCAGTTATTGAGCTAGAGCATTATGGAGTTCCATTCTCAAGAACAAAAGAGGGCAAGATATATCAAAGACCTTTCGGGGGAATGACCACTCAATATGGAGAAGGACCTCCTGCACAGAGGACCTGCGCAGCAGCGGATAGAACCGGTCATGCCATTCTCCATACACTATATCAACAAGCGCTCAAACATCAGGCTGAGTTTTTTATAGAATATTTCGCTATAGATTTAGTTATGGATGAGAATGATAATTGCACTGGAGTAATAGCATGGAATCTTGATGATGGGACTCTTCACTTATTCAAAGCCCATTTAGTCGTACTTGCAACTGGGGGGTATGGAAGGGCTTATTTTTCCGCAACTTCTGCTCATACATGTACAGGAGATGGTGGCGGCATGGCACTCAGGGCTGGCCTTCCGCTTGAAGATATGGAATTTGTCCAATTTCATCCAACAGGAATTTATGGAGCTGGATGCCTCATGACAGAGGGGTGTAGAGGTGAAGGTGGTTATTTGGTCAATTCCAAGGGTGAGAGATTCATGGAAAGATATGCCCCTCATGCGAAAGACCTAGCATCCAGGGATGTTGTCTCAAGAGCAATGACAGTCGAGATTAGGGAAGGAAGGGGGGTGGGACCAAATAAGGACCATATTTTCCTCCATCTCAACCATTTAGACCCGGCGGTATTACACCAAAGACTCCCCGGTATTTCCGAGACTGCAAAAATTTTTGCAGGCGTAGATGTTACCAAAGAGCCAATTCCAGTTCTTCCCACTGTTCATTATAATATGGGGGGCATCCCAACTAACTATCACGGTGAAGTGATTATCAAATCTGGTAAAGATACAAAAAAAATAGTTCAAGGTCTTATGTCTATTGGTGAAGCTGCCTGCGTTTCTGTTCATGGTGCAAATAGACTTGGATCAAACTCCCTATTAGATTTGGTAGTATTTGGAAGAGCTGCTAGCAAAAAGGCCAAAGAGTTACTCAAGGAGGAAAAATCTCACAAAAAACCCTCAAAAGAATCGATTGATAAAATTTTGGCAAGATTTGACAGAATTCGCCATTCAAATGGCAAAACCAAAGTGGCAGCGCTAAGGCTTGAGATGCAAAAAATAATGCAAAATCACGCTGCTGTCTTCAGAACAGAGGAGACTCTTACTGAAGGCAAAAAACTCATAGATTTTGCTATGCTAAAATTTAGCGATATTCATGTTACAGATAAGTCTCTTATTTGGAATAGTGATTTAGTCGAAGCTTTGGAATTAGAAAACCTTCTATCTCAAGCTGTTGTAACTGTTCATGCGGCTCACAATAGAAAGGAAAGCAGAGGCGCGCATGCAAGAGAAGATTATAAAGACAGGGATGATAAAAACTGGATGAAACACTCCCTTGCATGGATGAATGATAAATTCAAGGTAAAGCTCGACTATAAAGATGTTGTCCTTCAGACAATGACAGACGAGGTTGCTGCTGTGCCGCCTAAAAAACGAACATATTAATTATGGTAATATTATGGCAGAATTAAGACTACCCCCAAATTCTAGAGTAAAAGAAGGAAAAAATCATAAACAAAGTGGTAAATTAAAAAGGCCAAAAAATTTCAAAATTTACAGATATAACCCGGATTCTGAAAATAATCCATGTCTTGATAATTATGAGATAGATCTTGACTCATGCGGACCTATGGTTCTTGATGCGCTCATTAAGATTAAAAACGAAGTAGACCCAACTCTTACATTCAGAAGATCATGTAGAGAGGGCATATGCGGAAGCTGCGCTATGAATATAGACGGCACGAATACTCTAGCATGCACAAAACCAATTGAGGATGTAAGGGGGGATGTCAAAATCTATCCCCTACCCCATATGAAAGTGATTAAGGATCTCGTTTCTGATCTCACCCACTTCTACGCTCAGTATGAATCTATTAAACCTTGGATGCAAACATCGTCAGCTGCACCAGCCAGCAAAGAGAGACTCCAATCACCAGAAGACCGTGAAAAACTCGATGGTTTATATGAATGTATATTATGCGCATGCTGTTCTACATCTTGCCCAAGCTATTGGTGGAATGGGGATAAATATCTCGGACCCGCCGCTCTTCTTCAGGCATATAGGTGGGTTGTTGATTCTCGTGATGAAAATACCGGGGAAAGATTACATGAATTAGAAGATCCCTTTAAACTTTATCGTTGCCATACTATTATGAATTGTGCTAAAACCTGTCCCAAGGGGTTAAATCCCGCGAAAGCCATTTCAGAAATAAAGAAAAAAATAGTAGAAAGCAAGGGTTTATAATAAGTGTCACATTCATGGACAAGTACAGAGCTAGAAATAGCGCTAGGGGCTGAGCTACCCCGTAATATAAAAGCTAATAAAGTGGAGTTTAATTCAAAAGATATTTCCGCAGGAGACATATTCATAGCCATGACTGGAGGCGCTCGGGATGGGCATGAATTTATCCCAGATGCTTTGTCTAATGGGGCAGGTCTAGTGATTTCCTCCAAAAAAATTGACGATCCTAGAGTTGTCCTGGTTGATGATACAGCAGAAGCTCTCATGAAACTTGCCAATTACAAAAGAAATAATTCCAAGGCAAAGTTCATAGCCATCACAGGGAGCGCGGGCAAAAGCTCCACAAAAGAATCAACAGGTTTTATCTTATCTTCATTTGGCAAAAGCTATATAAGCAGAGGCTCCTTTAATAATCACATAGGAGTTCCGTTAACTATAGCATCAATTCCTCATGACTCTGATTATGCCACGATTGAGCTGGGCATGAATGCACCAGGAGAAATTCATAATCTTACAAAGATAGTAAAGCCAGATTTTGCAATCATAACTGTAATTGGGGAGGCTCACTTAGAATTCCTTGGAACATTAGAAAATATCTGCAGAGCTAAATGTGAAATTTTTGATGGTCTGCAGCACGGCGGCAAGGCTATCATAAATTTAGATAGCCCATATTTTGAGCTTCAAAAAGATATATTAAATAATCTTGGAGTACAATTTTATACATTCGGAACTAGCCGCTCCGCTGATTGCGTTCTTACTAATTTCGAGCAAACAGACAAAGAAAATCTTGCTATTTACGAGGTTTTTGGCCAAAAATTAGAAACTACCAATAATTTATACGGCAAACATCAGTCTATTAATCTCTGCATACCCCTGTTGCTTATGCACTCACTCGGACTAGATTTAGCTCGGGCTTCTGAAATCTTTCCAAAAATTCCATCATTCGGAGGTAGGGGCCTTATTCATGAAGTAATGATAAATAATCATAAAATCAAAATTATTGATGATGCTTATAATGCAAACCCAACATCCGTCAGAGCATCCCTTGATACTATTTCATCTGTTAAAGGGGCAAAAATTGTAATACTTTCTGATATGAAAGAGCTTGGAGAAAAGGGGCCAGAATTACACAAAGAGCTTAGCTCGAAATTATTAGAAACAGGCGCGTCACATTTTTTTGCATTTGGAAGCTTGATGAAAAATTTATATGACAAAGTCTATCACGATATTGAGTCTGAATATTTTGATAAGGTAAGTGAAGAAGCTTTTGAAAAAATTCTATCTAAAATCTCAGAGCTTGATGCAACTATTTTAGTGAAAGGGTCAAATAGCACCAAAATCCGCCAATTTGTAGATTTCGCAAAATCAAGAAGCCTAGCCCACCCGCCAGAATTTGAAATTTTTCGATAAATTCAAAAATTTAAACTTGCATCCTGTAATTGCGCATGAAATTTTGTTCGCACGGCTCAGTTTTTTGCACTAATCGTTAATTTTTTATCTTTTTTTGTGGGAATTTTTGTCCTTCAGGTAGGACTCTTCGTTCACTCCGTTAAAAGTGTCATTTGTTCTTTTTTTGCAAGGACTTTATGTCAGTAATAGCTTCTGATTCGCCGCTTTAGCTTGTCTTTCCATATAATACCAATCCTTACTTATAACTGGACAAATAATTCACACTACAAATACTTGATATAATCTCTGTAGTTAGATTGTTTAACCTCAGTTTGACGTAAGAGCCATATATTCCTGCTGTAATTTATTGCTAATTCTAATCGATGGCTTCCTTGGGCGGAAGCAATAAGCGATGAG
>JANRMF010000125.1:0-1894 GCA_033761815.1 Rickettsiaceae bacterium
CAATGCTCCTTTTGCCTGGGGGAGAGGATGCCACTGCCCTGGCAGAGCGGACACACGTGGTCCATAGCCGCCAAGATGGCATGGCGGATAAAAGCGGAGGCGTTTGGGAGCCTACGGATGGCCTCGGCGAGCTCGGGGTCGGCCTTGAAAGTGATGATTTCCTGCTTCATCGTGGCAGGAGTGTGGCGGGGTTTGGGGCGGATGGCAATACGGGATGGCGGAGGGCTGTGCAACAAGCACAAATAGTTGAAATTTGGTCTTATATAGAATATCAATCAAGACTAATTCCCATCACATTTTGGTAATATCGCAATGCAGATTGATCAGTCATACCCGATATATAGTCAATAATCAATCTACAACGTAATAACCATTCATCTATAAGTTCAAAATTATTCTTACTTTTTAAATCTTGTAATTCATATTTGTATGCATCAATCATTCTTTTTGATATTCGATTATATACCCTCCATTCAAAATCAAGCCCATTTTTCATTTGGTTATTATTTACAAAATGCAAAAATTCATCGTTACTTATTTTGAGTAGTTTGCCATAATGATCTAATAATCCCCATACTATTCTATGACCTGCAATTTCTAGTTTTTGCACCTCGGTATTATTATATATAAATTTTTTAGAGAATTTTTTAAAGCATTTAAGAACCTTGCCGCTATTAATTTTACTAATAACATCTTCTTCTGAACCATTCAAATACGACTCTATGTTTTTAATAAAAAGCGTTATTGCACTAGCAATACAATCTTGTGCTACTCCTATTGCTATATCATGTGAGAAATTTTTAAAATCTTTATTCCTAATTATAATATTTATCAAGGCTTTATATTTTTCATCATTAATATCTATGTTATCTTCTTTAAACAGAATTTCCATTTCCTTTTTAAAAAATTCATAATTAATAATTCCTTTTTCAAACGCATCAGCTATATCACTTAAACAATAGCATATGTCGTCAGCAAGCTCCATCAAATAAACTGCAAAGTACCTTTTACCTGAATTATGCTTGGTTTTCTTACAAATCTCATTATATATCTCAGCTTCATTAGTAAATATTCCAATTTTTTTATATTCACTAGAATCTGACCAAATAGGATATTTTATTGAAGCAAGCAATGTAGAGTAAGTCAAATTTAGTCCATATCGATCGATTTCTGTGTGCAATTTAGTTACAATTCGGAAACCCTGTGGATTGCCATCAAAGTTATATAAACAATTAAATTGATCTTTTCTTTTTTTTAGAAGTCTTTTAGTATTTTTTTCTTTAAAGTCTTTATTTTCAGATAGCAAGCAATTCACGTTATCTGTAAACCACTTTTTAATTGCTTCTTCACCAAAATGTCCAAAAGGAGGATTACCAATATCATGAATAAGACAAGCATTCTCGACTATTGTTTCTAGGCAGAGGGCCTCTTCCTGTGTGGCAATTTTTTTTGCTACGAGCTGTCTGCCTACTTCGCGCGCTATTGTCTTTCCTATATCAGCAACTTCGAGAGAATGCGTTAACCTATTCCTAACTGATTCATTTTGTTCCAGCGAAAACACCTGTGCCTTTTTCATCATCCTCCGAAACGAGGAACAAAAGGTGATCCTAGAACGATCACTTGCAAATTCTTCAACAATAACCTGTCGTTGTTTTGTGGATGGCCTTAAACGACCACTAAACAAGTAATTACTTAACTTTGTTGGGTTAGTTACGGAGCACATACCTTAAATACGTTATTGTTGGTGTACAGAAAAACAAGCAAAACCTTAAAAGAAAAATATTTAGCAAACACGTATAGGTTGACCCTTACCCGCCTTTTCTGCCACTTTCCTCATTTTCCAATGCATCAAGAAACCACTGCACTGAGTGCGGGTGGCGATCGGTGCGGCCAC
>JANRMF010000126.1:0-6491 GCA_033761815.1 Rickettsiaceae bacterium
CTTTCCAAAATAATTATACCTTGCAAGAGATCATAGGCTCTTGCATACTGAAAATCTTCCACATACTTTGTAGATCTGGAGACTTCTGTTTTCTCAGATTGAGATTTGTCACCTTTCTCACTTTTATCCGATTTATCCTGCTTATTTTTGTTAATTTCAAGCTTTTCATCTTTTTCAGTAGTGTTTTTAGAATCAGACACGCTCTTTTTTTGATCATTTTTTATGTGATTCTTAAATGATGACTCAGAAAATCTGAAGCCATTCTCATCTTTTTTTGCATACTCAACTTTGGCTGGCTCAATTAGAATATCCGGATGAACTCCTTCTGCTTGAATAGAAATGCCATTTGGAGTGTAATATAGAGATGTTGTAAATTTACAAGCCGATCTCTGATCAAGAGGATATAAAACCTGCACCGAGCCTTTTCCATAAGTTTTTGTCCCAAGTAATAAGGCTCTTTTATTATCCTGAAGAGCCGCTGCTACAATTTCAGCAGCAGATGCCGAACCTTCATTAATAAGAACAATCATCGGTAATTTCGGAGCTTTGAACCCGTTTGGATTAACTTTATGAATAGTTTCAGTATTTTGCTTTCTTCCTTTGGTTGATACAATCACTCCATTATCAAGAAAATAATCTGATATTGCAATAGCCTGATCAAGAAGTCCGCCTGGGTTATTTCTTACATCCAAAATAATACCCTTGATCTTGTCTTTATTTTGCTCCTCTAGAGTCTTGATAGCTTTTTTGAGATCCGCAAAAGCCTTTTCGCTAAATGTAGAAATTCTTATATACGCTATATTTCCATCAATGTTAGATTTTACTGCGTTTATTTTTACTATCTCTCTAACAAGCTCATATTCAATTGGCTTAGATTCGCCCTCTCTTATAACACTAATTTTAACTTTAGTGCCAGGATTCCCCCTAAGCTCAAGAAGGGATTTGTTATATCCTAGATTACTAACGAGTTCGTTGTTGATTTTAACGATATAATCTCCGGATTTAATCCCAGCCTTGTGAGAAGGTAAATCATCAATGGGGGAGATTACTTTAATAGCATTATTTTCAAATACAATCTCAATACCTATTCCGCCAAACTCTCCTTTTGTGGCCGAGACGAAATATTCCAAATCTTCATCTGCAAAATAGCCAGAATGAGGGTCGAGCGAGCTAAGCATGCCTTCGATTGCATAATCAATCAGCTCCTGCTTTTTCGGCTCTTTGACATAATCTCTTTGCAATATTTCATAAACTTGTTTAAATTTTTCAAAATATTGATCGTTTGCAGTAAATGTAAAAGATGCCTCAGCGATAGATGAGGCAAGAATCAGAGCTGCAAAAAAATTTATCTTTAATTTCATGTTCACAAGTTTATCTATTTATATATTTGGGCCTTGATCTAGTATCTTTTTTTCTTCTTAAGCCTAGGTTATTCAATTTCACCAAGAAAATTGCATCTAAACAACCAAGAATCTAACATAACTTCTAAGCTATTCCAAAAAACAGCTTCTGTATAGAAAAAGATATGCCCTAGTTTAGTATTATACATACTATAATGTACTCGGATATTATACAATTTTCCCTAAATATCAAGCCTATTCACTATTTTATCGAATTTTGTCTGGACTTGTTGGTTTATGAATTCATACCTCTTATTCGCCTTTTTCCCCATTAAATCATCAACTATCTGAGCAATTTGGTTTTCATTCTCAATTTTAAGTCTTACTAGTTTGCGTTTTTCTTTATTCATAGTTGTTTCCTTAAGCTGAGAAGGCGTCATTTCTCCGAGCCCCTTAAACCTTCCGATTTCAATTTTTGCCTTACTTTTTTTGGAAAGCTTTTCAAAAATTTCATTTTTTTGCTCCTCATTTACTGCATAATGGTTCTCGCTACCTTGAGTTATACGATAAAGCGGAGGCTCAGCAAGGTATAAGTGCCCCTGCTCTATTAGCTTCGGCATTCTTTGAAAGAAAAAAGTCATCAGAAGAGAGGCGATATGCGCACCATCCACATCAGCATCTGTCATAATGATGATTTTTTCATATCTCAGAGCATCTTCCCTGTAATTTTTTTGACTTCCGCAATTAAGCGCAATCTCTAGATCAATCAATTCCTGATTTTGCGCAATTTTATCCGAAGTAGCTGTTGCAACATTGAGGATTTTGCCTCGCAGGGGCAAAATTGCCTGAGTCTCCCGGTCTCTTGCTTGCTTTGCCGAGCCTCCCGCAGAGTCGCCCTCTACAAGAAAAAGCTCAGTACCAACCATAACATCTCTTGTGCAGTCAGCAAGCTTACCAGGGAGTCTGAGTTTGTGGACTGGTGTTTTACGGTTTACCAATTTTTGCTGCTTCCTACTTAGCCTAAATTCTGTAGCTTCAATAATTTTCTGAAAAACTAAAGCAAAATATTTAGCATTTTGCGTAATCCATTGGTCCATTCTGTCCTTAACCACATTCTCAACTATTTTGATAACACCAGCTGAGAGTAGTTTATCTTTGGTTTGACCCTGGAATATGGGATCCGCAACAAATATGGATAAAATTATGCTGCAATTTTCCATTACATCTTCAATAGTGATATTGGTAATTTTTTTTGCATTACCAGATAAATCAGCGTAAGTTTTTATGCTCTTCATTAAGGCTGACTTCATTCCCTGCTCATGAGTTCCGCCATTTATAGTTGGAATTGTGTTGCAAAATGTTTGGACAAAATTTGCCCCTTCAGCAAAACTAATCGCCCACTCAACCCTCCCTCCACTTTCATCTGTTTTAACATCCCCAGAAAACATTACTGGAATAATCAGATACTCTTCCTTTATTCTGGATCTTAAATAATCATTTATACCATTTGGATATCTCACCTCCTCCTTTTCAGGTACATTATGCTCACTCGCAATATCTTTTGCACAGTGCCACAAAATGGCAACACCCTTAAAAAGATAAGCCTTCGATTTGATCATATCATATATTTTCTTCGCGCTAAGCTTTTGAGCCCCAAAAATTTCAATATCAGGTAAAAAACTTATAGATGTCCCCTTTTTCCAGCTAGTTTTATTGTCTTCATGAGTAAGTTCTGATGTTTTATGCCCTTTAGAATAAGTTTGCGAATATATTTTGCCATCCCTTGCAACCATAACTTTTAAATAGTCAGAGAGCGCATTTACAACAGAAATTCCAACACCATGTAAACCACCGGCCGTTTGATATGAATTACTATTAAATTTCCCCCCTGAATGTAGAGTTGTAAGAATTACCTCAAGAGCAGATTTATCCGGAAATTTTGGGTGCTTATCAATAGGTATACCTCGCCCATCATCTTTAATTGTAAGCTCATGACTTGATGATAAATAAACCTCTATTTTTCTAGCAAATCCTGCTACAGCTTCATCCATAGAATTATCGAGCACTTCTGCGACTAAATGATGCATAGCCTGTTCATCCACACCTCCAATATACATCCCAGGACGGGTTCTTACAGGCTCAAGCCCCTCTAGGACAGTTATATCTTCTGCTGTGTATGTGTTGTTAATTTGATTCTTTTTGCCAAGTTCTAGTTGATCTTTCATGATTTTTTTATTATTTTTTTGTTTGACTTAATGCAAAAACTTTGCTATTGATCTTTCCCATTAGGTGAATATCTTGCAAGTGCTCCAAATTAATAGTTCCCATTAAAATTTAAATCAATCAAAATCTATCAGTTTCCAAATGAAGAAAAAAAAGAGAGATAACACAAACAATGAGCTACCAAACGACGAAGCTCACGTTACAATTAATGATCAAAATCTACCAAGAAGCGGTGAAGTTGTCCACTTAAAGGACCTCAAGAGAAAATCTCCAGAAGAGCTTCAGGCAATGGCAGAGGCTATGAATATAGAGAATACAAGTGCTATGTTAAAGCAAGAGCTTATATTTAGCATACTTAAAAGAATCGTCGAAGAAGGCGGCTCAATAAACGGAGACGGAGTTCTTGAAGTCCTCCCTGATGGTTTTGGGTTCTTAAGGTATGCCGAAGCCAATTATCTCGCAGGTCCAGACGATATTTACGTTTCCCCAAATCAAATTAGAAGATTCGGTCTTAGAACTGGTGACACTATAGACGGCCAAATTCGTGCACCTAAATATGGGGAAAGATATTTCGCCCTATTAAAACTAAATAGTATAAATTACGAGGAAGTATCAAAGGCTCTTCATAGAGTAAATTTTGATAACCTTACACCTCTTTATCCTGACACAAGAATTAATCTGGAAATCGAAAATCCATTATCTAAAGATTTGAGCAATAGGATTATACAACTCGTATCTCCGATGGGTAAAGGTCAAAGAGCTTTGATCGTGGCGCCGCCAAGAACTGGTAAAACTAACCTGATGCAGAATATTGCTCACGCAATCACAGAAAACCACCCGGAAATATTCCTGATTGTTTTGCTCATTGATGAAAGACCAGAAGAAGTTACTGACATGAGTAGGTCTGTTAAAGGAGAGGTTGTTAGCTCAACGTTCGATGAACCCGCAGTGCGCCATGTGCAGCTAGCTGAAATAGTTATCGAAAAAGCCAAGAGACTAGTTGAACATAAGAGAGATGTAGTTATCTTACTAGATAATATAACTCGTCTTGCAAGAGCATATAACACAGTTATTCCCTCATCCGGTAAAGTCCTAACGGGTGGAGTTGACGCGAACGCCCTACAAAGACCAAAAAGATTTTTTGGCGCAGCGAGAAATATTGAAAATGGCGGCTCGCTTACAATAATTTCCACAGCCCTTATAGAGACAGGCTCTAGGATGGATGAGGTTATATTTGAAGAATTCAAGGGTACAGGTAACTCAGAGATTATATTAGATAGGAAAATTTCCGACAAGAGAATCTACCCCGCAATTGACATAACAAAATCTGGAACCAGAAAAGAGGATCTACTTGTTTCAAGGTCTGATTTACAAAAAATGTGGGTACTTAGAAGAATCGTTAACCCTATGGGAACTGTAGATGCGATCGAATTCCTAATTGATAAACTCAAAGATACAAAATGCAACGCTGATTTCTTTGAAACAATGAATATGTAGCAATATAAATAGTTGATGACAAGACCCCTGTTTCCCCGTCATTTCAGCTTTCATCCTCGTGAAAACCCGCATCATCCCCGTGAAAACTGCGATCTATTCCTTTGTACAACTAGATTCCCACCTCCGCGGGGATCACATAAAGGACCCTCAGTGGGAATCACATAAAGAGCGCGCGCGATTATCCAGAGGATCAAGGGATCGAGTTTATAATTCTTCGTTTTACCACAAATTATTGTGTAATATCTTTTTTTTCATTGTATAATCCATCCAAATTATACAATTGGTCACATTATTATTATGAGAGCTTTAGAGGCACGTTTGTTGGATTTGTGGGAGGCTTCAAAATTGCCATCATCATTTTACATTCAGACTCTGAATTTTTCTCTTGCAAAAGAGCCCTTGATCTCTTTTTTTGATAATATTCTGGCCAAATACACTTCCGTAAAATCAGAATCAAACCCTGATATTATATTTATCGAGCCAGAGAAGATGAAAAATTCGGATGAAGTTGCTCAAAATATAAAAATTGATCAGATTAGGGATTTTAGGGGAGATTTTTGTGCAAAATCAGGTCTTAGTCCTTACAAATTTTGTGTTATAGTAGGGGCGGAGCGTATGAACTTGAGTGCATCAAATGCCCTACTTAAAATCCTAGAAGACCCACCAAAAAATAGTCACATAATCCTCATCACCTCCTCTCCTGCAAAACTCTTGCCGACAATAGCATCAAGATGTATTGGCGTTTTTTATGACAATAGCCCGGAAATAAGTACCAGAGAACAAAATGATATATTTTCAATATTAACTAATAAACATATTTCATATGCAAAAAAAATCCAAGAAATCGATCAAGTCACCTCAAAGGAACACAAAGAGGAAGATATAATTAATTCACTCATAGAATCAATTCTAAATGACAACAATACTAACCAAGATGCAGAATTCACAGAGTCATTGATAAAGCTGCTGCTTGATATCAAGAAATATAATCTCGACCTTAAGCAAGCACTAGTGCTTATTCTCAGCAAAATAAGAATATCTTCGTAATGCTCACAAAGTATAAGTATTTGTTGTCATATTTGATAGTTTCTATTATAATTCGGCCCTATCGAATTTTTTAAACATGATATTTTAAATGCTTTATTTATTAAATTTTATTAATAAGCACAGTAGTACGATTCTTAGAATTGTTGGTTTACTTCCAGTCTCTTTGCAAAAAAAATTGAAAAAATTTTATCGCGGGCGAGTAAATGCGAGACTATATCTTTTGAATCCTCAGTCTAGGATAAGACCAATTTTCAAGGATGGAAAATATACAACGATAAATAGCCTCTCAAAAAATGATGCTAAAGGCGTTAATCTTATTGGGTTTCCAAGGGCCGAGTTTGGCCTTGCGGAGCACTTAAGGAGCGTAGGGCAAGCATTTCAAAC
>JANRMF010000127.1:0-17822 GCA_033761815.1 Rickettsiaceae bacterium
CGAATTAAAAAACCAAGCCAATCTTGGTTCATAAATTCACGATCAGCAAGCAGATATTTAATCTTTTTTATGCCAAAATTATTGATAAACCTCTCTAAAATTTCCTCCATCAACCAGTAACCACAAGCACCGCCGTGATCAAGTGGATACCAGTATATTGGTACAGAAATTTTACCAAATATGATCCCAAAAATAATATATTTAGATCTTTAGTCCCAAATTTCCAACAAGTTCTATCAAGGGCAATTATGTAATTATCACTGTTAAAAATGCTCAGAATACACTTAGCAACTTGGTCATAATTGAATATTTGATCCCTAAAAACCTATATATTCTCTGTGTTCTAGCACTATGTTTAGCTTTGCCTTTAATTGCAAGCGCCATATTTTTACCGCTGACAGAGCAATTTTCAATTAGGCTAATAATCATTCCGGCAAGACATTCTAGTCTTGATTTTTTAAAGGAAAAGTTTAGTATCAGCAACTGAAGTAGTATATTATGCATGGTCAGAAAATACATTCTTATACTACTTCAATTACATATATACAATACCCTTTCAGAGCTTTTGTTACAAAAATTGTAGGGTATTATGAATGACAGGACACAAGTTTAAATTTTTGAATTTATCGAAAAATTTCAAGTTCTGGCGGGAGCACTTCTTGGCTTGTGGATTTGTGCATAAGTTTTACCATATCATTCATCTAAACCCTAACACAAAGACACAATCATATCAACGGTCCTACTTACCCCTATTTTTCTTCGAGTTTTAGGGAATGTCGCCTCTTTCTATAAGGTTTTCTATAACGCTAAAATATTGCGTCTCCATATCTATTGCCGAAGAAAGTTCGCCATTTGCCTCATTTCTTCTTGGGGCTTTGTTAGTCTTTTTCAAGAAGGGTAATTACATGATATTTCATCATATGAGATGTTCTGTCTTTTCATAAATATATTGCCCGTTCGTAGAAAATTAACTGCAGAACTAAGTAGGTGATTATGAGAAAAAAGTCAAGAATTATTTATTATTTTGATCTTTCGATGTAGATTTTGCCTATGTCTCTTAGGTCAATTGTTTTGATTTTATTGCCAAAAAGTTTGTTCTCTTTCTCCATATCTGCAAGATACTTATAGGCTTCAAGAAATTTATCTTGTGGCATTTTGACGTTTATATTGTCATGAAGGTTTAAGTCCCACCTTCTTTGCCCAAATCTTACTGCATTTATTATTTTTTTGGCAAGAATAGGTTCGGTGTTTAAATCCTCCACTAATTTACTAGCATAGATATTTGCATCCTGACCCACAACATGGATTAAATTTGGGTATTTTTCTGATGTAATATTTTTTAGCACCTCTCCGTCTTGGTCAATAACAAAAAGCTCTTTATTTACCTGCCAAATTGCCTCAACCTCTCTTTCAGTAAGATTTATTATAATGGTATTAGGCAATTTTCTCTCTATAAGTGCGCTCTTAATCCAGGGGTTTTTTTCAATGTCTTTTTTTACTCCTTCTAAATTAATTGAGAAAATTGGTGTTCCGCGGTCTGCATTTAGCAAGTTGAGAATATCTTCGTTTTTAATATTATTTTGACCAGTTATTACTACATTTTCTAAGACAAAATCGTAATCCTGAAGAAATTCCGAAAATTTTGTCGTGATTTTATCTGTGATGATGTTGGTTTTTTTTGTGAGGATTAAAATTAGGAAAAAAAGCGCAAAAAAAACCTTAGCGGCGAGAATAAACCTGTTATAATAGAGCTGAAACCTTCGCTTATAGGTTATGTCATTATATATTTTTCTGCTCATTTGTTTCTCGTTATCACCAAATTACTTTCAATATCACTCAATCTACCCTTGCTTCTTCAACATGAATTCTTACCTGCTCCTCAAAACTAATGCCATTATATGCAGCAATTTCAGGGCAAATTGATAAAGGAGTCATGCCAGGATGAGTATTAAGCTCCAGAATATAGAGCTCATTTTCATCCTCAGAATATAATATCTCAACTCTAACCATACCCCTACAACCAAATATATCATATGCTTTTTTGCTAATATCTAAAGCTTTTTTATAAATTTCTTCCGGAATCTTGGCTGGTAGTATATGCTCTGTGAATCCTTCGGTATATTTCGCCTCGTAATCATAAAATCTTTTATTGAGTAATTTGATTTCAAGAACATCAAGCGGCTTTCCATCAAGAACGGCTATCTGAAGCTCCCTCCCCTTCACATATTTTTCAACAATAATCTTATCTCCATACTCAAAATCATAATTTGCAAAATCAAAATCATCTCCTTCAAATATAATTTCAACCCCAACACTTGAGCCTTGAGAAATTGGCTTTATAACATATGGCCTCTTCATTGGGTCAATCTTCAAATTTTCTTCCCTGCTAACTATCCTGTCAGGAGGAGTTAAAATTCCATGCGTCTTAAATACGTCCTTAGATTTTATCTTATCAAACGCAAGGGAAGATGCAAGAACGCCAGAATGAGTATAAGGAATTTGCAGGATATTTAGAAGCCCCGGCACGCAGCCATCCTCGCCATATGTTCCATGCAAGCAATTAAAAACTACATCCGGCTTTATCACAGATAAAACAGAGGCAATATCTGCCCCCATATCTACTCTCGTGACTTTATATCCGAGTGAAATTAGGGACTTTGCAACACCTTCCCCTGAGCTAAGGGAAACCTCCCTCTCGGCAGACATTCCTCCTACAAGAAGCACCACGTGCTTAGATCCGCTGTTTGTTAATTCGGAAATTTCTGAATTTTCCCTATATGTTGTTTTAAATTTTTGCATTTTCTCCCACTCTTTTTATCTCCCAGCATAATTCTATGCCAGATTTTTCTCTGACTTTTTTAATAGCAAGCTCCCCAAGATCTTCCAGATCTTTTGAAGTTGCATTTTCTTCGTTGATCATAAAATTACAATGAAGCTCAGAAAATTTTGCACCTCCAACCCGAAAGCCCCGAAGTCCTGCATCATCTATTAATTTCCATGCCTTATGGCCTTCTGGATTAGCAAATGTACTGCCACTTGTTTTTTCCTTTATTGGCTGAGAATTTGCCCTTAAATCACTTATTTCATCCATCTTAATCTTTATATGATCTGATGGGGCATTTACCGCTCGAAATTTTGCTTCTAAAAATATCAAATTTTCTGGCAATAAGCATTTTCTATAACTAAACAGATCTGCAGAATTTCTAAATTCGTGTCTTTTTCCTCGCAGATCAATAGCCCTAAAACTATGTAGTATATCTTTAAACTCAGACCCATAACTCCCCGCATTCATCTTGATGCCGCCGCCAATAGTACCAGGGATTCCCACTAAAAACTCAAGATTAGATAAGTTATTTTGCAAAGCAAATTTAGCCACCGCCCAGTTCAAAGAGCCAGCTCCTGCATAAATCAAGCCTTGATGGTACAATATATTTGCGAAATTTTTCCCGAGTTTTATAACAACTCCATGCACTCCCCCATCTCGAATAATCATGTTGGAGCAATTTCCTATTATGTTTATGGGGACTGTTTCTTCGATTTGCTCCAGGAAATTTGCGAGATCTTCTTCGTCTAGTGGCCTGAAGAACACCTCGGCCTTTCCGCCTGTTTTAAACCAAGTTAAATGACTGAGGTCATAGTCAAACCTATACTCACCTCTTACTTCTGGAAGTCTAATCGATCTCATTTTACTGCTTATTGAGAATTTCTGGTACGTTGTATGCCCATGAAGTAATATTACCTGCACCCATAAATAAAACTATGTCATTATCTTTTGCAATATTCTTCACAATCGCTGGTATTTCATCTGGAGTTTGGAATGTCTTCACGGTTTTTTGCGGATATTTTGCCGCAATTGCACCAGCAAGCTTTGAGCTATCATAATCTTCTATCTTTTTTTCTCCTGCTTCATAGACAGGCGCTATATATATATCATCAGTATCAGTAAAGCAATTGACAAAATCATCAAATAAATTTGATAATCTCGAATATTTATGAGGCTGAAATATAGTAACTATTTTATTATTAGGAGTTGCGAGTGAAACCTTTGCTGTTGCAAGTGTAGCCTTTACCTCTTCTGGATGATGCGCATAATCATCCACAAATAATATGTCTTTATATTTACCCGTTGTGGTAAATCTTCTTTTCACACCCTTAAAACTTGCAAGCCCTTCTTTAATTGCCCTAATACCAAAATCTAACTCAGCAGCAACCGAGATAGCAGCAAGGCAGTTAAGCACATTATGCTCCCCTGGGATTGATAAATGAAGATCTTTAATCTTGTAATTCACATTATTATGAGCAAAATTTACATGCACATCAAATGTGGATCCCAAAAGCCCAGTTCTAATATTGGTAGCACGAACATTAGCATCCTCAGATTTTATCCCATATTTGATGATTTTTCTATCAATTACTTCCTCAATTAATTTTCTGGTAATTGGGTGATCTGCGCACACGGCCGCAAACCCGTAAAAAGGAAGGTTTCTGATAAAGCTCCTAAAAGCTGAGTATAAATTTTCGAAATTCTTGTAAAAATCCATATGCTCAGGATCTATGTTTGTAATTATCGCAATAGATGAAGGTATCTTGATAAAAGTTGCATCAGATTCATCCGCCTCAACAACCATATAATCACCTTTGCCAACATATGCATTTGTTGACTTAGTGTTGATTATTCCTCCGTTAATCACAGTTGGGTGAAGTCCAGCCGCTTCAAACACCGATGCAACCATTGAAGTGGTTGATGTTTTCCCATGTGAGCCAGAAATACTAACGCATGTCTTAAGCCTCATTATCTCAGCAAGCATTTCCGCCCTTCTTATAATAGGGATTTTTTTATCAAGAGCTTCTTGATATTCTGGGTTTGTTTCTTTGATTATAGTAGATATAACGACGTAATCAGCTGATAATATATTGCTTTTATCATGACCAAAATAGACTTTGATTCCAAGTTTTTGAAGTCTTTCAGTATTATCGTTCTGCGAAAGGTCAGACCCTTGAACATTATAACCAAGATTAAAGAGAATCTCAGCTATACCGCTCATTCCTATTCCGCCAATTCCAATAATATGGAACCTTGCAGATGCACCAAAATTCCTTAAATTTACCAAGCTTTGCATTTTTTGAATTTTTTAGACTAATTCTATACATAAAAAAGCTAAAATGCAAGAAGGGTGGGCGGGTTTTATGAAATTTGATCTGCAAAATTTTCAGCAGACTCAATTAGAGCATGCCACTGATTTTCATCAAGGATTTTTACGCCAAATTTCTGAGCATCCTGAAATTTTGAACCTGGTTTTTCTCCGATAATTAGATAATCCGTTTTGGAAGTAACGCTACTTGTAACCTTAGCGCCATATTTTTCGGCCACTGATTTTGCTTCTTGCCTTGATGTGGAAGTTAGAGTGCCAGTGAAAACAACAACTTTATCAGCAAGGAAGGAATTGATCTTGACTTCATTCTCCATAAAAGTTAAAATTTTCATCAACGAATTGTAGGTATCGAGATTTTCACCCTCATCAAAAAAATCACTTAAGGAGTTTATAATCTCAGACCCAAGCCCATCGATATTATCCAGAAAATATATAATTTCCGGATCTTTAGCTGCAAGTTTTTGCATATTTTCCAGGAAATTTTCTGGGGTTTTGAATAGTTTTGTAAGTAGTTTTGAGGTAATGGAGCCTACGTTCCTAATACCTAGAGCGAATATAAACCTATCTAAAGTAATAATTGAAGATTTTCTTATATTCTCGATTAAGTTTTTTACTGACTGCTCACCCCACCTCTCCTCAAGGATCAAGGCTTCAATTTTCCCAGATTCAGGAAAGGTGAAAATGTCGACCGGGCTTTCTATATATTTATTCTCTACAAGAAACTTGATTTGTTTTCTCCCAAGCCCCTCTATATTAAAGCAAGGTTTTGATACAAAATGAGATAGACCCTCAAGCACCTGATCCTTACAGCGAAGATTATTATCACATCTCAAAACTGCATCTTTTAAATTTTTATGCACCTTAGCTCCACAACTTGGACAAATTTCTGGTATTTGAAATTTTGGATAGTTTTGCGATCTTTTATCATATAAAACCGACTCTATCTGAGGTATAACATCCCCTGCTCTTTTAAGAGAGACAATATCCCCAATTCTTATATCCAGCCTCTCAATTTCATCAAAATTATGAAGACTTGCTCTTGAGACCATAACACCTGCTATATTTACAGGCTCAAGAATAGCCACCGGGGTTAGTGCGCCGGTTCTGCCAACTTGTATTTTGATATCAAGCAAACTTGTAGTTGCAAGATATGCCGGAAATTTATGAGCAGTTGCATATCTTGGTGCCTTTCCAACAAAACCCAGCCTCTCACACAACTGAAAGTCATTAATTTTATAAACTATTCCATCTATTTCATATGGCATATCCTCACGCTTTTCTACATATAAATCATAAAATTCCTCTAGCTCTTTGTATGAGGAGGTGAGTTTTTTTGCATCATTCACTATGAAACCAAGCTTCTCAAGTTTGTTTAGTAGCTCATCTTGCGAATCTGCAAACTTTTCCGAAGAGTATCCAGTAGCATAGACAAAATATTTAAGCGGTCTAGATTTTGTAACATTACTATCTAAATGCCTTAGGGATCCAGAAGCTGCATTTCTAGGGTTTGCAAAAATTTGCTTTTCCTCCCTAGCCTGACGCTCATTCAGCGCATGAAAATCTTCTTTAGTTATGTATATTTCGCCCCTAACTTCAAACATTTGGGCATTAAAATCTATTTCGTGAGGAAAATTTTGTATGGTTTTGAGATTTGTCGTAATATCCTCCCCAATGAGCCCATCCCCTCTTGATGCGGCCATCTCAAGTTTACCGTTTTTATAAATAGCCGAAAATGAGAGTCCGTCTATCTTTAGCTCAGCCATCACTTTTGGAAAATATTCTATTTTTAGAAATTTCTGCACTCTTTCGATAAAATCCTTTATCTCTTCTTTTTTAAATATATTTGATAGAGAGAGCATAGGAATTTTGTGCTCTATTTTTCCCAGTTTACTACTAGGAGCTCCCCCAACTTTAGCAAGAGGAGAATCTGATTTTAGTTCAGGAAATTTACGCTCAAGATCTAAACACCAAAGAACAATCTGATCATATTCAGCATCAGAAACAAGCGGGCTATTTTCTTCATAATAATATTTATCATATAGCTTTATCTTATCTGATATTTCTTTGTGTAGTTTTTGAGCTTCTTTAAAACTTATATTTTCTTCTCTCATATTATATCAAGGCTTATATCGCATGCTGGGCTTGAGTGGGTAATTGCTCCTACTGAGATTATATCAGCCCCAGCCTGAGCATATTTTCTGACATTTGATAAATTAATCCCACCTGAGACTTCTATCAAAACTCTTCCATTGTTAATTTCTGAACAAATCTCTACATTTTCTGGGGTCATATTGTCAAGTAATATTATTTCAGCGCCTGCTGATAGAGCTTCTTTGAACTGCTCCATGGTGTCGCATTCAACTATAATCTTGGTGTAGTGCGGTTTATTTTGATTTGCAAGAACAAATGCATTTTTAATCGAGCCTGCAGCCATTATATGGTTATCCTTGATCATAATCGCGCTATCAAGAGCAAGTCTATGATTTATGCCCCCTCCGCACCTAACGGCATATTTTTGCAGAGCTCTCATTCCTGGTATTGTTTTTCTTGTATCTGCAATTTTGGCACCAAGGCCCTCTACTTCTTTTACAAACTTTTGCGTATGAGTTGCAACACCCGATAAATGCTGCATAAAATTCAAAACAGTACGCTCTAATAATAAAATCGTCTCTGCCTTAGCTTTTCCAGATAAAATAATTGTATTTTTTTTGATAAAAGCTCCGTCCTTACCTTGCCAAGAATAATCTTTGACCGCAAATTTCTCAAAATACCAATCAGCAACACTAGATCCGCAAAGAATCATATCTTGTTTTGCTATAATTTGGAAATTGACCATCGTTTTTTTGTTAATAACAGTATTTGACGTTATATCCCCGTTAATTCCTAGGTCTTCAGACAGGGCTAAGTTTAAAAAATTGCTTAAAATTGAAATATTAAGTTGCATAAGTCACGCATTATTTATATTAAAGAAGCTCCAAATTGAAAAGCTAGTAGAAAAAACTATGGCGAACAAATATAATAAAATCAATATATTTTAGGTAAAATATGCAATGGCATGAAATCGAAGATATAGTGCACGCACTAGAAGAGCATTATCCAGAAATAGATATAGAGGAACTCACACTTCCCGATTTAAGAGATTTAATATTAGATCTTCAAGAATTTAGCGATGACCCAGATGCAGTTAAAGACTCTGGATTAAAAAAACTCAAAGAATCCTGGATTGAGTATAGGGAAGAGCAAGGGGATGATCAGGAAGACTAGTATCCTCTCTCTGGGTGATTTTGGTTTAGAAGACTCCGCTCTAATATCCTCATGAAAACATAAATGAATCTCCATAAAGAGCTTTTGCATAATCAATAAATTCATGGTATAGTGAAGCAATTCGCTCTGATAGTATGATGCAGCGATGTTTCCTGTGTTCTGATTTATTCCTATGTAATAGAGGAATTTATGGGCATTTTTCACCCGCAAAAACGCAAGGTGTACGGGGTATACATGCGTATTCGAGGCGCGAAAATAACGACTAAATTACCTATTAATGGAGTGAATCATAACCTAACAAAATGGATGTTGTATTATGACTCATGATGAAGATGTTTTTGAATTTCACTATTCTTTAACTCTTAACCCAGATATGCCTTTTATCAATAGATATATAACATCTGGTATTGATGTCTATCACTTAGATATATCAGAGATAGAGAATTATATAAACTTATATAAAACGATTGGGGCATCTTATGGGTGGTCGAGTAGAATATCATGGAAAACGCAGGACTGGCTGGATTTTATTTTTACCGAAAATGATAATCGATCTGAACCTCTGGCTTTTTTAATGAAATCTCTAGAGGGGGTAAATATAGGCTTCCTGGAACTACATCCAAAATATTCAGAAAACCACTTATATATTAAATATCTAGGTATTTTAGAAGAGTATAGAGGAGAAGGATATGGAAGAATTGCGATGAATTTCATTAAGCAAGGAGCTTTAAATATCGGACTAAACACAATTAAACTTGACACTAGATCTTCCGACTCACCCCAGGCAATTAAATTTTACGAAACTATGGGTTTTACTATGGAAGAATTTAGCGTAGTGAAGCATGCGCCTTACCCTTCCGAGAATCTTATACGGACAAATAAGAAGAATGAGTTACTAGGGGTTAGTATCGAGCTTGATAAAGCTCATGTTGTCAAGGGGGATGCCCCAGAAACTGATGAAGGTGAAGTTGTTCTAACTGGGGAAAATCAGGAATAATAACAAATCAATAAACATATATTGGTTTTTTAAATTTAATATATAATGCTGATTCTATAAATTAGGGTTAAATTATGCAGCCAAAAAATAGCTATATTCTAAAAGCAGAAGTCAGTCATTCTTATAACCATGCATTAGGGACTATTGCTCGTACACTAAGGGTACCAGGTATATGAGGAAAGTGAATATAGACCGCGCCTTACTATAGGTCAGTGTATGGGAACTAAGGGGGATACACATGAGCATATTATTAAAAGAACAAAAGATATAGAATACCAAGTGAGTAAAGTGCTCACTGATGGAGTATCAGGCTCGATTTATCTACCGCTAGTATATATTAGTGTTTCAGAGAATGGGTGGGTGTTTATTGAATATGGAAGGGAAAATGGTCAAGGAAATCAATATGGTTTAGTTGGTTTGCGTAATCGATTTATTAGAATCATAAAGGCTTAGGGGGTTAAATATTCAGGAAGAATTTTGGGGTAGAAATTTTAAGCCTCATGTTTCAATAGGAAAGGTTTCTGCAGAAAATATAGAGCTCGCTCAGAATTATATACTATAGTCTTTTAGGCTCAATTAGATACTAGGTGCGAGGAGAGAAGCCTATGAGTATTAGGTAAGAGACGGGTCAACAACATAGCTAATTCAATATAAAAGACTATATCTTTTAAAGAAGATATTCTTAATACTATTAATTCTCAACTTAACCCCTGAATCTGTTCAAATTTTCCTTAGATTATACACACACTAAAGACAAAACAACAGTAATTACAGAGCACGCAACTGGTAGGAGAGATTTTGGAATTATCCCTAATAGCATAAATCATCATCACGGGGTGGTTGAAATTACATTCTCGAAAAAAGAAAGGGCTATAAAATTTAAGAACTTTTTAGATGGTTTTGCACTTGAGTATAACTCAAGAAGTACTGTGGTTGAATGTAATTATGATGATGTGAAATTTTTACACGGCGCAATACATGATTTTTTAATCCCTGAGGATACACACCCTCTAATAGGAAATAGTTAGGAAATCAAAAAATTACCCACCCTTACCTTAAACCATAAGCATGCTGCGGGAATGAAATAAAGACAACTCCTCATCCATCCCGGTCATTTCCCTATGTCATCCCCGTGAAAACGAGGATCCAGGAGTTTTTTCTTATGGATCCCAGACTCCGCGGGAATGACAAAAAGAGAGTGCGTCTATGACAAAAAGAGAGTGCGGGAGTGACAAAAAAAGAGAGAGAGTCCACGACAATGAAGAGGGCGCTGAAATAAAAAAAGCGCCGACTATGGGCGCTTTTTTTATAGAAAACTGTGTAAATATTATTTTACAACAGTTACTGCTCTACGGTTTAGTTTGTATACTTCTTCAGTATTTCCTATTGCAGCTGGCTTTTCTTTACCATAAGATGTAACTTCGATTCTGTCTGAGTTTACACCTTTAGATGTTAGGTAATGTTTTACAGCATTAGCTCTTTTTTCACCTAAAGCTAGGTTATATTCTCTTGTACCTCTTTCGTCACAGTGACCTTCTACAACTACTTGGATTTTAGCTTTTGAGTCACTTGAAGTTAGCCAAGCGATTTGCTTATCTAATTGCTCCATAGCTTCATGAGTTAATGAGTGTTTGTTAAGTGCAAAATATACTCTATCACCAACATTTTTTTCAAAATCGTTGATTAATGATTCAGATGCGTGCGAGTGTTTTTTTGAAGAGCATCCTGATAAAGCTAACAATATGCAAAATGCTGCGGCAAATTTATTGAACATGTTTAAGTCTCCTTATAATTTTTATTTGAGTTTATCTAATTTTTAGAAGAAAGCAAGTGTTTTTTTGACACGCTCAATCCCCCTAAAAGACATTATTTTCATTCTATACAGTTTTTGAGGATTTGAAAGTCTTATTTTTTGTGCTATTACTATTTTTACAAATTAATATAAACACTCTGTTGCAAAAATACAATCATATCAAATCCAAGAACTGGGTTCTTACTGACTCTAAGGTTGGTAGTAATGTTCAAGCTATATCACTCGCGAAAGAGCTTAAGCTCGATTATGATGTTATCCCATTAGAATATAGTATATTTTCATATCTACCAAACTCAATCCTTCCATATGGGTTTCTTAGTGTAAAACAACCTGATTTCAGAAAAATTATTCTCAAGAATAAGCCTCAGATTGTTATCTCTGCATCAAGAAAGTCTGCCCTTATATCGGCTTCTATCAAAAAATTAGTTCCTAAAGCTATTAATATTCAGATATTAAGGCCCGAGCTTGCATTTTCTAATTTTGATCTTGTTGTACTTCCTCAGCATGATACGAGAGTATCCAAAGAGAGTAAAAATGTTTTTAGAGTTATTGGGTCTTTGTGTTCGATTGAACAGAGGATCGAAGAATGTTTTGATTCATTTAGTAAATTTTGCAACAATGCAGTTCCAGATGAATATGTGGCAGTTCTGATCGGGGGTAACACAAAGGATTTTATATATAATGAACAAGAAGCAGAGAGCTTTTTTCAAACATTACTGAGAATTTCAATGGCCAATGACCTAAGAATGCTCATCACATTCAGCAGGAGAACTCCGGATATTTTAAAACACAAAATCAACCAGTTAAAAAGCGAATGGGTAAAAATTTATGACCCACTATCTTCTGACTCTAATCCATATCCAGGTTTATTAAAAAAAGCAAAATTTGTAATAGTAACTTCTGATTCAATTTCTATGTGTAGTGAAGTTGGGAGCTCTGGAAAACCTTTATATATCTATAAACCCTATGATTTTAAATCTAGAAAACACTTAACTTTTATATATCAATTGCAGGATCTGGGGATTGCCAAAATCATAAAAAATGACACTGATATTTTGCAAGAATACCACTATACACATTTGAGTGAGTCCAGAAGAGTATCAGATTATATTATTTCTAAAATTCTTAGTGTTAAATAAAAAAGTTGTATAATATAACTGGAAATAATTTTGACCAAAAATCAAGTAGCCAAATCTGTTTTTTATGAGGACGCGCCAGAATTCATACCTGTTTGCTGTCATTATGATGCAAATACGCTTATCACTAAAAACGGAGAATTACTACAAACAATAAGAATAGATGGTATTGGTCTTCACAAAATGAATCCCGACCTCCCACTCTTAAGGCAAAAAATTAGAGAGTCACTCGTAAAAAATATAAACTCAACAAAGATTGCATGCTGGATCCACACAACAAGAAGAAAGGATAATTTGGATGATGGTAAAAAATTTACTTCAGAAATGTGTCAGCATATTCATGATATTTGGATGAAGAAAAACTTTTGGAATGATAAGTATGTAAATACACTATATTTAACCATTACATATTCATCTAAAGATCTAGAAGTCAGAAACTTTAACGATTTAATGAGAAATCTCAGCTTTGTCAAACTTGCTACCGAGCATGATGCTTACCTAGACGAGGCAAAAAAGGTGCTAGATTCTGTTGTAGTGAGTATTACCGAGGATCTCAAGGAATTTTACCCAAAAAAAATTGGTATATACTTTGATGAAGAAAATTCTTACTGCGAAATTCTTTCTTTATTTTATGGCATTCTAAGGGGTATTGAGAAGCCTATAATGCTTCAGGAGGGGGATTTATCAAAGATCATTGGGGAATTTAACTATGGTGTAGGGTTTGATAAATTAGAGATTATTTCTGAAAAAGTCAGAAAATATGCTTCCATACTCACTATCAAGCAATATCAGGAATTATCAGAAAAAACTCTTGATGATATTCTGCAGATCCCAACGGAATTTGTTATTACCGAAGCATTTTATTTTATAACACCTGATGAAGGAAAGCGCCCAGTAACCCATCAAGACTATATATTAAAGATTAGCCACGATGAAAATGTAGCTAAATCTAAAAAAATTAATACAGTTTTAGAAGCTGAGCAAAAATATAAACTCCCTTATTGCAACCAGCAAATATCCATTTTACTCTTAAATCAGGATATGAATAAGCTTGATCAAAATAGCGAATTAGTTTCGCAAAAGCTATTCAAGCAAGGACTTCTGCATGTTAAGGAAGATGCTCATATCGAGAAAATATTTTGGTCTCAGATCCCAGGAAATTTCAAGTATTTTAGAAAATTAGTACCTACATCTATAGAAAATATTGCACCTTTTTCCTGTCTGCACTACATGCCATATGGCTCTAACGATCAAACCTGGGGTGGGTATATTTCATTATTCAGAACATCAAAAGGTACTCCTTATTTTTTCAACTTTCACTCAAAAGCGGGTAATGCGAGAACTCTAATTGCAGGCGTTCGCGAGGCTGGGAAAACGTCTATTTTAAACTTTGCGCATTCTCAGTTAATGAAGTTCGACCCAGCTTCTTTGTTGATTACTTTTGCAAAAAATTCTTTTGTATTTGTATCTCTGATGAAGGGTAAATGGCATAATACTCCGTTTAATTTAGATTTTTTTAAGATAGAATCGATAGCCAGTAACGATATAATGATTAAGGGCATCCTAAGAGCGATGATACTGGATCAATCTGATACAATTCCTGATCAGGTTGAAGCGGCATTCAAAGAGCTCACTGATTATATATTTTCTATTCCAAAAGATCAGAGGTCTTTTGAGAAAATATCAGAATTTGATTTTACGCCTGAAAATAGAGCTGGTCTAAAAAGTAGGATGGCGCCTTATCTCAAAGACGGTGAATTTTATCCATATTTTTGTAATGATGAAGCATGGGATGGGGCAATTTCTAAAATTTCAGCCATTGATTTTTCTGAGTTTTCGGATGAAGCTTTTATACAAAAACACTACCCTAAAGAAGATAGGTTCTTGCCAGAATACTATAAAAATTATAATAAATTTGTTATATTTAGAGAATTGCTTGTTGCGGCAAATATTTTCAAATTTAATGACAAATATTCAAACGAGAACAGGATCATTAGAAATGATGATTTTAACATGTCCTGCTCGGGGAGATTCCCACTCGATTATTACAAGGAATATTTTGCTAAATTTGCACATAATGAGGTAATTTTCACCTGTGCAGTGAATTTTTCTGAGAAGGATCCATTTTTTGACTCCATTTTATGGGGTCAGATGCAAGAAATGTTTGAGACAAAAATGTACCTAAGCGCCGAGCTTGTAACTAGCAAATGGAAGGAGAAATTATTTCTAAGTGATCATGAACTAAAAACACTCCAAGGCATCATAGTAGCTTCAAGGTTATTTATGACCAAGCAAGATCAACAATTAACTTTGTGCGAATTAAGTCTTGGTGGGTATCCGAATATCTTGAAAATTTTATCCTCAGATAAAAAAATTATTGAATCATATAATCAGCTGGTAGAAAAAAAGGGAGCGGATGACGCGAGCTTGTATATGGAATTTTATAATTCATTAAGTTGAGGTAATGATGCAGCGCTTTATTATCAATATACTTTTCTTGCTGGTAATTATGAGCGCGAGCTCTTCATTTGCATTTTCCATGAAAGATCTTACGGATTGTTGGAACAATTTAAAAGATGGGAATCTTTGCGATTGCCCAAAGAGGACGATAACTGGAAACTGGCAACCAGATGATTTGACAATCGAACAATTATCTAAGGATACTTATAAATATGACAGTACAGATTCTGATTTTACTGTTCCATCATTCCCAAGCGACTGGGAATACTCTTATTCATACAGGGCGAATCTTTTGTGTCCGCCTTATAATAAACGGTCCGGAAGAAAGGGTTGTTTAATTCAATTTGCACCCCCAAGCTCTACAAAAACAGGTGGAGTTGGCACTGAAGTTATTGCTCCTAATTCCTTTAATTATAGTATATATTGCGCAGAAGCAGTTCCAACAACCAGCTTCAAAAGACCCCTCATTAAAATCAGAATACAGAATTGTAACTTTATATATTGCTGGACCACTACAAAAAATTTAAATGGCAGACTCGGGCAATGCGCAACATTTCCATCTCCATATGGGCTTCCTATGACTCGATTTTGTGCAAGGCTTGCACTGGCAAGGCTTGATGATTCGGTGGGACTTGGCAGACCTCAAGATATAACTTTAAACCCAGATCCTGGTTATAAATTTCACTTTTTAGATACTCACGGCTTTCCAAGGCCTGATCCAGGAATTCCTATCTCATCTGAAGTCAGCGATGCTTTGGGCTCGGGAGTCACCGGAAAACAAAGGATATTTCTTCCTAAACTATGTTTATATGAAGACCCATCTATTTTTCAAACTGTACTAGCTTTTATGAATCCATGGTATAGGGACGTAACAAAGCAGGATATATACGATACTAGTCCTAACAAAATGATATACCACAATAAAGGACCAGGTTCAAATCCCATAACACCCTCTGTTGTTGACACAATGACTGGTGGGGTATTCAGAAACGAAGTTGTTGAAACTAATTTTTTCTTTAAGGCTGGAGTGTTTGATAGTTTATTTTATCCCGGGGATTTTGCAAATACTGTAACTAAATATGATCCAACCGCAGATGGTACAACTATATTTGGATATAAAGTGGATATGAGGTGGAAAGATGGAGATGATGAATATATAAACTGGGTGAAGGATTTTGTCTATAATAAGCAGGATAGTCTTGGTTGTGTCTTTTTTCCGTTGGGTCCCTACCCTCCTCCATTTTGCTCAAAACCACCCCCTCTTCCACTAGCAGGTAACATGCATGAAATATGCTCACCTGAGATATATTATGACGAGTCTACACAGAAGGAAACTGTGAGGCTAAGAAAGTCAACAATAACATCACAATGCGTGAAATCTATTGTAAAAAATAATTTTATATATAATAGCGCAAGGATTTCTATCGATAATATAGTCCCTATTTGCTCGGACGCGAGTCAAAACCCCATGGGAAGTGACAATTGCGTAAGGTTTTATCCAACCGGTTTAACCGCTCTTTATATTCACGATAATTTAAATGACACAATCCCAATTTGCAGTAGCGCTGACCCTACAGATGGAAATCCATGCGTCATTACAAAATATGCATCATCATGCGTCGGAAAAAATTGCTCAGATAATATGAGAGTTGCTTATAGTTACCAATATTCAATTGCAGATGAGCCAATAATTACCTATGGATATGCAGAAGATGCAGAAGGGGATTGCTCAACGGGTGCGTACCCTTGTGCTTCGCTTTACGGTATTAATGCAGGTAGTTACACGGATGTATCGGTAGACTTATCAAATTCCAGTAATGTTAATTCGGATGGTTATACAACTCTGAGTGTTGTTACGCTTAGTGATGATTCTACAGATAAAACACTCACATTTACTCCATATATCTCATACTTAGGAAAGGAGTATGATATAGATCTTGACGATGTTTCTCTAGAGGGTAATTCCATATGCGCAACGTATCCAGATGGTCAATATATTTATGATATAGGATGCGTAGACAGAGCATCTTTACCAAAATTAACAACATCATCAAATAGTAGTAGTACATTTACAAACCCTTTAGTAAACGTGACTTTGAGCTACGGCGGACTTGAACTTGGAACGGGAATGAGCTCATTACCTACAGAATCAGTGTCATCAACCGTAGCTGCAAATGATATGAATGACGGGCCATATGGTGATCCAGAGCGTCTTTACTATAATATAATAGGAGCTCAAATAGATACATTAGTAACGCATGATGAATCATTGGCAACGTATACGAATGATTTTTACCCTATCCCGCCTTATTATGGAACTCAGGCATATCCACAAGGGCAAAGCACTATTTATGGATATTACAAAAATCTTAGCTCGCCTATTAAATCAGACGGAACCTATGATGAAACTGCAAAATATTTAGCGGGTCTTGAATATGTTGGCGGACAATATTCACGCGGGGGCAAGAAAATCGGTGTAGCATATGCGCCTATCATACCATGTCATACACGAATAGAGGGAAGTTCAGCTGATGTGTATGATGACTCAAACTGCGTTCTTACAAAGCGTAATTACCAAGATAAATTAAATTGCAAAGATTTTGATGCGCTTAAAGCTCCATATCCTTGCACTTCAGCTGAAATAGCTGGAACGTCGGAGCATTCATGCTCAAAATCCTCGGATGAAAGTATAACTTTAAATGATGGTAGAACAGTTTCAATATATTTATGCGGCTATGAGAGCACCAATACATATCAGAATGAAAGATATAAGTGCTACTCTGCCCCGGATGATTTGCCTAAACTATTTTGCGCAGCAAGTACAGATCCTTCGGACAGAATCATCCCTTCTTACGATAAAACAAACCTCAAAACACAAAGTTATTACAGTTTTGAGAGTGATCAGATTACGACGGGAATTTGCGCAACTTCTGATACTGGGAAAATATATAACGAAGCAAACTGCATAGTAAGAACTAAAACTATCTTTGAAATTGGAG
>JANRMF010000128.1:0-9459 GCA_033761815.1 Rickettsiaceae bacterium
ATCCTCACTTATAACTGGACAAATAATTCACACTACAAATACTTGATATAATCTCTGTAGTTAGATTGTTTATAAATTCGCATACTATGTCTTCAAGGTCGCATAAAGTCTTGTAAATTTTATTCCTAATATAGTCTTTTAGGTTGGATTAGATACTAGGCGCGAGGAGCAAGGTCTACTAAATGCTAGGTTAGAGACGAGCAACAACGTAGGATTATAACTATTGATTGGTATTAATCATCAAAATACACTTGAGGAATTGTCGATAGTCATATTTTCAGCTTGGAAGTTTTGTGCAAGTTTTAGGTTGATCTCTGATTTTATTTTCTCAATGTCTGTAGAGTCAGTAGTGTTACAGATAAAATGAATTTGATAAATATAATAGAAATCATCTATCCCTTTTAAGTGAACAATAGGCTTTGAGATGGAGTTTAGGTGATTCATAGATTCGAATATTCTCTGTAACTTAGCTCTGATCTGTTCGGGGCTCATTTCAAACTCATCCTCTTCGTGCAGAGATTTGCTTAGGCTTTTATAGGATTCCGCATATCTACCAAGGGCTTTACCTATTTTGCACATCTGGTTTTTGTAAAACTTAACTGTGACATAGCCTTTTACATTAGGGTCAATTAAGGACCAATTTACCAAATTTTGCTGCAATACCGTGCTATTTGGGATTAAAACATTAGTCATCATATCTGTTTCGATTGTAATGCACCTAGCGCCAATAGTGATAACCTTTCCTGTGAGATTATCAATCTGAATGATATCACCTATTTTCACAGGCCTTTCTACCATAATAATTAAACTTGATATAAAATTATTAATTAGATTTTGAGCTCCAAGTCCAACACCAATTGCAAGAGCGCCTCCGACAAAAGCAAAAGTGCTTAGGGGTATATTTGCTATTTGCAGAATCATTGTGGCAAAAATGATCAAGGCTAAATATGAGGCTATATTTTCTATTGCATTTGCAGCGTCCTTATCATCATGGAATTTATGCAGCAGGAAGTCTCTAAATTTTTTCTTCAGCTTGTTTAAATACCAAAGGCCAATACAGCATACTAATGTCGCAACTGCAAGATTCCCGAAAGTAATATTATTTTTTTCAATAGTGAGCAATTTGTGGTCCCATAAGCTATGCTTTACTTCTTTTGAAACGGAGAGTAGTTCCTGAGTGTTTAAGTGCGAGATGATGGTCTGCGCATCTCCACTTTTATTTGATACTTGTTGCATTTGTTCTTTAAAAAATTGATATTAGTAAGGGCTATTAGCCTGTTTGCTTTTGTCATTATCCAGCTTATTAAATCACTAGTCAATAATTCTTGACTTTTTTATAAACAGAATATATTATCCTCCGAATATTAAATTATTTATAATGGAAAGTCTTATGAAAAGAACATACCAACCAAGTAAGTTAGTCCGTAAGCGTCGTCACGGATTTAGAGCGCGTATGCAAACACCTGGTGGTCGCCTTGTGATCAGCAGAAGAAGAGCAATTGGACGCAAGCGCTTAACAGCTTAGATTATCAGAAGTTAGCTCATTTTGAATAAAATTCAGCTTCTCTCTCTCAAAAACCAAAAAGCGTTTGATTTAGCTGCAAAGACAGCAATTAAATATTCATGCGTTTTTTTTACTGTCCTTCTGAGCAATATTCATACTGATCCAGAAAATTTGTCGACAAAAAACCTAAAGCCAGGTAGGCTCCCTGTGTTTTACGGATTTAAAATATCAAAGAAAATTGGCAAATCCCACGAGAGAAATCTAATCAAGCGAAGGCTAAAAAATATATATTTAAAATTTTTTCAAAACTCATATCACAAAGTTTCGATTATGTTTATACCCAAAAGGGTGTTCAAGGATCTTAGCTTTGTAAAGATTGAAGAAGAGATGATTAAAGCAATTAATTGGTGCATCAGGAGGTCTAGATGAAACAATATTCAAACATAGTTTTTACAACATTATTATTAGGATTATCAACTTCGTTAGCATCTTGTCATGTTCAAAAAGACAAGCTATATAAGACGCTATCGCAAGGCGAGGCAAAAATTGAGGAATATCCAGGTCATTACAAAGACTCCACAAAAAAGGCAAAAAATACTAAAAAAACTGACAATGTAAACCCTGAGATTGGGATCGCATCTTGGTACGGTGTAAAACATCAAAACAAAAAAGCAAAATCCCTGCATGGAAAAAAGACAGCAAACGGAGATATGTTTAATACAGATGCTCTAACTGCAGCTCACAAGACATTACCTATACCATCTATCGCTAAAATCACAAATCTTTCTAACAACAAATCTGTAATAGTTATGATAAATGACAGAGGGCCTTATGCAAAGGGAAGGATAGTAGATGTGAGCTCTAAGGTTGCTGCTCATCTAGATTTTAAGAATAAGGGAACGGCAAAAGTTAAGCTCGAGCCGCTTGCTAAAGAGACATTAGCATTGCTTGATAAGCTATCGCTCGAATCTAAGCACGGGAGCAAACCGCATGGTAAAATCAAGGAGCCAAAATGCACGATAAATTGCTTTGTAAAGCTTCTGAATCTCAAAAACGGACATAATATAAATTAATAACCCCTCTGGGACACCTTGGATATATATCAAAAATGAGAGCCAGCACATTCGAGAGCTTTGTGTACAAGTCCTGTTATTTTGTTTGAGAATAAATGATCTCCGTCATAATATAATCCATCATCGTTTGAAGTCATATCTGTTGCATTTGCAAAAAGCCTATTGCTAGTTAAATCAAGATGCGATATTTCGCAATCTTTTGCGGCATGATCGCTCAAATGATCATCGTAATATTTTGCAAGCTCTTCTAATTCAGAAAGATCTACGCCTTCAAATTCACCACTCTTCTTAAAAAAGTCTAACTCTTCGCTTTGAGAGCAAAAATCTGCGACCAAATCAAATTCATCAATTGATGACATAAATTTTGTCAAATCTCGTAAGTTGTCTGCATCTAAAGCTAGATCTTCATCCTCAGCATCTATCACGGCCTCATGGCGGGCAAAATTATTGAATATATTTCTCAAATCTTCTGCGTAAGTTGATATGAGATAGTTCTTGATAGCCTGAGTAATGAACCAAAAATCCTTATCTTTAGAAAAGGGGAGTAATTTTTCGAATATGCTTGCGCATAAATCAATTTGGTCAAATCCATGGTCTTTAGGTAGCATTTTATCCAGTCCTTCTTGAATAAAATATGGAGATAGGGGTTTATCGATCGCTCGTTTGATACTCAAAACATCCTCATCATCACTGCGATATTTTTTTATAATCGCACAGATAATGTCAGAGCGCTCTTTAAATTCTTTTGCATCCAGTAATAAGCAAGATTGCGAAAGTATAGTGTTCCTTAGGCTATTCGAGAGAAGGTCTTCATTTTTTGCAAATTTTACATGAATTTTGGACCTGATTAAGTAATATGATTCGTTAACCAAGGTGTAATTATATATACTCGTATCCAGCGTGTTAAAATTAAACTGAATCGCTTCGGACTCTGGGTATAATTCCTTTGCCCTTGCAAAATAGGGGAGTGCGCTGCGCCTATTGTGCCCCTCAAGCGCGATAGCAACGCCAAGGTTATTATTTATCTCCGTAGAGTTTGGATTTAGTTTATACCCATCTTCTAGAACTGACCTTGCCAATGAAAATTCTTCTAATTTTGTAAGCACCACTCCAAGATTATTCATTATCTGAGAAGATCCCGGGTTGTAATTTGCTGCATTTTCAAATAAAATCATGGAATCATAAAATTTCTTATTCTCGTATAATTCATTTGCTTTGCATGCATATATCTCAGAGAGAATCCTCTTTATTTGGCTGCTTTCGGATTTTTCAAGCGAGATCTGCTGGGCATTATTTTGAAAATTTGTTGCCTCGGAATACAAAACCTTATTATCTGAAGCATGAGGTATACAGCTTACATGTTTCATCAAGGATTGACTGCGGTGCAAGCATGAGAGCGTTAGAATAAATGATTGCGTAAATCTTCCCGTTAAATTCATAGATATCTCTAATTTAGATTATATGAAACAGGATCCTTGACCCACCAGCTAAGGCAGAATTTTTTTTAAGATACTAACTTCTTTGCCTACTGTGATTAAAGATCCAGATATTCACCACTAATATCTTTACTTTTGAGTTCTGAGTCAAGTTCTCATAATTGATATATGAATATATGAGTTAACGCCAGGAGATATAGACGCCTCTTGGCTTCTAAAGAGCTAGTGCGCATGGTATTCGGCCAATAGACCGCTCAGAATATATTCTTTATAAGCGTTTTATTATTCGCCCCTTGGGTAATAATTATGGCCCAAGAACTCAATATCATCACTATCATCATCGGGAAACCCAAGATCTTCTGATATATCGTCGCTTTCGGCTCCGGAATCCAGGTAGTTATTATTTGCACCAACAATTTGGATTGGCGCAACAAGAGGGGCTATCTCTGGCATTTCGTGTCTCTCATTTTCAAGTGCTGATCTTATGAAAGTAGACATTTCAATAAGTCGAGATATTACACCAATTCGGTCATGAATTAGATTGGTTTGGTGAGATTCTATTGAGTTACCCTACAAATCGAGAGTGACTAGTGTGATATTCTCGCTCAGGCCTTCTGAAAGAGATGACCCACCTTCGTCTCCAATTCCGTTGTGAGCTAAGTAAGGTTCGGTTAAAGCTCTATTTTCCCTTAACGCCTCAGCAAAAGATATATTAGTAACATTTCGATGAATATCTAATACCAATCAACATCTATAATCCTACGTTGTTGCTTGTCTCTAACCTAGCATTTAGTAGGCCTTGCTCCTCGCGCCTAGTATTATTATAACTGGTGATTAGTTCTCTAATTGCGTTCTTGTCAATAAGAATTTTTCATACAAACTCCTTATTTTCATTTTTTGCTTTTTTTACACCTACTTACATTTTGTGCGATCTTTTCCATGGTTCTCTCCGAGGTCTATTATGACAGAGTTTGTAAACTTTATATTTGTTATGCCTCAATATACTGATTAGGTGGAAGTGACGGCGACATGTATTATACGAGGTCCATGCCTCAACCAATCCTCTCGCTTATCTCTTCCATCGGATTCACATTCAGTGCAAATATACATATCCTATAGCAAAATATGTTCTTTTTTTATTTGTTAAACGACGTTGCTATTAATTCTTTGTTTTATTTTTATTTCATTTAACAACAAAATTCTGTTCTGTTTATAAGCATTCTATGCATCACAAACGCAAGCTTTCTTGCTACTGCTACTATTGCTTTCTTGTTACCCTTCTTTCTCATAATCTTCATCCCACACCTTTTGATCTTATTCTTCTTGCTTACAATAAGTAAAGATTGGGCTGCTTCATACAACAATGTTCTAACCTGCTTTGGACCCATCTTTGAGATTCCGCCCTGTCTATTTATCTCGCCTGATGCATATTGCCTTGGTGTTGGTCCCATATAAGCCCCCACGGTATCCGAGTCTTCAAATCTCTTTGGATCATCTAATCCCGATTTATATGTAATTGCCGTTATTACGCCAACTCCTGGTATTGTCATCAGTAGTTTACAATCCTCATCATTTTTGCAGTATTCTGATATAATATTATCTAAATCGTCTATTGATCGTTGTACTGATTCTAAACTAGGAAGGGTGGATTCTATAGCTTTGACGTTTATACTATTTAAAACAGATATAGCCTCTCTAACCTGCGCAACAAATTTTGGAGTTTTAGCTGGTATCTTGAGTCCGTATATCTTAAGAAGTCCACGAACTGTGCCCATGATTTGCTGCTTTGATGCCATCAACTGATTTCTTGCGCCTAAAAGCACCTTTAACTCACATGAGTTATCTGATTTAACATGAACCTCTTTATATAAATTCGCTCTCATCATTTGAGCTATACCGAAAGCATCATTCTTATCATTCATGTTAATACGTGCAGATAATGCTTTTGCCAAAGGTCAAAGCATCAACACAAATAACAGGGAGTTCGATACTTACTAAGTCTTTACATAAAGAAATAGAAAATTGACCACTCTCTATACCTATTTCTATACCTATTTTTTATATTCAAAATTTGTATTTTGAAGGCACTGCGAAATCGCGTCAGCGCTAGTTGGAACTACTTGCTCTTTCACTATCTCACCATCTTGATTTATAATAGTGATAAAAGTTTCTTTTAATGACACATCAAGTCCGCTATGATATTCCATAAGACATACTCCTACTAAAAATTGTTTAAATTATTTCTGAGAAATGTTTCTTGTAATAGAAACTTTATCTCGTGTAAAAATAATGGAGTATGTCGATTCTTTGCGCAATCGCAATTATAGTATGTATTATCTATATTTCTTGACTAATTTAGCCAATAACTTGTATACTGAGGGCAGTATAAAGAAAAATTACTTCAAGAAAAGTTTGAATTATGAGGTGCACCTCCTATTGCCTTGGTAAAGAAATTGACATATCATCTTTCGCAAAATCCCTTTCGGAAAAAAGAGATGAGTGTAATTTTTTTGATGGCGTTGCTCATGTGCAAAGAAAAATCTCGGCAAATAAAACTATAGATGCTTTTTGCTTTTCTTTCGGATCTCTTATATTATGGGGCGCTAGCGAAGAGCAAGAAAAAGATTTTATCGCAGAATGCTCACAATTCGTAAAAGATGAGTTAAGCGAGCATCCTTTTGACCTAAATTATTATAAGATAGACGAGAGCAACGAAAAAACCTTCATAGAAGAGGAAGAGAATGTGATTATGCTTCACAAGGATTCTGTGTTTGTGAAGCTGTCTATCTCACACGCCCTTGCGCAGTCTGTTAAACTGATAGTTCTTGAGAATTCTGTTAGTAATTTGCTTGAAAAAACAGCCCCTATTCAGCAAGAGCTTGCAAAAACTGGCTCAGTCTCACTATCTAAGAAAGATATATCTAAAAATATAGGCATGTTATTTAATGAGAGATATTCCATAAATTTACATAGCGACATATTAGATACGCCTGAATTTTTCTGGCGCAGGCCTCGATATGAACCCCTATATATAATGACTGCTGAATTTCAGGATATTCAGGTTCGTCATAATATATTAAATCACAGACTTGATACAATTCATGAGCTATATTCAATGCTTTCAAATGAGCTTAATTATATCCACTCATCCAGAATGGAAATTATTATAATCATCCTCATTGCATGCGAAGTGCTACTGGGTATTACAAATCATGGTCTACTTGGAAAATTTTTGGGAAATTTATGAAAAAAATACTATCTTTACTATTAGCGCTTGGGTTTTTTGTGATATCATGTAGCCCGGGGCAAAAGGAAACAAAATTTGCTATTGCAACCTCCGCAGACAATCCCCCTTTTGAATTTGTAGAAAATGGCAAAATAGTCGGGTTTGACATAGATCTTGCGGCCGAGATAGCAAAAGAGCTGAAAATGGAGCTAGAGATCACTAACCTGGATTTTCATTCTCTTATTATGTCTTTACTCACAGACAAGGTAGATGTTGCAATTGCGGCATTAACTCCGAGCCCAACAAGGCTTGCTCATGCAGATTTTTCGAAGCCCTATACAGAAACTGAGATGGCAGTATTATTCCGGGATGATATGAAAATTGATTCCGAGGAGGATCTTAAGTCTAAGGTTTTGGGAGCGCAGTTTGGAACTACCTGGGCAGAATATGCGGAAAAAATGGCAAAAGCTTCTATAGGCGGGTCCGTTAGAACTTTGCCGGATAATCTTACTCTCGTAAAAGAGTTGCTAAGCAAAAATGTTGATATTTTGGTTATGGAAAAGGTTCAAGCTATGAAATTTGCCTCAAAACATGGTAAGCTTAGTTTTTTTGTCTTGCCCAATACTAAATCTCAATTTGCAATAGCTCTTGCTAAAAATTCAAAATTGACACCTAGAATCAATGAGATAATAACAAAACTAGATAAAAATGGCTTTTTAAAGCGTCTTAAGAATAAATGGCTGCAATAGTCTAATATTATGGAGCATGATTTATTCAAAGAAATTTTATCAAGACATATTTCTGGTGTAACAGTAGTTACTACTCTTTATGAGGGCGCGCACTATGGCTTTACCGCTAGTTCTGTGACATCTGTATCACTAGAGCCACCATTATTACTTTTTTGCATAGATAAAAAGGCTGGAGGTTATAATTCTTTTGCTAGGTGCGAGCAGTTTGCTATAAATTTTCTCGCAAGTAATCAAATTGAAGTTGGAATAAATTTTGCGAAGAAAGATTTAGATAAATTTAAGTTTGTAAAATTGATTTCTCATGAAAATGAGATTCCTATTTTAGAAGGCACATGTGGCTATATTATATTAGAAAAACAAAGTGTTTTTGATGCGGGAGATCATTCAATAATCACGGGACGGGCAACTACAGGGTTTGCAAGTTATGAAAAAATTGGACCTCTTGCATACGCAGGAAGAAAATTTATTCCTATCGAACAGTTCTAAATCGGCTTGGAACCTTTATAGAATCTGCCTTCTAGGTGTTGGATTAAGATTTTTGCAAAAAACGTGAAAAAAACACTTGAAATAAAAATTTTTTAGTAGCATAATGCATGCGTTTAAAGCTTAATAAGTTCTAAACAGCTTTTGTCCTTGCTTAATGATTGCATAAATGCATAATTTGTGTATCTATTTAAGCTCGGATATTTAGTACAAAAAAACTTATTAGAAAAAAATAACAACATATTGAGGATAAATTATGAGAGTTTTACTTATTGAAGATGACCCAGCAACCGCACGTTCAGTTGAGCTCGCACTTGCTTCTGAGGGTATTATATGTGACACAGCGGAACTAGGCGAGGATGGATTAGAAATTGCAAAAGTATATAATTACGATATTGCAGTTCTTGATCTTATGTTACCTGATATTGATGGATATGAAGTCTTACTTAGACTTAGATCTGCAAAAGTCAAGATACCTATCCTGATCCTATCTGGTCTTTCTGCTGCTGATCAAAAAATTAAAGGGCTTGGCTTTGGTGCTGATGACTACTTAACAAAGCCATTTAACAAAGGTGAGTTAATTGCAAGAATCCAGGCTATCGTTAGAAGATCTAAGGGTCATTCTGAGTCAGTCATTAGATTTGACAAAGTAGCAATTAATCTTGATACAAGAATCGTTGAAGTAGACGGTAAGCCTGTTCATTTGACCAACAAAGAATATGCTATACTAGAATTACTTGCTATGAGAAAAGGTACCGTTCTTACAAAAGAAATGTTCCTTAATCACCTATATGGCGGAATGGATGAGCCTGAAATTAAAATCATCGACGTATTTGTATGTAAGTTACGTAAAAAATTAGCTGATCTTGCTGGCGGAACAAACTATATTGAAACAGTTTGGGGCAGAGGATATATGCTAAAAGATTTCGAATTTATCGAAAGCCATATGTAATATTATCTAAGAGATATTATATTTTCTAAATAAAAG
>JANRMF010000129.1:0-4594 GCA_033761815.1 Rickettsiaceae bacterium
TGTGGATAGGCCTGCAACGACTCAAGGATTTCACTTTGGCTTTTGAAACTTTTAACTCTTGCAAAACTTATGGGTAAAGATATGAATACTCATAGGCTTCTCTCCTCGCGCCTAGTATCTAATTGAGCCTAAAAGACTATACATAACCTCATCCGCCCTATCTAATGCAAATAAGGCAGAGTCCCTTAATTTATGGGTATCAAAGTGATTGTAATTAATATTAATTATCTTCTCAAAAGATTCGATCGCTTCTTCATACTTCTCCAATAAATATAATACACCAGCTTTATTAAACATTGTTTCTATGTCATTATGCCTTGATGAAAGCGCCATATCAAATGCATCAATGGCTTTTTGGTATTCTTTTAATTTAATATGCCCTTTGGCGATTAAATTATGCCCGTCAAAATTTCTTTTTTATCCAGAGTGGTATTTTCAGACCTCGCCAAGCAAACGCCTGCAGAGCCCTTTTTGTCTCTTTGCTACCTTTTATAGAATCAGTGTTATTTTGCATAGATTTGCGTTTTTGTGTCGATATATTTCAGTATATTTTTTTAAATTGATATATAAAGAAAAAATTTTATATTCAGACCAAGTGATTGCAAGATTGGATTATTGTCTAAAAGTTTATTTAGGTGAAATGCGCTATCCTATCTCAGATTTACAACATTTTTTAAATTGATTTTTTATGTAATTTTTTTGCAAAATCTAGCGCTGGCCAAAAATAAGTCTTTTATTAGCAAAAAAACAAATTAAAAATATTGACAAACAGGAATATTTTAATATTATCCTACTTCATACATTACTTATGGGAGTTCTGAATAGATGGCTAGAATAGCTGGAGTAAATATACCAACAAATAAACGCCTTTTAATATCGCTGACTTATATACACGGTATAGGCCTTTCTCTTTCTCGTGTAATTTGCGCAAAAACAAATATATCTGAGAGCAAGAAAGTTAAAGATTTAAATGATGATGAGCTTGTAGCTTTGAGATCGATAATTGAAAAAGAATATATAGTTGAAGGCGATTTGAGAAGAGATGTAAGTCTTAATATCAAAAAGAAAAAGGATATTCGCTGTTATCAAGGCCTTAGACATATCAGAAAGCTTCCGGTTAGAGGTCAGAATACACACTCTAACGCAAGAACAAGAAAAGGTAAGGCTGTTGCCATTGCTGGTAAAAAGAAAGTTACAAAATAAAGCATAATACAAAGGTAAAATAATGAGTTCTCCTGCAGTTAAGCAAAAGAAGAAAAGAAAAAATATTTCCCTGGGAGTCGTTCACATTAAAGCGACTTTTAATAATACCATAGTTACTTTTACTGATGTTCAAGGGAACGCTATAGCATCCTCGTCCTCAGGTGCAAACGGTTTTAAAGGAGCGAAAAAAGCTACACCATTTGCTGCTCAAGTTGTGGTAGATAAAGCTGCTATTGATGCTAAAGAACATGGATTAAAAACACTTTCAATAAAAGTACAAGGAGCAGGCTCTCAGCGTGAATCAGCCCTAAGAGCTGTGTTTAATCAGAATTTTATTGTCACTACAATAACAGATGTTTCATCAGTTGCTCACAATGGCTGCCAGCCACCAAAAAGAAGAAGAGTATAATTTCAGGGTATCATACATATGTCACTATTAAACAGAAATTGGAATTCACTAATTAAACCTAGTAAAATTTCCGTATCTATTGATGAAAATAGACCAAATATCGCCAAGATCACAGTCGATCCGCTAGAGAGAGGCTGGGGCAATACTATTGGAAACAGCATCAGAAGAGTTTTACTTTCATCCCTTCAAGGCGCTGCTATTACTTCTATTAAAATACCGGGGGTGGATCATGAATTTTCTTCTATCTCGGGAGTGAAGGAAGATATAACAGATATCATACTGAATATTAAATCTATTGTTGTCAAAATGCATACCGCTGAGCCAAAAATAATTAGACTTAAAGTCTCTGGGCCTTGTGTTGTTACAGCGGGAATGATTCAATCTACATCTGATGTTGAGATTTTGACAAAAGATCAAGTAATCTGCACACTTGCCAAAGGTTCTGACCTTGAAGTGGAGTTCACATGCACAAGTGGCAAAGGTTATGTTCCTGCTTTGAGCATAAGAGATACAGAACAGCCACTTGGCACTATCAATATTGATGCGCTATATAGCCCCGTAAGAAACGTTAGCTACAAGGTTGAAAATACAAGGGTTGGTCAGGTTACGGACTATGATAAACTAATCATGCACGTAGAAACAAATGGCTTTATTGCTCCGGATCTTGCTGTTGCATTATCTGCGAGAATAATTCAGGATCAATTGCAACCATTTATCACCTTTGAAGAGGTAGAAGAAGAAGCAAAAGAATCTATGGAAGAATTGCCGTTTAATCCGGTTCTACTCAAAAAAGTAGATGAACTTGAACTTTCTGTTAGATCTCAAAATTGCCTGAAAAATGACAATATAGTTTATATAGGTGATCTAATTATCAAAACCGAATCAGAGATGCTAAAAACACCAAATTTTGGTCGTAAATCTCTGAACGAAATCAAGGAAATACTCACAAGTTATAACCTTAAATTTGGCATGGAAATAGCTGATTGGCCACCAGAAAATTTAACAGATCTTGCAAAAAAATACGAAGATCCATATTAATTTAGGATAGAAAAATGCGTCATAACATCAAAGGAAGAAAATTAAACAGAACAAGTAGTCATAGAAAGTCTATGCTTGCAAATATGACTGTTGCTCTAATTACTCATGAGCAAATCAAAACCACTTTGCCTAAAGCTAAAGAGCTCAGAAGATATATTGAAAAGCTTGTCACAGTTTCAAGAACCCCGTCACTTGCGTCTAGAAGAAAATTAATTGCGACAATTAAAGATACAGTAGCAGTTGAGAAATTGATTACAACCCTTGGTCCGAGATATCAAAAAAGACCTGGCGGATATACAAGAATAATCAAATCTGGATTCAGATATGGTGACTTTGCCCCAGTAGCATATATTGAATTTGTTGAAAGAGATGAGTCTGCAAAAGGAACTTTATTGTCGAGTCTAAAAAATCTGGAAGATGCAAAAAATGTAAAAAAGGCAAAAAAATCTTCTAAATCATCAACAAAACTACAGGATTCAGAGATAGACTCGGTTGATAAAGACGCATCCGAGAAATCTGAGAAGTCCTCTAAGACAACAAAGTCTGCTAAGCCTGCAGCAAAGACAGAGGAAGCAAAAAAGCAACCGAAAGCAAAACCAGAAAACAAAGCGGAAACAAAGCAGCCGAAGATAAAAAGTCCTTCTAAAATTGAAAAAATTCACAAAAACCAAGGCAGATAAACTAGGAAATAATTATGGCAAATAACTCATCATCGAAAAAATCTATTAGAAAAATTAAGGCAAGAACAGCCGTAAATAAGAATAGACTCAGCAGAATAAAGACTTATATAAAGAAAGTACATGAAGCAATATCAGCTCATAGTTCATCTGAAGATATTCTATCCACTTTCACAAAAGCTCAATCAGAGATAGCAAGAGGAGCCCAGAAAGGTTTATTAAAAGCGAATAATGCTTCTAGAAAAATCAGCAGATTAGCTGCGAAAATTTCCAAGTTATAGAAACATTCCAGTTTCAAGCACAACGCTGATGATTTTGCAACTTATCCCAGACTTCATTGGGAGTCAGATAATTTAGACATTTTCTTGGTAGGTTATTAAGTTTTGTATTTGCATCAATAACGTTATCATTGCTTATCTTGTTAAAATCAGTCTTTTTTGGGATGAACTTATGTAAAATGGCATTATACCAAATCCCACAATTAATTAAACCAATTGACTGAACAAATTTGTGATATAGTTTTATCCGATATTGACTTAATAAATTCACAAACTTCATATTCTAGAATATCAAGAGTATCATAGATTTTATTGAGAATAGTATTACTTTTAATATGTTGCCTGTCAATGTCAACTAAAAAGGGACCACTAAATTACGTCAAAAAGGGGCCAGTAATGAGAAAATTTTTTAGCCCATTTTATCCTCAATTTTTAATTTTTTTGTCCTGTAGCTTTTGCCCTTGATATTGAAGATATAAGCATGGTGCATTACTCTATCTATTATCGCTCTTGTCAGCACTTCTTCTTCAAATATATCATTCCGCAATCTAACTCTTTATTCGTCGTTATAATTGTCGATTTATTCTCATATCTCTTCGATATTACATTAAAAAAACATCACTAGAGTATTTTGGCAATTTCTTAAAACCTAGCTCTTCTAGTAGAAGAGGACCGTTGATATAATTGTGTCTTTGTGTTAGGGTGTAGATGAATGATATGGTAAAACTTATGCACAAATCCATAAGCTAAGAAGTGCAAAACGAGCTCTACTTCTTGCTAGTGCTTTGCGCTTCTGGTTATGAGCTTGTGGAGCTTGTGTATAAGTTTTGCTCTTTATTAACATCATCATAAATAAAGGCTTATTATGAATAATACCAAATCTCATAAATAACAAGAAGAATTCAAAAAAAAATCTACAAAATCTAGTGTGTCAAAATCAGGATCATGAAGTATTTTTCTTCGATGAAGCAAGGTTTGGAACTCATTCT
>JANRMF010000130.1:0-12496 GCA_033761815.1 Rickettsiaceae bacterium
GATCCGCGCGTTAGATTTGCGCCATGTTCAGTATTAAAAGCTCCAAGTGTAATTATACCCTGTGTCTTTATGTTTAATTTTCCTGCTTTTATCATTTTTGACTCTTTTTTTATTTTAAACAAACGATATATTAATCCACGGCAGCCTCATGAATCAAACCCTAACATCCGTATAAACTTATGAAGGTAATCTGCCGACCATCCTATTTTTCTCATGAGGTTTGGTCTTGTTTCTCTGTTACCTTTCATATTACCTAATATATTTAATACGAATCGTCTTACTATTGCCATGTTTGCAGGAATGTTTCCTTTGCACATTGCGCTCGCATCTTCTTTAAATACTACGTCAACCATCCAGTGCATGGACTCTATGGACCAATGTGCTCTTATAGATTTCATGATTTGTGCAGCGGAATTTTGGCTGCTACTAATGTAATAATTGGTAGAGATGGTAGTAGTACCTTTGGTCTCTACTTCGCCACAAATCTTTATGACGCATGCAATATTCCGCCAGTCTACACTACTTGGGATTTTGTTTAAATCTCTGACTATAGTCTTTTAGGTGAGCGACGAGTCAACAATGTAGCTAATTCAACATAAAAGACTATAGTTAAAAACAATATCTCCATTAGAGGGTGACTAGATTTAGCGCTCTGTCTTTTATCTTTTATCACTCCGAAACACTCCTCAAAGCCACTTAGGAACTCTTTTTCTGTCTGCGCTGTAACCTAACTCAAACAATCTTATTGCATGAGGAGTAGGGCAATTTAATAACATTGGCAATAAAATTTTAGCTAAAGGAAGTTAATGTCTGATTCATGAGGCTGCCGTGTATATTAATCGATTAGATTCACTTGTTTATATGTAATTTGGTAGTTGTCAATAGTAATTTTATCTCTGAAAAAACATGAATTTAAATCATTTCTTGCATATAAGGCATATTTTTTGTATCATATGACAATGAAAAATACTCTGACAAATTTTTATGAAAAAATTAGGGATGCAGTTTTTGTATCCGATGTTGCAAGGTCATATACCTCGCTTTCTAAAAAGGGTCACGAATATATTGGCCTTTGTCCCTTTCACTCCGAAAAAACACCTTCCTTTACAATAAATAATAAAAAAAGATTTTACCATTGCTTTGGGTGCGGTGCTCATGGGGATGTAATCAAGCTAGAATCGGAGCAAACTAATTGTTCTTATAAAGACGGTGCATATAAAATTGCGGAAAAATTCAATATTCCTCTACCAACTTTTTCCGAAGAAGAGAAAAAGGAAATAGAAGAATCCGACAGGATTATGTCCATCATGCTTGATGCTTCAAAATTTTATACATCAAAATTAAACCCCAAAATTATTGAAATACTGACGAATAGGGGGATAAAAAAAGATATTATCACTAAGTATAATATAGGGTTTACCGGTGAAAACGGAGAATTACTCGAGCATTTTTCAAGTAAAAAAATAAAATTAGATGACCTTGCTAAATGTGGTTTAGTTAGCAAGAGATCAGACGGTAGATATCATGAGTTTTTTAATAATAGGATCATTATCCCGATAATTTCTATATTTGGAAAAGTAATTGGATTTGGCGCCAGATCAATTAAAGATGAGATGCCTAAGTATCTCAACTCCCCTGAAACTTTGTTTTTCAAAAAAGGAGAGACATTATACGGAGAGAATATCGCATCCACAAATGCGCATAAAATGGGAATGGTAATTTTGGTGGAGGGATATTTTGATGTAATAACCCTTCATCAATTTGGGTTCCAAAATGCGGTTGCATCTCTTGGAACTGCTGTTACAGAGCCTCAGATTTTAAAGCTATGGAAGCTTGCTCCCGAGCTTGTTGTCTGTCTAGATGGGGATGATGCGGGGGTTAGGGCGTCTAAAAAAATATTAGATTTGGCCCTTGGGATTGTTTCTAGCGAAAAGAAGATAAGTTTTTTGGTTATGCCAAAAAATTTTGACCCAGATGACATGCTTAATAAATATGGCAAAGAAAATTTCCAAAGATTGATAAGCGAGAGACTGAGTCTTTCTGAGTATATTTTTATCCAGTTTGCTAAAAATAAACCTCACCAAACGGCGGAAGAGAGAGCCGCGATTGAATTCGAGCTTGATGAATATGTTAAAGCAATAAGAGATCAGACTCTTGCAAAAAATATGAGGCAATTTTTCAAAACAAGTTGCTGGAGCCTTTATAATAAGAGAAATTTTGCCCCACAATCTTCGCAAATAAGTAATATAATAATTCAAGAGCCTGAGCTTGAGAGGCTTGACGATCTTATCCTTTCTTTTGTGATTATGAATATCGGGGCAATAGATCATGAGTCTAAGATGGATGCTCTCTCGGTGATTCAAAATTCATCAAAGAGAGGGGAGTTAATAGAGTATGCAATTGAGTTCATATTAAATTCTGAGGAAAGTTTTAATCAGGACTCAAAAATTTTAAATTTTGAGAATAATATAAAAAATACTAGCTTTTGCCAAGAGTTTGAAATATTATCTTCAAAATATAATAAGGCGATTGAGTCGCTTGATGTTAAGAATAAGTCATCTGATGTCTTGGATTATCTACTTTCAAAGAGATATCTTTGCATTCTCATGAGTGAGTTTAAAAATATGATCACTCTTAACAACGAAAATATCGAGGAGAGAACACAATTTTACCTCAATGAAATTAAATCCACAAGAGAAAAAATAAACAATTTTGATACAGGTTTTGTACAATAATGACTATTGAAATGAACGACAAAGAAGAAAAGCTAGAAAAGTTAGTAACCCAAGGAAAAAAGAAGGGTTCGGTAACTTATGATGAAATTAACAAGGCTATTCCCGAAAATCCTAATTTGAGTGTAGATGATCTCGAAAAAGCCATCTCATCATTTTCGGATGTTGGAATAGATATTATAGAAGATGATGGTGATGACGATATCAAGCTTGATATTAGTATCGATGAAGATGTTAAGCTCGTAGAGAATTCTGGGGATTATGACTATGAGGAGCAGGAAGAGGAAGATTTAGCCGGGACAACAGATGACCCAGTGAGGTTGTATTTAAGGGATATGGGAGGGGTTTCTCTACTATCTAGGGACAAGGAAATAGAAATTGCTCAGAGAATAGAGGAGGGCAAGAGGATAATGATTACCTCCTTGTGCGAGAGTCCAAGTTTAATGAAGCTTTTAATTAAGTGGTACGAAGATCTTTCTTCTGAAAAAATGCTCCTTAGAGATTTGATAGATCTTGAGTCTCATTTGACAGAAAAAGAGGAAGTATTTGCCTCGGAGGATAGTCTTGACTCTGATGAAGATGAGGAGAGTGAGTCAGAAGAGGGCTTTGATGATGCAGAAGGTGGTGCAATCGAGGATGATGAGGATAGACCTTCAACAAGGGAAAGTTTTTCTGAGATGGAGCAACTCCAGCTCCCAGCTACGCTTGCTAGAATGGAAGTGATCTCTGACATATCAGAAGAGTTGCTCGTTATTATCAAAGATACATACCTTAAAGACGCATATTCGGACCTAAAGAAAAATAAACAATATAACAAGCTTGTTGAACAATTTATCTCGGAAATAGACCAGCTTAGGATAAATGAAAAAAGGTTCAATGAGATACTCTCAAAACTATATACTGCGAATAAAGAGCTGATTGCAAAAGAGACAAATTTCTTGAAACTAGCAGAAAAGCACAAAGTGGATAGAAAATCCTTTTTTGACAATTACCTAAAATGCACATCTGATGATGACTGGGTCAACTCTCTAAGAAACATAAAAAATTCTACATGGGTAAATTTTATTGAAAAGGAAGAAGAGTCTATTACGAAGTTTATCAATTCTCTTAAGGATATTGAGATTAGAGTTGGGCTTCCTATCAACCAGTTCAAAAAATTGGTAAATTCGGTTCAAAAAGGCGAAAGGCAAGAGTCTAGAGCAAAAAAAGAAATGATTGAGGCAAATTTGAGGCTTGTTATTTCGATTGCAAAAAAATACGCAAATAGGGGATTACAATTTCTGGATCTAATTCAAGAGGGCAATATTGGCCTTATGAAAGCTGTTGATAAATTTGAGTATCGCAGAGGATATAAGTTTTCGACATATGCTACTTGGTGGATTCGTCAGGCTATTACAAGATCTATCGCTGATCAAGCAAGAACAATTCGTATACCTGTTCACATGATAGAGACTATTAATAAAATCATCAGAACATCAAGGCAAATGCTAAATGAGCTCGGATATGAACCAACTGCCGCAGAAATTGCTCAGAGGCTTTCTATGCCCGTAGAGAAAGTTCGCAAAGTCATGAAAATCGCAAAAGAGCCGGTTAGTCTTGAAAATCCAGTTGGGGATGAAGATGGGAGCTATATTGGAGATTTTATTGAGGATAAAAACGTTGTAATGCCACTTGATGCAGCAATTCAATCTAATTTGCGTGAAGTTACTACTCGTATACTTGCAAGTCTTACTGCAAGAGAGGAGAGGGTGCTTAGAATGAGATTTGGCATAGGTATGAACACAGACCATACATTAGAAGAAGTGGGGCAGCAATTTAATGTGACGAGAGAGAGGATAAGGCAAATCGAGGCAAAAGCACTCAGGAAGCTCAAACACCCTTCTAGGTCTCGTAAGATGCGTAGCTTCCTTGCTGGCAGCTCGAAAAAGTACGAATCAGAATGACCCTAATAAGGCTCCCCATGATGACTTCTTGCCCTGAACTTTGTAAATTAAAAAAAGGCCAGAGAAAATGAAGGGTATAATTTTAGCGGGTGGGCTAGGCACAAGGCTCTACCCAATAACATCGGCAATTAGTAAGCAGCTTCTGCCTGTATACGACAAGCCTATGATATATTACCCTCTGAGCAACCTCATGCAAGCGGGCATTAGAGATATTCTAATCATTAGCACAAAGGAAGATTTGCCACGAATAGAAAAAGCCCTCGGAGATGGGTCAGATTTTGGTGTCAGGCTATCATACATTCCGCAAGAAAGCCCAGCAGGAATAGCTCAAAGTTTTATCTTGGGGGAAAAGTTTATAGGAGATTCCTCTGTATGTCTCATTCTGGGTGATAATATATTTTACAGTCCAGTATTTTCTGCGCAAGTTGCAAAAGCTTGCAAACTCAAAGATGGCGCTATTGTTTTTGGGTATAGGGTTTCAGACCCTGAAAGATACGGGGTTGTGGAATTTGAAAATGATGGAACGGTTAAACAAATTTTAGAAAAGCCAAAAAATTACGTCTCAAATTATGCAGTTACTGGTCTATATTTTTATGATAACACTGTTGTTCAAAAGGCAAAACAACTTAAACCTTCAGCAAGAGGTGAACTTGAGATTTCCGATATACAAAATCTTTATCTACAAGAAAAGAAACTAAGTGTGGCTATTTTAGAGCAGGGTACCGCATGGCTTGATGCTGGAACTTTTGAATCTTTGCTCGAAGCATCTCATTATGTGCAGGTGATGGAAAAGAGGCAAGGTATTAAAATTGCATGCCCAGAAGAAATTGCCTTCAATCAAGGATGGATTACTCACTCTGATCTTGTGAAAAGAATTTCTAAGCTAAAATCCAACTCTTATGTAGATTATTTACACAGACTTATCTCCTGAACTTGACTATATACCACTCGGCACATGCATAACCATCTATTTTGACAAGAAGTCTATTGAAAAAAAATCAGTTAGGAGTAACATGTCAAGAAATTACGAGAGAAAATCTATATGATTAACAGAACTTTAGAGGTATTTAATAGTTTGCAAAAAGGGGATTCGCCTAAGGCATTAGAGCTTATTAATATGCCAGATACAGATTTAAACGCGTCTACAACTAAGCCTATAATAGGTTCATATTTTAGACTTATTCATACAATTATTTTCTTTGACAGAAGCGATTTGCTCAGAATTTTAATAGAAAAAGGGGTGGATCTCTCTTTGAAGGACTCTTCAAATATCTCTCCGATTTGTGCGGCGATTACTTACAATCAAACTGAGTCTGCAAAAATCCTTCTAGAAAATGAAGCTAAAATTGATGAAGACGAGGAAATCATACTCATGAATTCCGCATCTAGGAATAATAATCTCGAATTGGTAAAATTGCTTGTGAGCAAGGGTATTGATGTAAATCCCAGAGGTTTATATTCCACAACTCCTCTTCACGAAGTTTGCGGATTAATGAGGGGAAATAGCGACTTGGTAAAATATCTCCTAACTAAAGGAGCAATTGTAAATGCCATAGATACTAATGGTAACACACCCCTACATTCCGCATGCAAAAGTGGGTCTATAGAAATAGTCAAACTCCTATATATTGCGGGCGCTAATATATTCGCAAAAAATATTTATGATGAGACACCGTTATGGGCAGCTGTTAATTATGTAAAACTTTCTTCGAGCATAAATTACTATGTTCCGCAAATACACGAGATAGTAAATTTTATGATACCTTGGGGCGCAAATATATCAGATACTCATCAGGGAAATTCCTTAATGGATGTGCTGATGGATATCCATTCTAGGGCAAATGAGAAAAATAAAGAAGATATTACTCTTTCGATACATTATCTACATTATGCAGATAAGATCCTTGGAGGTGGTATTTTTTTTAGCTATTCAGATGATTATGTCAGTCATATTACTAATAAGGAATATAATCACGAGCTAATCGGAGGTCATTTTTTAGATTGGAGCGAGTCTCTATATAATGTGGAGTAAAAAATTATTTCCATGTAGATAAATCTTTATGGGGGAGGGTCAAAAAAAAGAAGGCCCCAAATTGAGGCCTTCTCAAACTCCGAAAAAAAACTAATATACTAAAACAGTATTCTGAGTTTAACGTTTCCTTGGTGAGATTGGTACTTATTTTGCTTATGAAAATTATACCCTGCAACAAGCTCAAGATCAGCTCCAGATAAAGCAACAGATGCACCAGCATTATATGCTAAATACTTGGCTTGATTCCCTCCTTTCAAGGGATAAGTAGATCCATCATCTATGATTTTAACCACATTTCCCTTGTTGCCTGAAAACCGCTTTTCTACTGAGAAATTCAAGGATGGAACCGCCTTCATTCCCTCAGAAAAATTCTGAGCAGAGGCTAAAGATGCAGCAAGAATGCCTGAAAAACCATTGGTAGATGCTTTTCCAATGGAGAATCCTTCTCCAGATTTACTGCCAGTTTCTTTGTATGATCCTATTTTGTAGCTCTCATATTTAAATCCAATGCTTGGTATGAAAAATACATTATTTTCAGCAGAAATGGGTAATAAATAACCAAGATTTGTCTGAATTTTCATAGAATCTGTATTTGTCTTTCCTTTGAAGACATTCTCTCCTTCTGGTCTTTTTGTTTGATACTTACCAAACCCAGCTGAGATAGTATTATTCAACACTATATTTTCAGTTAGCTTAGACTGAGTGTATAGAGAGAAAATATAGTTCCTTGTATTTGTTTTGAGCTTTTGGAAATCTTTAGATTTTGCGTTGCCAGAAGCATAAGCAAACGACGCTCCAATTAAGTTACTATCATTAATCTCGAAATCTATACCAGCAGATCCTCCCATAAACTCAGACTTCAGACCTTTAGAGTATGTAGACTTGGATAATGCTCCATTTCCAAATATTCCAGAAACCCAAATTCCTCTCACTCCATATGATTCATCGCCAGATGCAAGTCCGAACTGGTTTACAGCAAGAGTACTTAGCCTGATATTTATATCATTTTGCACACTATCTACTATGGATTTAGAGAGCAATAATGAATTCATATGCAGAGAAGAAACCGAATTTCTTAATGAAGCCCTTTTTCTTTCATCATCTTCCTCATCAAATGCTAGCTTCTCATCCGGAGGGGTGGATCCGCCTCCATCGCCGCTTCCACCTATTGAGTCATTAACATCACTATCTTTCTTCTTTTCATCAAGAGTCAATAACAATTCATCTGGCTTAGAAGTATCTCTTTTGTGCGATCCCGTATCGCTCTCTTTACCGGTTTCATGAGACTTTGCTAATTCCTCACCATCTCCTAGTTTGGATTTTTTGCGAGAATCATCCTCTTTGTCAGTCGCACCTGTTTCTGGGTTTGATATACTACTTGTCTCGGAAGAGACGCTAGATCCACCGTTTACTTTTTGAGCAATTTGCGTTGAGGCTGAATTTTTACTAAGATTATCGTCTCCGCCAACCTCTCGCTTTTTATCTTCTTCGTTATTTTTATCAACAGCATCTAGAACCGCTCTTACCTTTAGCTTCCTTGCTATAGCCTTCCCTTCTTCCCCTCCTATATTCCCTCTCTCTATAATTCTTGCTAAAATCCCGTGAGGGGAAGATTTTATTTTGTCCAAATGATCCAAAGGACCATAGTTATATTCTTCATTGTGAGCTGGTGCTACATGCGGGCCCTCGTCTCCTATTATCATGCCAGAATCATTGTCGACTTGAGCTTGGGTTTCAGGTTGAATTGGTTCTGACGTTTTTGCTAGGGTAGGGTTATCTGGGGTATGCTTCGGTACCTCAAATGGTTGTTCATCTTCGCTACCATAATCGGTTCCTATCTCTGGATATCTCTCGATCCCAAGCGGAAGAGAATTATCTGAGGTGTCGGGGATACTTTGCATATTTTTTTGAGTTTTAAGTGTGCTAAGATCATTTATAAGTCTCCCTGCTTCATCTTTAGTTTGAGCATGCAATCTAGCTCCTTGAGCGCTCGGAGCTTCCGGCTCAGTGCTTATTTTTGACACGTCTGATATGAATTTGCCGCCTTGCTTTTGAAGTTCGCCCGTAATGGTCGGCATTGGCCTTAAATTTTTCATGGCAGGTTTGGCTGATTCAGGATTATTCGCACCTGCAATAACATGGGTTTCTTGTATTGGCTTCCCAGTTACATTTTTCGCAGCATCAATTGTAGCTTGTTCTCCCTCCATTGCTGCTCTTTTTGCACGTCTATCTGCCTTGTTTTGTTTGTATTGAATTTCTTGATTAAGCAACATAATACCGTTTCTCACCCTCTCTAATTGCAGAGGATTATGCAAAACATCTTCCCTATCTATATCTTCGCCACCAAAGCCCTTACTAACCTCTGTTTGCGATGAAACAAAAGAATTTTTTGGGGGAGTGCTTCCATGCTTTCCTTTTTGTTTATTAGGTAATTGCGGCGTTGAAGTAGGATTTGGTTTTTGAGCTCCAAACACACCCTCCCAGATAGTCTGTCCTTCATTCATACTTGCTGCCTGATCCCCAGATGGCTGAGGTGGATTTGGAGTTGCGCTCCGAGAATTTGCGATAGCATCAAGGCTAAAAAGCGTTAAAGTCGAGAGACTAGTTGAAATGGCGATTAATTTAAAAATATACTTATGGTTCATTTTGATCTCCGTGTTAAATAAACTTATGGTTACATTACCAGATGGAGAAACAATATGTCAATCATAAAATTCAAAAAAATTCGTTTTTTTTGGGAATTTTTTTATCTGAGAAATTATTAATAGAAATTAGAAAAGGTAAATAGAGCTCAGTTCAATAATCTAGCTATGTAAGTTTTCTTTTAAGGAAAGAAGAATCTATTTGCATTTTTTGCCTTATCTCTGGTATAAAAAAGCATCTTATATTTAGAAGAGATTTATGAAAAAGAAAAGAGTAGTTATTACTGGAATTGGCTTGATTACGCCAATAGGGTTTGATGCAAAAGAGAACTGGGAATCTCTTATGTCCTCAAGGTCAGGTGTTAGAAGAATCAATAAGTTTGACGTATCAAACTCCCCAGTAAAAATAGCAGCCCAGGTTTCTCAAGGCGAAGGAGAAGGGGGTAGAATTTTTAATCCAGATGAATATATCAACCCAGTTGACGCAAGAAGAATGGCGAGATTCATCCAATATGGCTTTGTTGCAGCAAAAGAAGCAGTAGAGGATAGTGGGTGGATGCCTACTGAAGAGGAAGATCTGAAAAGAACAGGTGTAATTCTTGGCTCAGGAATCGGAGGTCTAGAGACAATTGAAAATACCGCTTTTCAACTGAGAGAAACTGGCAAGGTTAGTCCGTTTTTTATTCCCTCATGTTTGATTAATTTATTATCAGGCCAAGTGAGCATAAAATATGGGTTCAGGGGGCCAAACCATTCCGTAGTAACAGCTTGCGCAACAGGGGCGCATGCAATAGGTGATGCAGCGCGAATGATTATTTACGGAGATGCGGATGTTATGGTAGCAGGTTCATCAGAAGCGGCTATCACTCCGCTTGGTCTTGCGGGATTTGCAGCAGCCAGAGCTTTATGCGCAAATTTTAATGATGATCCAACAAAAGCATCAAGACCATGGGATAAAGCAAGATCTGGTTTTGTAATGGGAGAGGGTGCAGGAGTTGTTGTTTTGGAAGAGTATGAACACGCAAAAAAAAGAGGCGCCAAAATATATGCTGAACTTGCCGGATATGGTCTTAGCGGAGATGCTTATCACATTACCTCCAGCCATCCAGAAGGAAGAGGCGGAGTAGATGCGATGAAAAGAGCTTTAATTGATGCTCAGATTGATGTAAGAGATATAGGATATATCAACGCTCATGGCACATCAACGCCAATAGGAGATGCTTCTGAGCTTTTTGCGGTGCAATCTATGTTCCTTGAAACAAACCCTGGAGTTAAAATGTCCTCAACAAAATCTTCTATAGGCCATTTGCTTGGCGCAGCGGGAAGTGTTGAAGCTATTTACACAGCTCTGAGTCTTCATCACCAAATTATCCCTCCGACATTAAATCTTGATGATGTTATGGATGAAGCGAGGATAGATCTGGTTCCGCACGTACCTAAAGAACATAAATTTGAATATGCTTTGAGTAATTCATTTGGTTTTGGGGGTACAAATACTAGCTTGATTTTGAAAAAAATTTGAGATCAAGATGAGCATGTTTAACCACTTTATTTTGTAACCCTAAATAAGAAATCAATAGTTTATGTCCTCTAAAATATCCGGATTTTTTTCGAAGTTAGCATTATTTGTGGCGGTTATAGCTTGCTTTACGCTTTATGGATTATACGAAAGCAAATTGGAATGGGAGAATAATTTAAAAGAATCAGTGACAATTCTCATAAAACCAGGCACATCAAGACTTGATATAGGAAAAATCTTAAAAAGACATCACCTTATTGAGGATGAATATTTTTTCTTCGGTTATACCAAAATTATCCAATCGCAAAAAAACCTGAAGGCAGGGGAATATGAGTTTTTCCCTAAGGAAAAATTTACAGATATTGTCAGGAAAATTACAGAAGGCGAAGTTAAGATAAGAAAAATTACCATCCCAGAGGGTCTAACGAGCTATCAAATTCAAAAAATTCTCGAAAATGAAGACGCGGCCATGGGTAATGTTCCTGTAATTTCGGAAGAGGGTATAGTTTTTCCAGATACTTATCACTTTAGTTATGGAGAGACGAAGAATGAAATATACCAAAAAATGCGAGCCAAAATGGACGAGGTATTAAATTCGCTTTCGGATAAAATAAATCCTGAATCTAATATTAGTGATGTAAAAAAACTTGTTATACTAGCTTCGATAATTGAAAAAGAGGCAAAGTTAGATGAAGAAAAGCCCATAATCGCATCTGTTTTTTTGAATAGGTTAAAAATAGGGATGCCGCTTCAGTCCGACCCAACAGCGCTTTATGCAATAACACACGGGCGATCCGTGGAGCTTGGGAGAATGCCAAGGGGGGAGGACATGAAGATAGACTCACCATATAATACATATAAGGTGAAAGGGCTTCCTCCTGGCGCAATTGGATCTCCAGGTCTTGGCGCGCTAAAGGCAGCTCTTTTCCCTGCGGATACTAACTATTTGTATTTTGTGACAGATGGAAAAAGCGGAAAGCATATTTTTTCCGAAAGCTATGAAGAACATCTAAAAAATATAAGATTGATTGCAGAGAGTAATAAGAACGGGAATTAGTTATGCGGGAAGGCCTACTATAGTTATAATGTTAACTTCCCACCTCATCAGGTCTAATCATCATACATCATTTGCTCTAAAAGCACTAACCTATTACCATCTGGATCAAAATTCACGCCGTTTGAAATCGAGCTGTCCGTATACTCATATCCAGCCAAAATAAGCTCAATTGCCTCTGTCGACTGCGATTTTCTGAGCGGGTAAATTTCTACTATTCCGTCACGAGATTGAGATATTAAGCAGTAATGAGCTGGGCCATTTTTATGTTTGTGCTTATTCCAATCTCCAAGTATTACAAAATCATCTTTGACTCTCTCTATATTCTCTGCCCTCAATACCGGTATGATTTTTTTTGAATCACTCATCACACACTCGTTATATATGCTATCTGTAAGTTTTATAATCCAGTCATTCTCATGTAAATTTATTTACTCGCCAAATTTAATAACAATACTATTTCGGATAAAATATAGAGTTCTTTCTATTATATCTTCAGTTTTGGTCAGAATGATTGAAAAACTATTGATAGAATAAAAATGGGTCATATCATCAAGCTTATGCAATTCTATCC